>DATAYB010000566.1:0-8536 GCA_036272795.1 Pseudonocardia sp.
GCGCGCGCCGGGCTGGCCACGCTGCTCGCCTCCCGGTACGACGTGCTGCTGCTGGACGAGCCCACCAACGACCTGGACCTGGACGGGCTGGCCCGGCTGGAGGCGTTCGTCGGTGGCCTGCGCGCCCCGGCGGTGATCGTCAGCCACGACCGGGAGTTCCTGGCCAGGACCGTGAACCGGGTCGTCGAGCTCGATCTCGCACAGCAGCGGGTCGGCGTCTACCAGGGCGGCTACCAGGCGTACCTGGACGAGCGGGAGGTCGCGAGGCGGCACGCGCGCGAGGCCTACGAGCAGTACGCAGACACCGTGTCCGACCTGACCGAGCGCGCCCGCACCCAACGCAACTGGATGGCCGCCGGCGTGCGCAACGCCCGCCGCAAGGCACCCGACAACGACAAGCTCGGCAGGAACCTGCGCGCCGAGACCAGCGAGAAGCAGGCCGCCAAGGTGCGCCAGAGCGAGCGCCGGATCGAGCGGCTGGAAGTGGTCGAGGAGCCGCGCAAGGAGTGGCAGCTGCGCATGACCATCGCGGCGGCCCCACGCGCGGGCGCGGTGGTAGCCACGCTGCGCGCCGCCGTGGTCGAGCGCGGCGGGTTCCGGCTCGGGCCCATCGACGCCCAGGTGGACTGGGCGGACCGCATCGCGATCACCGGTGCGAACGGCTCCGGCAAGTCGACGTTGCTCGGCGCGCTGCTCGGCCGGCTGCCGCTGACCTCGGGCTCCGCCGCGCTCGGCCCGGGGGTGCGGGTCGGCGAGGTCGACCAGGCGCGCGGGCTGTTCCTCGGCGGCCGTCCGCTCGCGGACGCCTTCGGCGCCGAGGTACCGACCTGGACCGAGCCGGACGTGCGCACGCTGCTCGCCAAGTTCGGGCTCACCTCGGTGCACGCCACCCGGCCCGCCGCGTCGCTGTCCCCCGGCGAGCGCACCCGCGCCGCGCTCGCCCTGCTGCAGGCCCGCGAGGTCAACCTGCTGGTGCTCGACGAGCCGACCAACCACCTCGACCTGCCCGCCATCGAGCAGCTCGAGTCCGCGCTCGACTCGTTCCCCGGCACGCTGCTGCTCGTCACCCACGACCGGCGGATGCTGGACACCGTGCGCGTCACCCGACGCTGGACGGTCGCGGACGGCCAGCTCACCGAAAGCTGAGCCGCGCCGCGGTCGCTGTCAGGGCGTGGGGATGTGCAGCGCGCGGGCGGCCAGTTGGGCCAGGTGGACGGGTTCGCGCTGGCCGGCCTGCCGGAGCTGGGTGCGGCAGCTGAACCCGTCGGCGAGGACCGCGACGTCCGCCTCAGCCGCCCGTACCGCCGGCAGCAGCACCCGCTCCGCGCAGGCCATCGACACGTCGTAGTGCCCCTTCTCGAAGCCGAAGTTGCCCGCCAGCCCGCAGCAGCCGGAGTCCAGCACGGTGGCGTCGACGCCGAGCGCCGTGAGCACGGCACGGTCGTCGGCGGCACCGAGGTCGGCGTGCTGGTGACAGTGCACCTGGACGAGCGCGCGCAGCCCGAGCTCGCGGTCGGAGCGGTCGGCCAGCTCGTCGGTGTGTTCGGCGAGCACCTCGGCGAACGTGCGTACCGCGCCGGCGAGGTCGGTCGCGGCAGGGTCGGCGGGCACCAGCTCGGGCAGGTCGGCACGCAGGGCGGCCGCGCAGCTGGGCTCCAGCACCACGATCGGCACCCCGTCGGCCAGCCACGGGCGCAGCGTCTCGAGGGTGCGGCGGAGCACCGTGCGGGCGGCGCCGAGCTGGCCGGTGGAGAACCAGGTCAGCCCGCAGCAGACGGGCCCACCCGGGACCTCGACCTGGTAGCCGAGCGACTCGAGCACGGCGACGGCGGCGCGCGCGATGTGCGGGTCGAAGTGGTCGGTGAACGTGTCCGGCCACAGCACCACCCGCCGCCCCCGCTCCCGCGAGTCGGGGTTTGTGTCAGGGTGGGCCGTGGACTCCATCAGGCCCGGGTACTGGGCGCGGAAGGTACGCGGGGCCAGCGGTGGGATGTCACGTTCGGGGGCGATGCCGCCGAGGCGCTTGGCGATCGCGGCGAGGCGGGGGCGGCGGCTCGCGCCGTTGAGCACCGACGCCAGGCCCGGGACCCTCGCGACCAGCCGCAACCAGCGCGGCAGCGCGCCCATCGAGTAGTGCGTCATCGGGCGCAGCCGCCCCTTGTACCGCTGCGCGAGGAACTCGGTCTTGTAGGCGGCCATGTCCACGCCGACCGGGCAGTCCCGCTTGCAGCCCTTGCAGGACAGGCACAGGTCCAGGGCCTCGGCGACCTCGTCGGACTGCCAGCCGTCCTTGACCACCTCACCGTTGGCCATCTCGAACAGCAGCCGAGCCCTGCCCCTGGTGGAGTGCATCTCCTCGCCGGTGGCGCGGAAGCTGGGGCACATCACCCCGCCGTTCGCGGTGACGCAGCGACCCACGCCGAGGCAGCGCCGGGTGGCCCTGGTGAAGCTGCCCCGGTCGTGCGCGAAGGCCAGCTGGGGGCGGTCGGGCAGCGTGGGCATGCCGACGAAGACGCGCAGGTCGTCATCCAGTTTGGCCGGGCGGACCACGCGCTCCGGGTTCATCTTGTCGTCCGGGTCCCAGATGCCCTTGAACTCCTCGAACCCGGCAATGATCTCCTTCGGGTACATCCGCGGCAGCAGCTCGGCGCGGGCCTGGCCGTCGCCGTGCTCCCCGGACAGTGAGCCGCCGTGTGCCACCACGAGGTCGGCCGCGTCCTCCATGAACGCGCGGAAGTTGGCGATCCCGGGGCGCGTGAGCAGGTCGAAGTCGATCCGCACGTGCAGGCAGCCGTCGCCGAAGTGGCCGTAGTAGACGCCGCGCCGGCCGTGCTTGGCGAGCACGTCGTCGAACTCACGCAGGTAGGCGCCGAACCGCTCCGGCGGCACCGCGGCGTCCTCCCAGCCCGGCCAGGCCTCGCCGCCCTCCGGGGTCCGGGTCACGATGCCGGCGCCGTCCTCCCGGATCCGCCACAGCGCCGCCATCGCCGCCGGGTCGCTGACGACCACGCTCGTCGCCCCGTACGGCTTCATCGCGCGCACCACCGCGGCGGCGGCCGCCTCGGCCTCCGCCCTGGTCGCGCCGCCGGTCTCCACATACAGCCAGCCGCCGCCCTCCGGCAGCGCGCGGCTCGCCGTCTCGTTGGGGTGGTGGGCGCGCAGCGCGGCGATCAGGCCGGCGTCCATGCCCTCGATCGTCAGGGGCCGGTGCTCGCGGACCACCATCACGTGGTCGGCGGCAAGGTACGCGTCCGGGAAGCCGAGCACGGCGAGCGCCCGAGCCGCGGGCGACTCCACCAGCCGCATCGTCGCGCCGAGGATCGTCACGCAGGTGCCTTCGGTGCCGACGAGTGCCTTGGCGAGGTCGAACCCGCGCTCCGGCAGGAGCTGGTCCAGGTTGTAGCCGGAGACGCGGCGGGTCAGGTCGGGGAAGGCGGTGCGGACGTCGTCGCCCAGCCGCTCGGCCAGACCGCGCAGGGCGCCCGGGATCGTCCCTCCGGTGGCGATGCCGGGGCCGACGGACAGGCGCTCGCCCCGGTAGGTCAGCACGTCGAGCGCGTGCACGTTGTCGACCGTCTTGCCCCAGGCCACCGAGTGCGACCCGCAGGCGTTGTTGCCGATCATGCCGCCGAGCGTGCAGCGGTTGTGCGTGGACGGGTCGGGGCCGAAGGTGAGCCCGTGCGGCCGGCCGGCGTCGCGCAGCGCGTCACAGACGACGCCGGGCTCGACGCGGGCGGTGCGGGCGTCCGGGTCGATCTCCAGGATCCGGTTCAGGTGCTTGAAGTCGAGCACCACGGCGGTGTTGACGGCCTGGCCACCGATGGACGTGCCGGCGCCGCGCGGCAGCACCGGGACGCCGTGCTCCCGGCACACGGCGACCGCGGCCTCGACGGCGGCGGTGTCGCGCGGCGTGACCACGCCGATCGGCACCCGGCGGTAGTTCGAGGCGTCGGCCGACCACATCGCCCTGCTGGCCGTGTCGAACCGGACCGTGCCGCCGACGGCGGCGGTGAGGTCGGCGGCCAGGTCGCGGGCGGCGGGCGGCGGGTCGGACACGCTCGGGTCGGACACTCGTCGGTCGGGCAGGCTCACGCGATCAGTGTGACTCGGCCGCCGAACCGCCCGTACGCGACCTACCAGTTCGAGACGGAGTTGGTGAGGATGGCGGCGATGTCGTCCTCGGTCGGCGTCTTCGGGCAGGTGGCCAGCAGGCGCTGCTGCTTCATCGTGCCGGGGACCAGGTCGGGCACGTCCGCCTCGGAGTAGCCGACACCGCCGATGCCGTTCGGGATGTCGATGTCACGCATCAGCTTGATCAGCACCGACGGCAGCTGCTCACGCGGGTCGTTGTGCTTGTCGGCGTCCGGGTCCATCAGGGCGGCGGCCCGCAGGTGCCGTTCCGGCGCGCTCTCGAAGGAGAACCGGAAGGCCTCGGGCGCGGTCAGCGACACCGACTGGCCGTGCGGCACCATCGGCTCGTCCGGCGGGTAGCCGGCCGGGATGTAGTCCTTGACCATGCCGGCGATCGGGTAGGCGTTGGCGTGGGGGATGTGCACCCCGGAGTTGCCGAAGCCCATGCCGGCGAAGGTCGCGGCCATCATCATGTCCGAGCGGGCCTCGACGTTGTCGGCGCCTTCGTGCACCGCCTTGCGGAAGCTCGTGGCCAGCAGCTGCATGGCCCGCTCGCACCACAGGTCCGACACCGGGTTCGAGCCGCAGTAGGTGACGCGCTGCTCGGGCTGCTTGCGGTCGAAGCTGGTGTAGTACCGGGCGGTGTAGCTCTCCACCGCGTGGCAGACGATGTCCATCCCGCTGGCCGCGGTGACCTCCGGCGGCAGCGACATGGTGAGCAGCGGGTCGATCACGGCGAGGGTCGGGCGCAGCCGCCAGTGGCTGATCCCGGTCTTGACCTTCATCGACAGGATGTCCAGCACGCACATCGCGGTGGACTCCGAGCCGGTGCCCGCCGTCGTGGGGATCGCGATGAGCGGCTTGAGCTGGCGGTCCGGTACGTGGGCGTTGCCGATCGGCTTGTTGATGTAGTCCATCAAGTCGCCGGGGTTGCTGGTCAGCAGGTTGATCGCCTTGGCGGTGTCGATCGCGGAGCCGCCGCCGACCGCGACGAAGCCGTCCCAGTCACCCTGAGCGCGGGCGTACTCGACGGCCTTGTTCATCGAGTCGTCGGTCGGTTCGACGTGCACCCCGTCGAAGATCTCCGACTCGATCTTGTAGCGGCGCAGGTTGTCCGCGATGCGCTGCGGGGCGCCGAGCGCGTTGACCCCGGAGTCGGTCACGATCAGGACCCGGCGGACCCCGTGCGCGGCCATCTCGAAGCCGACCTCATCGGCCGCGCCGGCTCCGAACTTCAGCGGCGGCGCCCCCCACGTGAAGATCGTCTCCTCGGTGCCCATGCTCGCTGTCGCCATGGCGGGTCCCTTCGACGATGAGGGGTGCGGCTCCAACCGACACTGGCATGCGGCCCGCGACCCGTCAATCGGTGTGCGGGTGGGGCTCGGGTCTCGATATGAGACTCCGGGTCTCCCCTCACCGGCCCATCGCGGATCGGCGTCGCCCGCCGGCCCGGGATCGGCGTCGAGAACGCCGCCGAGCAGCCCCCGACCAGCGGGTCCCTCCCGACCCCTCGCATCCGGGCGGCCTCGGATGCCCGAACTACGTCCTCTCAGGTGACACGCGCCATAGCCCAATCGAGTGACAATGCGGCGCCTGTGTGGCCTGAGGCGCTAGCGACCGCTGTGTCTAATTGAGACTCGCGCGCAAAGTAGTTGCGAGCGCGATCACTGTGTTTCTACTCACCAGAGTCTCGTGACCTGCGGAAACCGGAAGGCTTCCGGCTTGAATTCCATCAATGTAATTCGAATGGCCTAGTGGCGCAAGGAAGGGTTAACAGCGCGCGACATTGGTCCGTCAGTCGCAAATGGAATGTGGCCCAGTATCGGCCCCATGAATTGGTCGTTAACCCCGTCAAGAAGTCGAGCCGTAAGCAAGACACGGCCGGCCCAGCAAGCGATTGGGGGATGTCGCCATGGAGCTCAGGTCCGACATTGCGGCCGCGGCCACACGCATGACATCCGGTTACGAGGTCCACCGCGAGATCCGCCAACTCGGCGCGTACCTGCGGGAGGGCGAGGCGGTGCAGCGACTGGCCGCCGGCATCTACGGACCGGGCGCGGGACTGCTGGCGGTGACCAACCACCGGGTGCTGCTGCTCCGGGACGGCCGCAGTGGCCAGGCCAGCGAGGGCTTCCCCCTCGAGCGGCTCTCCGCCGCCGAGTGGATGGCCGACGGCGTGCTCGGCACCATCACGGTGTCCGACTCGAACGTCACCGCCGAGCTGCGGGACGTGCCGGCCGCCGACGGTGCCGACGTGGTCGCCTTCATCCGGTCGATCACCGAGCCGCGTGCGAGCGTGCCGCCCGCGCAGCGCTGGCCCGGCTACGGCACGCCGACCGGCTACGCGTCGGAGCGGCAGGGCGACACCGGCCCGCTGGACAGCGCCGCAACCGGAACCGCGACCGGCTTCACCCCCACCGCCACCTCCCCCGCGCTGCGCGCCGTGCCCACCCAGTCCAGCGCCGAGCGCACGGGCTCGATCGGTGGGCTGACCCGGACCACCGCCCAGCACTCGGCGGTCGAAGGCTCGACCACCGGGATCTCGGCGGTCGGCGGATCGCCGCTCGGCAGCCCGACCCTCGGCAGCCCGGCCGTCGCCAGCTCCGGCGGGTACCCCACGCAGGTCCAGTACCCCGGCCAGCCGCAGTACCCCAGCCAGGGCGACTACCCGAACCAGGGCGACTACCCGGGCCAACCGAGGTACGCGGCCGAGTACGCAGCCGCCGGGTACCCAGGCGCCGAGCACAGCTCGACCGGGTACCCGGTCCAGTACGCCGACCAGCCCCAGTACGCGGCGCCGGCCCCGGCACAGTACGCGCCGAGCGCGGACCCCTCGGCCGCCGCGGCAGCTCTGACCAGGGGCGCGGTGCCCATCTCGGTGCTCGCGCGCACGACGGCGATCCCGGCGCAGCAGCCGGCCGTGGAGCCGCCCACCGCCAACCAGGCCACCGTGGAGCACGCCGGGCTGGAACAACCGCACTTAGCAGAGCCCCGGGTGGAACAACCCAGCCTGGGGCAGTCCCCTGTGGAGCGCTCCGGCTCGATCGGCAGCCCGGAGATCATGGCCGGCGAGGTGCCGGTGAGCCAGCTGGCCGCCGAGGGCACCGCCAGTGACCTGCTCGTGGACGGCGAGGCGACCGTCGCGGTCCCGCGCACCTCCCCCGAGCAGACCGACCAGAAGGCCACCGCCGAAGGCAGCGGCCCCACCACGGAGACGGAGTCCGGGGAACGGCCGGTGCCGATCAACTGGACGGCCCCTTCGGAGTCCCGGTCCAGGTCGAACCGCGGTGAGAGCAGCGAGTCGCGCACCGTCAGCAACCGCCGGCCGGTCCGCCTCGAGGCGACCAACCGGCCACCGAACAACGCCCCCGGCGGCCGCCCCGGCGCGCTGGCCAGGAGCAAGAAGTGGATCTGGCTCGGCGCGGGTGCGGCGGGCCTGATCGGGCTGGCCGCGCTGGGCAGCGCCAAGCTGATCGCCACCTCGGGCCCCGGCGGCCCGGCGGGGGTCAACCCCGCTCCGGTGGCGGTCGACTCCACCGTCGGCCCTTCGGTGACCATCACCAAGGTGATCGACGGGGACACCGTGGAGGTGTCCGGCGCGGTCAACGGCGTCGTCGAGATCCTCGGCATCGTGGCGCCCCGGGTGGACAAGGAACAGTGCGGCGCGACCACGTCGAAGGCCTACGCGGTCAAGACGCTGAACAACACCACGGTCACGCTGGTCACCGACCCGACCCAGCCCGCAACGGACCGCGCCGGCAACAAGCTCGCGTTCCTGCGGCTGCCCAACGGGGCCGACTACTCGGTGATGGCCGTCGGGGCCGGCATGGCCCGGTACTACGAGAGCCCGCAGCCGGTCGGCAACGCCGCCGAGATCAAGGCGGCCGAGGCGCAGGCGGAGAAGAAGCACACCGGACTATGGGGCGCGCCGTGCTACGGCTCGGTGACCGGCTCCGGCAGCTCGACCAGCTCGTCCAGCACCGGCTCGTCCAGCACCGGCAGCGGCACCAGCTCGTCGCACACGGCCACGAACGCGGTCAAGTCCAACTCGTCGCACACCAGCTCCGAGAGCACCTCGGGCACCGGCAACGGCTGAGCGGAACGTCCCCCAGGACGCCGCGCCGGACCACCCAGCCGGCGCGTCCGCTCGCCCCCACCGCCGCCCAGGTACGGCCAGGCCCCGGCCGTACCTGGGCGGCCCCATATTGTGGTGCCCCGTGAGCACAGTGACCCCTCCGGTCTCGCAGACCTTCGACCCCGCCGTCTGGCGGCAGGTCGACGGCTTCGACTTTGCCGACATCACCTACCACCGCCACGCCGAGCACGGCACCGTGCGGATCGCGTTCGACCGGCCGGAGGTGCGCAACGCGTTCCGGCCCGGCACCGTCGACGAGCTCTACCGCGC
>DATAYB010000567.1:0-4120 GCA_036272795.1 Pseudonocardia sp.
CCGGTGGCCCGGACCGCCTCGGCCACCGTGTCGTCGTCGAACGGCACGATGGAGCGGACGTCCACGACGCCGATGTCGCGGCCCTCGGCGGCGCCCTGCTCGGCGGCGGCGAGCGCGGTCGGCACGGAGGGGCCGTAGGCGATCAGCGTGGCGTCGCGGCCCGGCCGGCGGACGACGGCCCGCCCGATCGGCGGTACGGCCCGCTCGACGTCGACCTCCTCACGGCTGAAGTAGTGCTTCTTCGGCTCCAGGAACACCACCGGGTCGGGACTCTCGATCGCCGCCCGCAGCAGCCCGTAGGCGTCGGCGTTCGTCGCCGGCGCGAGCACCGTCAGGCCCGGGGTGTGCGCGTAGTAGGCCTCGGAGGAGTCGCAGTGGTGCTCCACCCCGCCGATGCCGCCGGCGTACGGGATGCGGATCACCATGGGCAGCCGCACGCGGCCCCTGGTCCGGTTTGCCATCTTGGCCACGTGGCTGGCGATCTGCTCGAAGGCCGGATACGCGAACGCGTCGAACTGCATCTCCACCACCGGGCGCATGCCGTTCATGGCCATGCCGACCGCCATGCCGACGATGCCGGACTCGGCCAGCGGGGTGTCGAAGCAGCGCTGCTCGCCGAACGTCTCGGTCAGCCCGTCGGTCACCCGGAACACCCCGCCCAGGCGGCCGACGTCCTCACCGAACACCAGCACTGTGTCGTCGGCGGCGATCGCGTCGCGCAGCGCGGCGTTGATCGACTGCGCCATGGTCAGCTTCACCGCGGTCATCAGAACCCCTCCACCCCGTCGGCCACGGAGGCCGCGTCGGCCGCCAACTCCTCGCGCAGCAGCGCGCGCTGCTCGTCGCGCTGGCCGCTGCCACCCGCCGTGACGTGCGCGAACAGCTCCAGCGGGTCGACCGTTACCTCGGCCGCCACGCCGGTGCGCACGTGGGCGGCGAGCGCCTCGGCGGCGGCGGTGAGCTCGGCCTCGGCGGCGGCGTCCAGCTGGCCGCGCCCGGTGAGGTAGGTCCGCAGTCGGGTCAGCGGGTCGCGCGGCACCCACCGCTGCACCTCGTCGTCGGTGCGGTACCGGCTGGCGTCGTCGGCGTTCGTGTGCGCCTGGATCCGGTACGTGTCCGCCTCGACCAGGGTGGGCCCGGCGCCCGCCCTGGCCCGGTCCACCGCGGCGGTGAGCACCGAGGTCAGCGCGGCCAGGTCGTTGCCGTCCACCCGCACACCCGGCATGCCGTAGCCGACCGCCTTGTCGGCGAGCGAGGCCGCCGCGGACTGGCGGGCCAGCGGCACGGAGATCGCGTACTTGTTGTTCTGCACGAAGAACACCACCGGCGCGGCGAACACGGCGGCGAAGTTGAGCGCCTCGTGGAAGTCGCCCTCACTGGTCGCACCGTCGCCGCACAGCGCCATCGCCACGGTCGGCTCGCCCTTCAGCCGCGCCGCGTACGCCACCCCGACCGCGTGCGGCAGCTGCGTGGCCAGCGGCGTCGCCTGCGGCGCGACCCGGTGCGCCGGGGTGTCGTAGCCGCAGTGCCAGTCGCCGCGCAGCATGGCGAGCACCTCGACCGGGTCGACCCCGCGCGCCACGATCGCCGCGGTGTCCCGGTACGTGGGGAACAGCCAGTCGCCGTCGGCGAGCACCCGTGCAGCGGCGACCTGGCAGGCCTCCTGACCGTGCGAGGACGGGTACACCGCGAGGCGACCCTGCCTGACCAGCGCACCCGCCTGCTCGTTCAGCCGCCGCGCCAGCACCATCGCCCGGTAGCCGGCGAGCAGCTCGTCCTCCGGGGGCAGCGGGCCGGCGCCGGGCACCGGCACCCCGTGCTCGTCGAGCAGCCGGACCAGGGCGTTCGCGGAAAGTGGACGGTCGACCGTGATGGCCATGAAAACCTCCGCGCGGGACGACATTTAGCTCGAATCGTTCTCCCGCTTGAGGCGTGTGGCCATGTTCGAACAGGATTATGAGACGCTTGAACCGTTCAGACCGTCAGCCCGTGTCATCTGGTCCAACCGACCCGCGGTGCGGGGGAGGAGACGAGACAGATGGCCGAGACCCTGGACGACATCGACCTGCGCATCGTCGACGAGCTCCGCGTCGACGGGCGACTGTCGGTGCGCGCCCTGGCCGAGAAGGTCCGGATCTCCAGGGCGAACGCCTACGCCCGGCTCGAGCGGCTCACCTCGACAGGCGTGATCACCGGGTTCAGCGCGACCGTGGACCCGGTCCGGCTGGGGCTCGCCACATCGGCGTACATCACACTGTCGGTGCGGCAGAACTCGTGGCGCGACCTGAAGGCGCGGCTGCGCGACATCCCGGAGGTGCGGCACATGGCGCTGGTCGGCGGTGACTTCGACGTGATCCTGCTGGTCCGCGCCGCAGACAACGCCGCGCTGCGCAGGGTCGTGCTGGACCAGCTCCAGGCGGTGCCGGGGGTACTCGCCACCCGGACTTTCCTGATCTTCGAGGACGCCGAGAACCACTGACCTGGCGGGTCAGGGCCGGCCCCCAGGTGATCTCTCCACCACCCGGCCGAGTACCGTGTCCAGCGGTTTCATCGGCGGTCCACCGGATCGTGCGAGGCGCCGCTCCCCGGTTGCTCCCTCGTCGCCCGAAGCTGGAGACTCTGATGGTCCGCGCAGCCCGCGTGCTGGTCACGGTGCTGATCGCACTGCTGACCGCCGTGCTGCTGGGCAGCTGCGGGTCGACCGGCAGGGCTCCCGAGGCGCCGGCCCCGAGTGCCCCGGCCGCCCCGCCCCGCTCCACGCCGGCCGCCGCGCCACCCAGCGTGCCGCCGCCCCCACCGCCGCCTCCGGCGGCCGCGCCCGGTAAGAAGATCACCATCCAGCTCACCGGGTACTCGTTCGCGGACAACACGCCACCGGGGTCCTCCGAGGTGTGCTGCGCCGTGCTGCACCAGGTCGCCGGTGGACAGGGCACCTTCGAGGACCCGATCACCGTCGCCGTTCCCGGCTCTGGCGGCCAGGGCATGCTCTACCCGAAGGGCACCAAGTTCTACCTTCCGACCGTGCTGCGGTACGTCATCGTGGAGGACTCCGGAGCCTCCGCCTACGGGCTGCCGCACCTGGACATGTGGGTCGACGGCCGGGGCGACGGCATCGGCGACGTGGAGAGCTGCATGGATGCGATCACCGGCCAGGTACCCGCCGAGCTGGGCCCGCCGCCCGGCCGCCCGGTCATGGCGGGCCCGATCTCCTCTGGTGCAGGCTGCCGCATCCCGCACGGCCGGGGCTGACCCGGCGCCCGCTGACCCCGGCGCCCGCTGATCCCGCGCCGCTCGGCCAGTTCCCTCGGACGGAGGCGCCTACAGGTCCGCGCCGCCGTGCTGGGCGACGTAGCCCGCTGCGTCGAGCAGCTCCACCGGGCCGTTGACCCGCAGCCGGAACAGCCAACCCGCGCCGTACGGGTCGGTGTTCACGGCACCGGGCTCGGCGGCCAGCGCCGCGTTGACCTCGACGACCTCGCCGTCCACGGGGTTGTAGAGGTCGCTGACCGACTTGGTCGACTCCACCTCGCCACACACCTGGCCGGCGGTGAGGCGGGCGCCGACGTCGGGCAGCCCGACGAAGACCACGTCACCCAGCGCGGAGGCCGCGAACTCGGTGATGCCGATCGTCGCGACGTCGCCGTCCAGGCGCACCCACTCGTGCTCGGCGGTGTACTGCAGGTCCGGGGGAACGGACATGGCGGTGCTCCTTCAGGGGTGCGGGGAGGGCGGCGGGTCAGCGGGACCGGCGGTAGAACGGCAGCGGCACCACGCGCCCGGGCTCGGCGCGCCCGCGCAGGTCGATGGTCACCGGGTTGCCCGGCGCGGCGTGCTCGGCGTCCAGGTAGGCCATCGCGATCGGCTGGCCGAGCGTGGGGGAGAGCGCGCCGCTGGTCACGGCGCCGATCGTGGCACCCGCCGTGTCCAGCACCGGGTAGCCCGCCCGGGGTGGCCGCCGCCCCGAACCCAGCAGCCCCACCAGTCGACGCGGCTCGCCCGCCTCAGAACGGGCGGCCAGCGCGTCCCTGCCGACGAAGTCGGACCCCTCACGCAGCGCGACGACCCGCCCCAGGTTGGCCGCGTACGGGGTGAGCTCGCGGGTCAGCTCGTGGCCGTAGAG
>DATAYB010000568.1:0-4982 GCA_036272795.1 Pseudonocardia sp.
CACCGGGATCGGTGTGGTGAGCACCTCGGCGACCACCGGGGCCAGGTCGCGGTGCACGAACGCGGCCGTGGCGCCGCTGTCGGAGAGCAGGTAGCCGAGCTCGGTGCCCTTCCAGTGCCAGTTCACCGGTACCGGGATCGCACCGAGCTGCCCTACACCGACGCTGACCTCGAGGAACTCGATGTCGTTGCGCAGTATGACGGCGACCCGGTCACCAGGCTGCACGCCGAGGCGGGCCAGTCCGGCGGCGATCAGGGATGCCCGCCGCAGGGCCTCGGCGTGGGTGCGGCTCCGGTCGCCGCAGCGGATCTCGGGCGAGGTCATCGTTGGCCCTTCAGGGTCGGGTGGTTACTTCCTACCGGCCGCGGGGTGGTTCGCGCCCGCCCATGCGGCGAACCGCGGCGGCCGGCGCTCGAGGAACGCGGCGATGCCTTCCGGGCAGTCCGCCCCGGTGGACAGCTCGACGATCGCCCGGCTCTCCGCGTCGGACGCGGCGGCCGGATCGGTCGGGGCGGCGTTCAGCAGCGCCCGGGTGGCGGCGACCGCGGCCGGGGACGCTGTCGCGGCCAGCGCACGGGCGTACTCCTGCGCGGCGGCCAGTACCTCCCCGGCCGGCAGCAGCCTGGTCACCAGGCCGGCCCGGTCGGCCTCGGTCGCGTCGACCAGCCGGCCGCTGAGCAGCCAGTCCGCCGCCCGGGACGGCCCGACCAGCCTCGGCAGCAGGTACGTGGACGCCCCCTCCGGGCACACCCCGAGCCGGGTGAACGGGAAGCCGTAGCGGGCGGTGTCGGCCACGAACCGCAGGTCGGCCGCCAGCGTGACGGTGGCCCCACCGCCGACCGCGTCCCCGTTCACCGCGGCGATCACCGGCGTGCGCATCCGGTGCATGGCGACGGTGACCCGCCCGGCCGGCTCCCGGTACCCGGGCCGCTCGAGTGCACCGTCTGCGATAAAAGCCGCTTCGAGCACGGACGGCCCGACACCCAGGTCGGCGCCGACCGAGAACGACCGCCCGGCCCCGGTGAGCACGACCGCCCGGACCTCGGGGTCCGTCTCGCAGGCCGCCAGCGCCTCGCCGAGTCGGTCGAGCAGGGGAGCGGTGAGCGCGTTGTGTCTGCCCCGCTCGAGGGTGAGGGTGGCCACCCCGGCCTGGTCGGCGCGGTGCACGGCTCCGTCGGCGGGATGTGGGCCGTTGGCTGGGGCGGCTGCGTGCGCGGTCGTGGCCAGGTCGGGCATGGGGACGGTGTCTGCCACCCGGCCTCCTCGTCGCGGCATGAAGTGAATCCAGACTAGGGAGATTGCCGCCAACGGGGCTAGTGCCCGACCGCCGAATTCTTTTGACGAACCCACCCCACATCGACGGCGGCTCAGTGCTCCGGGGGTAGGCCCAGCAGCACGCGGGCGGCGTTTCCCCTGGCGAACGGGCTGAACGCGACGTGCCGGGTGGCGACGGTGACGTCGTTCAGGCAGCGTGACAGCACACTGCCGGTGCGGATCGACGCGGTACCGGCTGCCTCGTGGGCGAACCGGGCGGCGGCCAGCGCGGCGTCGGCGGCCAGCCCCATGGCGAGGGTGGCCCCGGCCTGCGCGGCCGGAGTGACCGCGCCCTCCATCGCCCCGCGCCACACCTCGCCGGCCTGCTCGAACAGGTGGCTGCGCGCGGCGGCCAGCTGGACCTGCACCGCGCTGAAACCGTCCTTGAACCCGTGGTCGTGCAGCAACGGCGAGGACCGGCCGAACCGGACCTTCGTGGCGGCCAGCTCGAGCACCTCGTCGAGCGCGCGCTGGGCGATGCCGACCGGGACAACGCCGAGCAGCGTGCCGAGTGCGAAGAACGGCACCGCCGCGATCGGGTCCGCCGACCAGCGCGGCCCGCCGACCAGCGGCGTCGTCCGCCCCGCCGGCACGAGGACGTCCTCGGCGACGACGTCGTGGCTACCGGTCGCCCGCAGGCCGGTGACCTCCCAGTTCGGCACGACGCGCGCCTGGTCGGCGGGAAAGAAGGCGACCAGCGGCGGCCCGGCGGGAGTCACCAGGGCACCGCCGAGCAGCCAGGTCGCCGAGGTGGAGCCGCTGGCGAACGACCAGTGCCCGGTCAACCGATAGCCCCCGTCGACCGGCTCGGCCCGGCCGACGGGGGGAAAGCCACCGGCGATGCTGAGCTGCGACGGCCGTACGGCGATCTCCCTGGCCCTCGGCTCGTCGATCCCGGCCAGCAGGGACGCGCTGACGTTGCCGACCGTGACGCACCAGCCGGCCGAGCCGTCCGCGTAGGACAGCTCCTCGATGATCGACATCGTGTCCGGGAGCGGGATCCGCAGCCCGCCGAGCTCGCCGGCCAGGCACAACCGGTACAGCCCGGCCTCCAGGCAGGCGCGGTACACCGCGTCGGGCAGCCGGTCGGACCCGGCCAGCTCGACGCCGTGGGTGTCGATCGCCGCCAGCACCTGCTCGAGCCCGACCCCGTGTCGCACCGACACCGTCCCGGTCATGTCCCCTCCTCAATTTGACTATCTGAAGGAGATAGTCAATATCTTGACCGGTATGGTGAGCACGATGAAGGAGGTTGTCAAGGGTCAGCGCGCCTACCGCTCGCCCAAGCGCGAGGCCCAGGCCGCCGCGACCAGGGCCGAGATCGCGGCGGCTGCCCGCCGCGAGTTCATCGCCCGCGGCTACGTGCGCACCACGCTGGCCGACATCGCCGAGGCGGCCGAGGTCGCGGTGCCGACCGTCAAGCTGGCCTACCGGACCAAGCGGCTGCTGCTGGTCGCGGCCTGGGACCACGCCGTGAAGGACGGTCCGGACCCGCGTCCGGTCGTCGAGCAGGAGTGGTTCCGGGAGATGATCGCCGCACCCGACCCGCGCGAGCACCTACGGCTGCAGGTGGCCGGCTCCGTACAGGTCAAGGCCCGGATCGCGCCGGTCGTCGAGGTGATCCGGGCGGCCGCGCCGGCTGACGAAGAGCTCGCCGCGCTCTGGGAGAAGATGCAGGCGGAGTTCCACGACAACCAGCGGCAGACGATCCGGGCGCTTGCGCGCAAGGGCTCGCTGCGCGCCGGCCTCACCGAGGACCGGGCCACCGACGTGCTCTACACGCTCAACCATCCGACGCTCTACGCCATGCTGGTCGGCCGCCTTGGCTGGTCGGCGGAGCAGTACGGGAGCTGGCTGGCCGCGACCCTGATCGAACAGCTGCTGGCGTCGAGCGAGGTCAGCGGTTGACCGTCTCCAGGCGGCGGCCGGTGGTCCGTGGCCCGAACAGTGCGACGTCCACCGCGACCACGGCCATCGCGCCGCAGACCACGGTGAACAGCGCACCCACGCCGGCGCTGTTCAGCAGCGGCACCAGCACGAACGGCATCACCGCCGTGACCAGCCGCGACAGCGCGTAGGTGCCGCTGGCCGCCGTCGCGCGCAGCCCCGTCGGGAAGATCTCCCCCTGGTAGATGTGGTACGCGTTCGAGAACAGGTTGCTGGTCGCCGTGTACAGGAAGCCGAAGATCAGGATCGGCGCCATCGCGTGGGACAGCCCGAACAACAGCCCGAACAGCGCCATGCCGACCGCCGCCCCGATGATCAGGAACTTGCGCTCGACCCGCTCCACGATCGGCAGCGACAGCGCGGAGCCGACCGGGTAGCCGAGATAGGTCACCGCCGTGAAGAGCAGCGACTGGCCGACCGGGAACCCCTTCGCGGCCAGCACCACGGGCACCAGCGTGCCGAAGCCGTAGTAGCCGAACGTCTGCATCAGGTGGAAGACCAGCATCATCCCGGTGCGCTTGCCGTACGGCGGTCGGAACAGGTTGCGGATGGGCTCGACGCCCGGGGTGCGGGTGTCGCTCGCGGAGTCGGCAGGGGTTTCGGGCTCGGGCAGCTCCTGGCCGGCGGCGCGGGCCTCGTCCTCGAACCGGGCGGTGATCTGCTCGGCCTCCTCGGTGCGGCCCACGGTCTCCAGCCAGCGCGGTGACTCGGGCAGCCCCCGCCGCAGGAAGAACACCACGACCGAACCCAGCGCGCCGAGGATGAAGATCCACCGCCAGCCGGCCAGCCCGAGCACGGTGATCTCGAACAGCGAGTGCGCCAGGAACCCGACGAACGGGACCCCGACGAACGAGATCGTGTATGCCCAGGCGATGTAGCGACCCCGGCGGCCGGCGGGCAGCAGGTCGCTCAGGTACGCGTCGGCCAGCGGCAGCTCGGCGCCCAGCCCGAGGCCGGCGAAGAACCGCGTGACCATCAGCCACACGGCGTTCGGGCTAAACGCGCCGAACAGCGAGAACACCGAGTACAGCGCCAGGTTGAGCAGGAACGCGCCACGCCGGCCGAACCGGTCCGCTGCCCGGCCGAGCACCAGCGCGCCGAGGAACATGCCGATGAACGTGGAGCCCAGTACCGGCGCCAGCAGGGCCTTGGTCAGGTGGAACTGCGTGGTCAGCACGCCGCTGAGCACGCCGGCCAGGAAGACCTCGTAGATGTCGAAGAACATGCCGAGGCCGACCGCGACCGTCGCATGGCGATGCGTGCGGGTGATCGGCAGCCGGTCCATCCGGGCGGCGATCGTCGCACCCCCATGTCCGCCTGGCTGGCCGCCGGACCTGGGGGTCGGCGCGAGGCCAGGGTCGCTGAACTCGGCCATCGGTGCCCCCTTGATCCGTGCGGCCGCGCCCCGTCCTCCGGTCGCGGTCCAGCCTCACATCATGAGTGCTTCGATCACATCTCGCACGGGGGCGATGGGGTGGCGTCCGCCTCGGTCCTCAGCCGCGTCCCCTGGCCTCGGTCGCGCCCTCGGCCTCAGTTGCGTCCCTCGGCGAGCTCGGCGTCGACCCGGCGAGCTCGGCGTGGACCCGGCGCAGAGCCGCCTCGTGCGGGTCGATGCCGAGCCGGTCGGCGGAGCGGAGCAGCTCCTCGGTGACCGCGCCGATGGCGTGCACCTGGCGCTGGGCCTCGTCCAACCCCGCGCCCCGCAGCTCGCGGGCCACCGC
>DATAYB010000569.1:0-5133 GCA_036272795.1 Pseudonocardia sp.
CCGTCGACCGATCTGATCGGCGATCCGGAGCGGGCCGAGGTGTGGTGGAGCCTGCAGGCGGGCCGGCTGCCGAGGTCGGCGACGCCCGAGATCGGGGCCACCCGGCAGCTGCGGGCCGCGCTGCGCGACCTCTTCGACGCCCACCTCGAGGGCCGTGAAGCGGAGCCGACCTCGATCGATGACCTGAACGCCTTCGCCGCGTCCGTTCCGACGAGCCCCCGGCTGCTCGGCCAGCACCCGCCCCGGCGGGAGACGCGCTGGCACACCGAGCACGGCGGCAACCCGGCGCTGGCGGCCATCGCCTCCGCCGCGATCGAGCTGCTCGGTGACGAGTCACGGCTGGTCGAGCTGCGCAGGTGCGCTAACGAGGGCTGCTCGATGCTGTACCTGGCCAGCAACCGGCGGCGCGTGTGGTGCGCGCCCAACATCTGCGGCAACCGTGCCCGCGTCGCCCGCCACTACGAGCGCACCCACCGCCCCGACCGGGCCTGACCAGCGGCGCGCCGGCTCGGTGTTACCGAACTCCACAGGAAGCAGGTTTTGGGCGCGAAAAACCTGCCTGTGGTGGAGTTCGGTAACAACAGGCAGGTGCGCCGGGCCCGCCGGGCGGCGGGCGCCGCGGCGCGCGGCGGGTGGGTCAGGCCGCGCGGTAGCCGGTGTCGAGCTCCGTGCGCAGGCGTGTGCGGTCGACGGCGTTCTCCCACTTGCCGACGACCAGGGTCGCGACCGTGTTGCCGGCGATGTTGGTGAACACGAACGCGGCCGAGAGCACGCGGTGGATACCGAGCACCAGCGCCACGCTGCTGACCGGGATCGTCTTGGTCGCCGCCAGCGTCAGTGCGAGCACCGCGATCGCCGAGCCGGACACCCCCGCGCCGCCCTTGGACGTCACCAGCAGCACCAGCAGCAGGCCGAGCTGCGCCTGCCAGCCCAGGTCGGTACCGGTGGCCTGGGCCAGGAACACGCTGACCGCGGCGAAGTACAGGCACGTCCCGTCGTGGTTGAAGCTGTACGCCGTCGGCAGCACCAGGCCGACCACCGACTGGTCGACACCCAGCTTCGTCAGCTTGCCGGTCAGCTGCGGGAAGACGCTCTCCGAGGAGCTGGTGCCCAGCACCAGGACCAGCTCCTCGCGGAAGTAGCGCAGCAGCTTGAGCAGGCTGAACCCGCCGTAGATCGAGATCGGCGCCAGTACCAGCACGAAGAACAACAGGCAGGTCAGGTAGAACTCGCCGATCAGCGCACCCAGCGGTACCAGCGAGTGCAGCCCGAACCTCGCCACGGTGAAGGCGATGGCGCCGAACGCGGCGACCGGCGCGATCTTCATGACCACCCGGATGATCCAGAACAGCGCCCGTGACACGGTGTCCACGAGGTCCAGCACGGGCTGCGCCTTCTCCCCGAGGGAGGCCAGCCCGCACGCGAACAGCACCGAGAACACCAGCACCTGCAGGATCTCGCCCTTGGCGAAGGCGCCGACAGCCGACGTCGGCACCAGGCTGACCAGGAAGTCGCCGAACCCGACCGGCGAAGCCGGGGCAGTGTCCCTGCCGCCGGGGTGCAGCGTCGCCGGGTCGATGTGCATGCCGAGGCCCGGCTTGAAGACGTTGATCGTGACCAGCCCGATGACGAGCGCGAGCGTGGTCACCACCTCGAAGTAGACCAGTGCCTTGACCGCGATGCGGCCGACCTTGCCGAGGTCACGCACGCTGGCGATGCCGTGGGTGACCGTGCAGAAGATGATCAGCCCGACGACCATCTGGATCAGGTTGATGAACAGGTCGCCGAGGAAGTTGAGGCGGTCGCCCACGTGGGGGGCGAAGGCGCCCACGGCGACACCCAGCACCATGCCGGTGACGACCTGGAACGTCAGGTCCCGGTAGAACGGCTTGGACGGTTTCGGGGCGCCGTCGGGGACGGCGGTGCCGTCGGTGCCGTTCTCGGACGTGGTTTCGCTCATGGTCTCCGGTTTCCGCGTCGAAGGGCCGGGAGTCGGGTGAGCGGGGCGCCTCAGTCGGCGAGGCTCCCGAGCAATTCCGTGGCGGGGCCGAGCACCTCGTCCATACTGAGCCGGCGAGGCAGCAGGCCCTGGTCGAGGCACGTGTCGACGATGGACTGGAGCGGCCCGCGCAGGCGTTCGAAGCCGAACATCGTCGGGCTCACCGCCCTGGGATCCCGCCCCACCGCCTCGTCGGCCCGGCGCAGCAGCGCGTAGGCCGCGCGCACCGCACCCGGGTCGCGGCGGCAGGTCGATGCGCCGGCGACCACCATGTGGTTGACCGGCAGGAATCCGTGGAGTTTCCACCAGGCCTGGTCGCGGGCGGCGGCGTCCGCGATCACCGGGACGAACTCGTCGCCGGCCGGCAGGTCGTTGCCGAAGATGGCGGCGTCGATCCGGCCCTCGCGCAGCAGGTCGGCCAGGCTCTTGTCGCCGATGCCGTGCTCGACGAAGTCCGGGTCCTCGTACTCCTGGACGTGCGCGCCGTCGCGGGTGACCCAGTGCACCCGCTCGGGCGCCAGGCCATAGTCCTCGGCCAGGTGCGCGCGGATCCACATGCCGGTGGTCTGGGTGTAGGCGCGCACGCCGATGCGCCGGCCGGCCAGGTCCTCCGGTGCCGGTACCGCCCGCGAGGCCGGCGCGACCAGGCAGCCGCGCTGGAACCGCGACGCGACCACGGCCGGCAGCAGCACGACCGGCCGGCGGTAGGCGATGGCCTGCAGCACGGTGACCACGGCCAGCTCGGACAGGTCGTAGGCCTCGGTGCGCACCATCGGCGCGAACGCCCGGTGTACGGGGCTGACGTCGTGGAAGTCCAGGCGCAGCCCTGGCTCGGTGAGCTCGCCGCCCTTGATCGCCACCGTGTGCGGGTAGTCGCCGAGGACGGCGCGGAGCACGCTCGGCTCAGGCATGCCGGCCACCCGCCGTCGCCAGCGCCGGATAGAACCGCTCGGCCGTGCCGCCGAAGACCATCGCCCGGTCGGCACCGGGCAGGGCGGCCAGCGTGTTGACGGCTGAGGACAGCAGCTCCGGCAGGGAGCCGGCGGCGGCGGGGAAGTTCGAGCCCCAGGCGATGCGCCCGGCGCCGTACGCCTCGAGCGCCCGCGTGAGGAAGCCCGCCGGCGTGGACGCGCCCTGTGCTGCCGCGGCCAGCGCGCGGTGCGTCAGCTTCAGGTGCACCCCTGGGAACGCGGCGAGCTCGAACAGCTCCCGCGCGCGCTCGTACGGCGGGCCGTCGGACAGGTCGGGGCGCGCGCAGTGGTCGAGCAGCACGCGCGCCGTCGGGAACCGGTCCAGCAGCCGGCGCAGCGTGGGCAGGCCCTGCATGGTCATCTGCAGGCACACCGGGATGTCGTGCGCCTCGGCGTAGGTCCAGGCGGGGTAGGAGTCCTCGTGGCCCAGCCAGTCGGCCTGGCCGGGCATCGTCGTGCCGGTCGTGAACAGGCGGAACCCGGACAACCCCTCGCCCTGCCAGCGCTGGATCGTGGCCACCGCGTCGGGTGCCAGCGCGTCGATCGAGTAGACGCCGACAAGTCGGTCCGGGTGCGCGGCCAGCGCCGCCGCGAGGTAGCGGTTGTCGTGCCCGTACACGGTGGAGGCCTGCACGACGACGGCCTTGTGGATGCCGGCGTCGTCGAGTGCGCGGACCAGCCCGTCGGCGTCGACCGGTCGGGCCTGGGACCACTCCGACCGGTGGCCGCCGATCGGGTCGACCGGGTACCGCGCCGTGTCGGGGGAGATCACGTGGGTGTGGGTGTCGACGATGTTCAAGGGCTCTCCTGTGACCTGGGCAGGGCCGTGAGGGTCGCAGTCACCGTAACACGATCGTTGACGATTTCGTTCTCGATCATTCGGACGATCGCTGTTCCGAGGGTGGCGGGGAGGCCGGTCGGGGCGGGCGAGTACGTTCGCTGGGCCGCATCCGCCCGGGCTGTTCACCTCGAGGAGGGTCCCCATGCTGGTGTTCGTTGCCGTAGTTGTCGCGGCCGGCCTGCTCGCCGCCGGCGTGCTCGCGGGCCAGGTCGCGCTGCTCTGGGCGGCGCTCGCGGTGAGCCTCGCCGGTGCCGCGCTGTTCGCGTTCGTGCTGCTGCGCGCGCGGAATCAGGCGGTCGGCGGAGCCGAGCCTGGTGCCGCCGAGGTCGATACCGCTGAGTCCGGTGCGGCTGAGGTCGATACCGCCGGTTCCGGTGCGGCTGAGGTCGACGAGCCAGTTGCGGTCGCGGCGGGGCCGGCTGTCGCTGAGGAGCCGGTCGGCGACGCAGCTGCCGCGAAGGACGAACCGGCGGTCGACAAGTCCGTCGCTGTCGACAAGTCGGATGTGGCCGATGTCGACAGGTCGGCTGAGGTCGAGATGTCGGATGTAGCCGATGTCGACAAGTCGGCTGAGGTCGACAAGTCGGTGGCTGTGGATGAGTCCGCTGTCACTGAAGAGCCGGCCGCGCTGGACGAGCCGGCCGCCGAGGTACCGGCCGCGCCTGCTCCCGAGACCGTGCCTGCCGCCGAGAGTGCGCCTGCCACCGAGAGTGCGCCTGCCACCGAGAGTGCGCCTGCCGCTGAGACCGCGCCTGCCGCTGAGACTGCGTCTCCCCCCGAGACCGTGCCTGCCGCCGAGATCGCGGCTACCGGCGCGATGGTGGCCGACGGGCCGGGTGAGCTGCTGGTACGGGTGATCCCGGGCCGGCGCCGGTTCCACGTGGAGGACTGCCGGCTGCTGAGCGGGCACTCGGCCGAGCAGATCAGCCTGGGCGAGGCCCGGGACGAGGGCTTCACGGCGTGCACGGCGTGCATCCCGAAGCGGGAGTCGCTGACCCCGGTCGGGTGACCGGTCGGTAATCCCAGGGGACCTCGACCGGTTAACCATACGGCGTTCGGGTAATGTGCCCGCCATTCCAGATCGGCTGGAGTCGGTCCTTCATGTGGGGGTGCCATGTCCTTGAACTCGACGGCGAGTGGCGGGGATTCGCGGCCGGGAGCGGCCGGCGGAGCCGTCGCCGAGCACGCGGCGCACAGCATGGAGGTGCGCAACCTGCACAAGTCGTTCGGCAGCTCCAAGATCCTCTCGGGGCTGGACCTGATGTTCCAGGACGATGCGATCACCACGATCCTGGGTCCTTCGGGTACGGGTAAGAGTGTGT
>DATAYB010000570.1:0-28829 GCA_036272795.1 Pseudonocardia sp.
CAAGGTGCCGGTCATGACATCACGATCCCTCCGTCGATCATGACCGACTGCCCGGTCATGTAGTCCGAATCTCCTCCGGCCAGGTACGAGACGAACCCGGCCACGTCGTCGGGTGTCTGCACCCGACCCAGCGCGATGAGCTCGGAGTAGCGCGCGAGCGCCTCACCCTTCTTGGTTCCCAGGTAGGAACCGAGCTTCTCGTCGATCAGGTCCCACATGTCGGTGCCGACGATGCCCGGGCAGTAGGCGTTCACCGTGATCTGGTGCTTGGCCAGCTCCTTGGCGGCGGCCTGCGTGAGCGCGCGGACGCCGAACTTGGTGGCCGAGTAGTGCCCGAGATAGTCGAAACCGGCGTGCCCTGCGATCGAGGCGGCGTTGATGATCTTCCCGCCGCCGCCCTGGGCGATGAACCGCTCGGCGGCCGCCTGCAGGCAGTAGACGACGCCGAACACGTTCACCGAGAACATCGTCCGCAGGTCCGCCGGGGTCACCTCCAGCAGCGTCTTGACCTGCGCGATGCCCGCGTTGGCCACCATCACGTCGAGCCGGCCCAGCTCCGCGGCGGCCTGCTCGACCATGGCGAAGACCGCGTCCCGGTCGGTCACGTCGGCCGGTACCGCGACGGCCCGCCCGCCCTCGGCGACGATCTCCTTGCTCACCCCGGCCGCGGTGTCCGGGTTGATGTCGTTCACCGCGACGGCCAGCCCGTCCCTGGCCAGCCGCAGTGCGATCCCCCGTCCGATGCCCCGGCCTCCGCCGGTCACGAGCGCGACCCGTTGCGCTGTCATGGGCTCCTCCTTCTCGAGGTGTGCCGCGACCCCGTTGTCGGGCTCGCTCCTAGGGGTGGACGAGGATCTTGACGTGCTCGTCCTTGTGCTCGATGAGCTGCCGGAACCCGCCATCCACCAGCTCGTCCAGCCCGATCCGCGCGGTGATGAACTGGCCGGCGTCGACGGTGCCGTCGGTGAGCAGCCGGATGGTGTCCGGGTGATCGCCGCAGTAGGCCAGCGAGCCGATCACGGACACCTCGGAGATGACCAGCGAGTTCATGTCCACGGTCGCGGCGTGGCCCCAGATCGCCACGTTCACCACCGTGCCCCCGGGCCGGACGGAGCCGATCGCGCTGGCCAGCACGGCGTCGATGCCGGCGCACTCGAAGGCGACGTCCGCGCCGGCGCCCTCGGTGAGCTCCCGGACAGCGGTCGGCACGTCCACCTGGGTCGGGTCCAGCACCACGTCCGCGCCTGCGCCGGGTGCCTTGCCCTTGCGCGCCGCGGCCGGCTCCACCGAGATGATCTGCCCGGCGCCGGTGGCCTTCAGCGAGGCGATCGTGACCAGCCCGATCGGGCCGGCGCCGAAGACGACCGCGGTACCGCCCTTGGGCAGCGCGGACAGCCGCACCGCGTGATAGCCCACCGCCAGCGGCTCCACCAGCGCGCCGAGGTCGGTGCTCAGCTCCCCCAGCGGGTGGATCCAGCGTTGGTCGACCACGCAGCGCTCGGAGAAGCCGCCCTGCGAGCCGGCCAGCCCGACAAAACCGAGCGACCGGCACACGTTGTAGCGACCGGCCTGGCACGCGACGCAGGTCCCGCACACGTAGTACGGCTCGACCGCCACCGAGTCGCCGATGTTCAGCCCCTCGACGCCTTCCCCCAGCTCAGCGACCTTGCCCGCGAACTCGTGACCCATCACCACAGGCAGCGTCTCGCCGGTGATCGGGTGCGGGGCGCCGGGCGCCGGGATGAACAGCGG
The DNA here is from genome assembly GCA_036272795.1 of Pseudonocardia sp. Taxonomy (GTDB): domain Bacteria; phylum Actinomycetota; class Actinomycetes; order Mycobacteriales; family Pseudonocardiaceae; genus Pseudonocardia. The sequence continues at coordinate 1,753 of DATAYB010000570.1, forward strand.
CCCCTCCAGGAACTCGTGCAGGTCGCTGCCGCAGATACCGCACCAGTCCACGGCGACCTTGACCTGACCGGGGCCCACCTCCGGCTCCGGTACCTCGTCGATCCGGATGTCCCCACGCCCGTGGTACCGCGCTGCCTTCATCTGACCTCCTGATAGGTCGGTTCCTGCTGGTGTTGCGCTCCTGGGCCGTCCGGGGTGGAGAGCAGCAGGCCGCGCTCGGCCGCCCTGGCCAGCACCCCCCGCACGTCGAGCACGACAGGGCCGTGCGGGGTGAGCGTCACCTCGACCGGGCTGCTCGGGCCGAACTCCAGCTCCCGCTCGCCATCCACCGCGACAGTGCCCCGGGCCATCGCGCTGGTCACCGGCTCGCCGGCACGCAGCGGGGCCACCTCGAGCAGGTCGACGGGCGCGAGCACGCCAGGCGCGACCGGCGCCAGCACCCGGCGCCGCGCCGCTGTCGTGCCGGTTTCGGGCCCGGTTCCTGGCCTCGTTGCTGGCCCGGTTGCTGGCCCGGTTTCGGAACCGGCCAGGCGGAGTCGGACGCCATGCGGCTCGGTGCGGCCGGTCGGGGCGACCAGGCCGGCGATGCTGGACAGGCCGATAGCGTGCGGTTCCGCGAAGGCGCAGTACAGCTCGCGCAGCGTGCCGACGTCCCACAGCGCGCGGGCGCCCACGTGCGCCACGGTGCTCAGGCACACGTCGACCAGTGCGACCTCGGTGCGCCCGCCCGTGCGCACCCGCAGCGCCTTGGCCCGGTAGGTGGCCTCGTCCGGGCTGACCCGCCAGGTGGCCACCAGCGCGGCGGCCGCGCCGGCCACGGTGGCCTCCCACATCTCGGGGAACGCGTTGTTGGTGCCCGTGGACAGCGGTAGCAGCGGCACGTCGGCACAGTCGGTGGACGCCGCCCGCACGGTCCCGTCACCGCCGAGCAGCACGAGCACCCCGACACCCCGCTCGCGCATCCGGCGGACCATCTCGCGGGTGTCCCGGGCGTCGGCGGTGGGCCGTGCCAGCTCACAGAACTCCAGCTCCGGCCACCGACCGTCCCGGGCGCGGCGCTTGCCGGCCGCCCGCAGCACACCGGCGGCCACCCCCATCGCGTCGGTGGACATGCAGACCCGCTCGACGCCGAGCGCGCCGGCCGCCGCAATCAGCCGCAGCGCCATGTTGGTCTTCTCCGCGTTCGGGAACACCGACGCCCGCGCGACCAGCCTGCGGATGTCCCGCCCCGACATCGGGTTGGCGATGATGCCGACCGCCGACCCGGACACCACCGGCAGCGCGCCGCCGCGGGCCACCGGCGGCGGCGTGCCGTCCCGGGGAACCACCGGCGGCGGCGTGCCGTTGGTGTCCCGCTGTTCCGGCATCCTCAGCTCCCTTGCTGGCCGCCCGCCCGTGACCCAGCTCACCCTCTCGACGGGCCGAGCGCAACGGTTGCAGCGGGGTTGCAGCGCCATCCGCCCCGGCCTCGGCGCCCCCACCCGCACAGACCGTTCCCTTACCGCACAGACTGTGCACGGTCTGTGCGGTAGGTAGACGGTCTGTGCGGAGGCTCGGTCGCCCAGGCTCGGACGGGCGGCGCACCGGCCGTCAGGCTCGGCGTGCCGCCAGCGCGCGCACCCCGGGGGCTGTCGAGCTCGCCACGAACGCCGACCCGGCCAGATCGGGCAGGCGCACGTCGACGCCGGGCGCGATGCGGTACGGCCGGGCGAGCAGCAGCCCGCCCAAGGTCCGCCGCAGCCGGGACAGCTCGGCGCGCACGGTCACCAGGTGCTCGCCGTCGCCGTACAGGGCCCTGCTCAGCTCGGCCGCGTTCATGCCGACCTCACCTGCCATGGCCAGCAACAACAGCAGCTCGGCCGGCCGCGTGGAGAGCGGGTGCAGCCAGCGGTTGGTGCCCTCCACGACGGCGCGCGCCGGCCGGACGTCGAGCTCCAGGCTCAGTGACAGCCGGTCGGGCCGGTTCAGGCTGGTGGCGGGGTCCGCGGCGCGCAGCAGCCAACCGCCCGGCACGGCCTCCGGCCGGCACAGTCCGACGCCGTGCACCGCGAGCGGCTGGTCGGGGCGGGGCACCGCGACGCGGTCCACCGGAGCCATCCCGGTGACGGCGGCGACCCAGCCGTGGTCGTCGACCACCAGCGCCGGCCCCGGCACCCCGGCCAGCAGCGGGACGCCGACCGTGCGCAGCGCCTCCAGCCGGCCTTCGTGCTGGTGCCACAGGCTGGACTCGGCGAGCTTCACCGCCGTGCAGACCAGCGCGACCGTGGTCGGGTGCACGGTCTCGGCGAGGCCGGTGACGTCGACGACGCCGAGCAGCTCACCGGTCCTCGGGTCGTGCACGGGGCAGGCGGTGCACGTCCACGGGTGCTGCCGGCGGACGAAGTGCTCGGCGGAGAACAGCTGCACCGGGGCGGCCTCGGCGAGCGCGGTGCCGATCGCGTTCGTGCCGACGTTGCCCTCCGACCAGACGACGCCCTCGGCGAAGCCCAGCCCGTCGGCGCGGTGGCGGACCTTGGTGGCGCCCTCCCGCCACAGCACCACACCCTGCGCATCGGTGATCACCATGATGTGGCGTGCGTCCTCGGCCACCGAGGTCAGGCTGGCGCGCAGCAGCGGCAGCACCCTACTCAGCGGGGAGGCCTGCCGGCGCTGCTCGACGAGGTCGGCGGTCATCGGGGCAGGCGGATCGGCGAGGTCGGGGCTCACACCGTACTCCCGCACCCGGGTCCAGGACCGCTCGACCAGCCCCCGTGGCCGCGCCGGCGGACGGTCCCCGGAGAGCAGCGCATCGTGCACGCGAGCGAGCATGCGGGCGTGCCGACCGAGATCGACCCCGGGCCGGACCGCGCAGACGCCTTCGTCCACCACCTACGTACCTCCGCCGACGGCCACCGCCGCCCACGGACCAGCCTAGGTAGCCACTGTGGTGGGCGCCATAGCCCATCCGCCGCCCACCGACCCGACCCCGACCCCGACCCCGGTGATCATCAGGACCGCAGGGCTGTTCGCGACCCCACCCGGCAGCCCTGTCGTCCTGATGATCACGCGACCCGTGACGGCGGCGGGGACTGGGCCGGCGAGACCGGCAGCGCCGGAGTCGAGGCCGGCGTCGAGGCCGGCGTGGAGGCCGGGGCCGGGCGCGGGGTACCGAGCAGCACGCCGCCCACGATGACCACGCCCGCGACCAGCTCAATCCAGCTCGGCCGCTCGGCGAGCAGCACGAACGCCAGCGCGATACCCAGCACGGGCACCAGCAGCGAGTACGGCGCCACCACGCCCGCCGGGTAGCGCGACAGCAGGTACGTCCAGATACCTTGGCCGAGCACGGTCGCACACAGCACGAGGTAGGCGAGTGCGGCGAGCCCGGGCAGGCCGGCCGGCGTCACCGCGACGGCCAGCGCGGTGCCGATCGCCTTCGGCCCCTCGACGAACCAGGACAGCAGGAACAGCGGCACCGGCGGCACCAGCGACATCCACAGCATCATCCGCAGCGGGTCGTCGGACTCGGCCTTGCGGCTGCACAGGTTGCCGAGCGCCCAGCCCAGCGCGCCGAACAGGCACAGGGTCAGCGGCAGTAGCGGGGCGACCAGCGAGCGGGCCACCGCGATCACGACGAGCCCCGCCACCGCGGCGCCGATCCCGATCGCCTGCCGGCGGCTCAGCCGTTCCCGCAGCAGCAGCGCCCCGAGCAGCACGGTGAACGGCGCGGACGCCTGCAGCACCAGCGAGGCGAGCCCGGTCGGCAGGCCGCCCGCCATGGCCAGGAACAGGAACGCGAACTGGAGCGTGCCGAACCCGACGCCGTACCCGATCAGCCACCGCCAGCGCACGGACGGTGGCCGTACGAACAGCACCGTCGGCACCGCCAGCACCAGGAACCGCAGGGACGCCAGCAGCAGCGGTGGGAAATGGTCGAGCCCGTAGTGGATGGCGAGGAAGTTGCCTCCCCAGAGCGCCGCGACCACAACCGCCAACACACGATCCCGCACCGTCACCCGTCCAAACTCCGTGTCGGGGACTGAAAAGACAATCAATATTGTGTGCGGGCATTGTTTAGAGTTACTTCATGGACGTTCGACGACTGCGCGTGCTGCGGGAGCTCGCCGACCGGGGCTCGGTGGCGGCGGTCGCCGACGCGCTGTCGTTCACCCCGTCGGCGATCTCCCAGCAGCTGCGCGCGCTGCAGCGCGAGGTCGGCCTGGTGCTGACCGAGCCGGCCGGGCGGGGCCTGCGGCTCACCGAGGCCGGCCTGGCACTGGCCGGCCAGGCCGACTCCGTGCTCGCCGCGCTCGCCGAGGCCGAGGCCGCCGTCGAACGGTTCCGGTCCGAGCCGACCGGGGTGGTGCGGGTGGCGGTGTTCCAGTCCGCCGCGCGGCTGCTGCTGGCCCCGGTGCTGCACAGGCTGAGCGGGCTGGCCGGCGTCGAGCCCAGGTTCCGGGACGTCGACATGACGCCGGCCGAGGTGCCCGCGCTGGCCGCCGACTTCGACCTCGTGGTCGCCCACCGCGACGAGCACGCCCCGCCGTTCGCCACCGACCGCTGGGAGGTCACCCACCTGCTGCGCGAGCCGCTGGACGTGGCCCTGCCGCCGGGGCACCGGCTGGCGAAGCACGCCCTGCTGCGACTCGTCGACCTCACCGACGAGCCCTGGATCAGCGTCCAGGAGGGCTTCCCGGTCGACGACGTGCTGCGCTCGATCGCGCTGCGCACCGGCACCCGGCCCCGGATTGTGCAGCGGATCAACGACTTCGGCGTCACCGAGGAGCTCGTGGCGGCCGGGGTGGGCATCGCGCTGCTGCCCCGGTACTCCACCGACGACCGGGGTGGCCGGCGGCTGGTCCGGCGCCCGCTGGCCGAGATGCGGGCGGCGCGGCTGGTCGAGGCGGTGGCCAGGCGCAGCGCCCTGGTCCGGCCGGCGGTGCGTGCGGTGCTCGACGCCCTGCGTGCCGAGGCGGCGCAGGTGGCGGACCTGCCGGGGTGAGCTGATCAGGTGAGCTGATCAGGTGAGCGGTTCAGCGCCGCGCGCCGGCCGGAGCAGGAACGATGAGCGCCCGGACGGCCCAAAGCGGCCACCCGTTAGAGTGCAGGTATGCCTGACACCGGCGCTCCGGTCCCCGACGGAGCAGAGCCGGGCTCCGACCGAGCCGCCGCCCACGCCCACCTCGAAGCGCTGACCAACGATCCGCACCCGTCGGTCAGCCGCGCCGCCCTGGCTGCCCAGTACCCCTCGTGGGGACTCGCCACGATGGGCCTGCTGGCGATCGGCCTGCTGATCGGCTACCTGTCGCTCGGCTCGCTCGGTTCGGCGATCAACCAGTGCGCCCAGGCCCCCGGCCTATTGGTCTGCCGGCACCGGATGCACGCGGTCACGGTGGCGCTGCCGGTGGCCACGCTGATCCTCGGCCTCGCCGTGAGCCTGATCGGCGGCCGGGTCGTCCTGCGCTGGGGCGCGTCCCCACTGGTCGCGGCCGGCCTCGGCTGGGCGGTGTTCCTGATCGGCACGATCGTCGCGTACGTGCTGGCCGGGCTGCTCTGAGCTCGACACAAGCCCCGCATGAGCACGGAATGAGCCCGGAATGAGCGGGACGCCGACCGACATGAGCGGCGTGCTGCCCGACCTGCTCCCCGACCCGGACGACCCGCCGCTGCGTGTGCTGTTCTGCGGCATCAACCCGGGCCTCGTGTCAGCGGCCACCGGACACCACTTCGCCCGCCCCGGCAACCGGTTCTGGCCGGCGCTGCACCTGTCCGGCTTCACGCCGACGCGGTTGCGCCCCGACGAGCAGGGCGTGCTCCCCTCACTCGGCCTCGGCATCACCAACCTGGTGGCCAGGGCCTCCGCGCGCGCCGCCGAGCTCAGCACCGAGGAACTTGCCACCGGGGGGCAGATCCTGCGCGAGCTGACCGAGCGGGTCCAGCCGCGCTGGCTCGCCGTGGTCGGTGTCACGGCGTACCGGGTCGCGTTCGCGGAGCCGAAGGCGGCGATCGGCCGCAACGAGCGCCAGCTCGGCTCGACGCGGGTCTGGGTGCTGCCCAACCCCAGCGGGCTCAACGCACACTGGACGCTGCCCGCGATGGCCGAGGAGTTCGGCCGGCTCCGCGCCGAAGCGGACTGAGCGCGCTACACATCCCGCTGCCGGGCCCGGAACGCGGCGGCGTTGACCCGGTTCTGGCAGGCGGTCGAGCAGAACCGCCGGGTGCCGTTGCGCGAAGTGTCCACGAACACGCGGTCGCACCGCGGGGCCGGGCAGACGCCCAGCCGGTCGGACGTCGGGTTGCCGAGTACGACGGCCAGCGAGGTCGCCATCGCCGCCGCCCAGCTGCGCGACCAGCTCGCGTCCGGCGCGTGGAAGTGCAGGTGCCAGGGCTCGCCGCCATGCCGGGACAGCACCGGGGCCGCGCTCGTGTCCGACATCAGCTGGTTCACGATGTCGCACGCCGCGTCGACGTCACCGGCCTCGACCGCCCCGAACGCGACGTACCAGTCACCCCCGGCTTCCTGGTGTCGTCACTGTCCAAATCACCGACCACGTCGACCTGCCGCGGGCGGCCGGCTGCTCCGCCGCCGCGCCGCTCTGGCAGGTCGGCGACGACCACATCGTGGTGGCCTGCCGCTAACAGCCCTCGGTGAGCCGGCCCGGCGGCGACGCGACACCGGGCACCGGTCGGAGAGTGCTGCTCAGGCGGTGCTGGTCGTGGTCTGCTCGCTGACTGGGTGCGCCGCCGGCCGGCGCCGCCAGGCCAGCCACAGCAGTACGTAGACAGCCATCGTGACGATCACGTAGCTGGCACCGATCACCTGCTGCAGCGCCGACCAGTGCAACTCCCCACCGTTGCCGTGCGGCAGGTACTGGAACGGCGCCACCACGAAGGTCACCGCGAGCACGACCGTGACGACCGCCCACAGCGCCGAGCGGGCCCGCCACGCGGAGACGCCGGCGACCAGAAGCGCCGGCGCGATCCACACCCAGTGGTGCGACCAGGACGTGGGCGAGACGAGCAGCGCCACCCCCGCGGTCGCCACCAGCGCGAGGGGCTTGGGTGCCCGCCGGATCGCCGGCGCGGCCAGGTACAGCAGCAGCGCGGACAGCACGACCCAGCCCAGCTTGAGCTCGAGCCCACCGATACCGGCGCGGGCGAACACCGCCTGGAACGTCTGGTTGGTGAAGAACGGCGAGCCGCTCACCCCGCTGACCCCGGACATCCCGCCGCCCCAGTACCGCTGGGACGCCGCCGGCGCGATCAGTACCCCGATGCCCGTGGCCACCGCCCCGGTCACCGCCGCGACGACCGCCGACCGGTAGTCCTTGCGAAGCAGGAAGAACAGTACAAACGCGGCCGGCGTGAGCTTGATCGCGGCGGCCAGCCCGATCAGCACGCCCCGGGGCAACCGGGTGCGGACCATCAGGCAGTCCACCGCGACCATCGCCATCAGGATCAGGTTGATCTGGCCGAAGCCGAAGGTCTGGGAGACCGGCTCGAGCCCTAGACAGACCGGTACGACCGCGGTGGTGGCCGCCAGCGCGCCCGCGTGCCCGCCGGAGGGCCAGAGCCGCCGCAGCACCACATACATGGTGACGCCCAGGGACAGCAGCGAGGCGAGGAACACCGCCACCGAGGCGAAGCCCCATCCGGTCACCGTCAGCGGCACCATCACCATGGCGGCGAACGGCGGGTAGATGAACGGCAGCGCGATACCGGCGCTGGTCATCGGCAGCGCGCCGTACAGATCACCGCCGGACAGCCATGTCTGCACCCCCAGCCGGTACACCTCGAGATCGAGGTAGTGCCCGCCGAGGCTGATCGCCAGGACCGTCACCGCCGCCGCCAGCAGCGGGAGGGACAGCAGGTAGATCCGGGCGGGGTGTTCGCGGAGCGCGCTCCCGAGGCTGCCGGCCCGGCCGCGTAACGTGGCTGCAGCGGTCAACGCTCGGCTTCCCCACTCCATCTTCGGTCCCTTACAGTTCGGCCACTACCGTATCCCCGTGGCCGAACCGGGCTCCGGATGGCCTCACCCCACCCCGGCGGCGTCCATGCCCCGGAGCTCCTTCTTGAGGTCATGGATCTCGTCCCGGAGCCGCGCGGCGAGCTCGAACTGCAGGTCACGGGCGGCGCCGAGCATCTGGTCGGACAGCTGCTGGATCAGGTCGGCCAGCTCCGCCCTCGGCATGCTCGCGGTGTCGCGCCCCGTGATCACTCCGGAGCTGGCCCGACCGGGCTCGCCCGCGGCGCGCTTGCCCCGGGACGAGTTACGCCCCGAGCCGCCGATCGGCACGGCGTCCTCGGACTCGGCCGCCTCGCGGTAGACCTGGTCCAGGATGTCGGCGATCTTCTTGCGCAGCGGCTGGGGGTCGAGCCCTCGCTCGGTGTTGTACGCGACCTGCTTGGCCCGCCGCCGATCGGTCTCGTCGATCGCGAACTGCATCGAGTCGGTGACCTTGTCGGCATACATGTGCACCTCGCCGGACACGTTCCGCGCGGCCCGGCCGATCGTCTGGATCAGCGAGGTGCCGGAGCGCAGGAAGCCCTCCTTGTCCGCGTCCAGGATCGCCACCAGCGACACCTCCGGCAGGTCCAGCCCCTCGCGCAGCAGGTTGATGCCGACCAGCACGTCGAAGTCGCCGAGCCGCAGTTGGCGCAGCAGCTCCACCCGGCGCAGCGTGTCCACCTCGGAATGCAGGTACCGCACCCGGATGCCCAGCTCGAGCAGGTAGTCGGTGAGGTCCTCGGCCATCTTCTTGGTCAGCGTCGTGACCAGCACCCGCTCGTCGCGCTCGGCCCGGTCCCGGATCTCGTGCACCAGGTCGTCGATCTGGCCCTTGGTCGGCTTGACCACGATCTTCGGGTCGACCAGGCCGGTCGGCCGGATCACCTGCTCGACGAACTCGCCGCCCGTGCGCTGCAGCTCGTACGGCCCCGGCGTCGCGGACAGGTAGACGACCTGGCCGATCCGGTCGGCGAACTCCTCCCAGGTCAACGGCCGGTTGTCGGTCGCCGACGGCAGCCGGAAGCCGTACTCCACCAGGTTCCGCTTGCGGGACATGTCGCCCTCGTACATGCCGCCGATCTGCGGCACCGTCTGGTGCGACTCGTCGATGACCAGCAGGAAGTCGTCCGGGAAGTAGTCGAGCAGCGTGGCCGGCGCGGTGCCGGGGCCCCGGCCGTCGATGTGCCGGGAGTAGTTCTCGATGCCCGAGCAGAAGCCGACCTGGCGCATCATCTCCAGGTCGTACTGGGTGCGCATGCGCAGCCGCTGGGCCTCCAGCAGCTTGCCCTGGCGCTCCAGCTCCGCCAGCCGCTCCTCCAGCTCCTTCTCGATGTCCCGGATGGCCCGCTCCATCCGCTCCGGGCCCGCCACGTAATGGGTGGCCGGGAAGATCCGCACCGTGTCGACCTGCTTGATCACGTCGCCGGTCAGCGGGTGCAGGTAGTAGAGCGACTCGATCTCGTCGCCGAAGAACTCGATCCGGATCGCGAGCTCCTCGTACGCCGGGATGATCTCGACCGTGTCACCCCGGACCCGGAAGGTGCCTCGGTTGAACGCCATGTCGTTACGCGTGTACTGGACATCCACCAGTGCACGCAGCAACGCATCCCGGTCGATCTCGTCGCCGACGTTCAGCTGCACCGACCGGTCCATGTAGGACTGCGGCGTACCCAGGCCGTAGATGCAGGACACCGAGGCGACCACCACCACGTCCCTGCGGGAGAGCAGGTTCATCGTCGCGGAGTGGCGCAGCCGCTCGACGTCGTCGTTGACCGACGAGTCCTTCTCGATGTACGTGTCGGTCTGCGCGATGTACGCCTCTGGCTGGTAGTAGTCGTAGTACGAGACGAAGTACTCGACCGCGTTGTTGGGCAGCATCTCACGCAGCTCGTTGGCCAGCTGGGCCGCGAGGGTCTTGTTCGGGGCCATCACCAGGGTGGGCCGCTGCAGCCGCTCGATCAGCCACGCAGTGGTGGCCGACTTGCCGGTGCCGGTGGCGCCCAGCAGCACCACATCGTGCTCACCGGCCCGGATGCGCCGCTCGAGCTCCTCGATGGCCGCCGGCTGGTCACCAGCGGGCTCGAACTCGCTGACCACCTCGAAGCGGCCGTTCTCACGGGGGATCGACTCCACCGGGCGAGCGTCCGAGTGTGCGATGACGGGGTATTCAGTCGCGAATGCCACGGTATCGAGAGTAAGCCTTCCGTCTGACAGTATCGGATTCGATGCACCCGCCGAAGCACGAGACGTTCGACGTGCGCTCCTGTACCAACACCGACCCGAAGGGTTTTGTTCGCCCGGTCGACGAGTACCGCACGGAGCCGTTCGGCCTCTACCTGGACCGCGCGGTGCAGGACCACCCCCGGTTCGCCCGCGTCGAGTCGTGGCTGCTGCCCGAGCTCGGGATCCGGGTCACCGACTGGTGGTGGCACCCCGGGCAGGAGCGCGACCAGGACTTCTACCTCGACATCGTGGACATCGAGCGGGCCGGGCCGGACGGCTCGGTATGGCGCACGGTCGACCACTACCTGGACATCGTGGTGTGCAGCGGGCGGGCCAGCACCGTGCTCGACCTGGACGAGTACGTGGCCGCGGTGGCTGAGGGGCTGCTCGAACCCGCCGCCGCCGAGCGGGCGCTGGCCACCAGCTACCGGGTACTCGCCGGGCTCAGCGCCCACGGGCACGACCTGCACGCCTGGCTCGCCGGCCTCGGTATCCCGCTGACCTGGCGACGCCGCTGACCACGCCGGCATCGCCGCCGCACAGCCCCGGAACGCGAGCGGGGCGGTAGCGAACCTGCCGCTACCGCCCCACGCGCCGTGCCCGAACGTTCGTGCTCGTAGTCGCTCAGTTGTCGTCGGTTGCCGGGGCCGCCGGCACGGGAGCGCCGCGCTTGGTGTTGACCGCCGGCTGGACCGCGTCCGGGTTGGTCGGCTGGGCCACCGCGCCGTGCGCCTTGTTGTCGCCACCGCCACGCGAACCCTCGCCGCCGCCACCGCCACCGCCGCCGTGGTGGCCGCCGCCACCACCGCCGCTGGAGCCGTTGTCGGAGCCGCCGCCGCCACTCTTGCTGCTCTCGCTCCGGCCACCGCCGGAACCAGAGCCACCGCCGGAATCGGAGCCGCCGCCGTCACCGGAGCCGCCGCGACGCACCGTGGTGCTCGACGGGTGCCGGTCACCGGACGAGCCAGTGCCCTCGGAGCTCGGCTTCGACGGCGTGTCCGGCTTGTCCTGCGCCGGCTTCTCCTGCGCGGGCTTCTCAGGGGCCGACTGGGCCGGCTTGTCCGGAGCCGGCTCGGCCGGCTTCACAACGACGGTCGGCTTGTCAGCGGGCTTGGGGCTGTTCGCCGGCTTGGGGCCGTCCGCCGGCTTGGGGTTGTCCGCGGGCTTCGGGTTGTCCGCGGGCTTCGGGTTGGTTTGCCCGTCGGTCGAGCCGTCCTTGCCCGGCTGCTGGGGGGCCGGGTCGCCCGTCCCCGGCTTGCCGTCAGTCCCGTTGCCCGTGTTGCCGTTATTGCCATTGCCGTTGTTGGGGCCACCGGGCCAACCCTGACCCGGGTGTCCGGGGTGACCCGGTTTGCCCGGCTCCCCAGGCTTGCCGGGGTCCCCGGGCTGACCAGGGTCTCCGGGGTGGCCCGGCCAGCCCGGGTTGCCACCCGGCCAACCGGGGTTGCCACCTGGCCAACCGGGGTTGCCACCCGGCCAACCGGGGTGACCCGGGTGCCCGGGGTGGTGCCCACCGTCGCCGTGACCGTCACCGTGACCGCCGTCGCCGTGGTCACCATGATCGCCATGGTCACCGTCGTCGTGGTGGTCACCGTTGTCGTGGTGGTCGCTCCAGTCGTCACCGTCGTTGTTGTCGTCGTCCGAGTCGGTCAGCTTGACCGGGTCGGCCTGCGCCGAGTCGTACCGCGTACCCGGGGCCAGCACCGTCACGCCGCTGGCCAGTGCACGGGAGCCCGCCGGGGCCGCGGCACCGGGCTTGAGCTGCACGAGCTGCTCACCGGGGCTCAGCACCTGGGCCACCGTCGGGACCGAGCCCGGACCGGTGGACAGCTGCGGCGGCGGCGCTGCCGACAGCGCGACCGGCGTCGGCAGCGGGACCGCGCCGGACACCACGGACTGGGCGATCACGGTCACCGCGCCGAGCGCGCCGACCGTGAGCACGGCGGCCGTGGCGGCCGTCGTCGTGCGGTTCATCGAGCTGGCCCGGCGGATCACGGCGTCGACCGGGGGCAGCATGACGGACTGGGTCAGGTCCTCGTCGAGCCGGCGTAGCGCGGCGGCACCGAGGTTGCCGGTGTCGTTCACATGTCCTCCCAGTTCACACCGGGTGGCTGGGTCCGGGGGCGCAGCGCCATGAACTCGTTCAGCTCACGGCGGGCGTGCGCCAGCCGGCCCTCGGCCACCCCTACATCAATGCTTTCGAGCTCGGCGACCTCGACCAGCGGCATGTGCGCCACGTCCGCGAGCACCAGGACCCGGCGCCGGTATGGCGGGATCTGGCCGAGCGCGGCGAGCACACCGGCGTGCTGTGGGTCGTCCGAGGGCGAGCCGGCGGACCTGCTCTTGTCAAAACCGAGGCGGGCCATCAGCCGCCGCCAACGGCGCGTGCTGCCCCGTACCGCCATCTGCCGGACCCAACCCGTCGGGTCGGCCAGCTCGCGGACGTCGGCCCAGCGCTGCCAGGCCCGTGCGTATGCGTCCTGGACGAGATCCTGCGCCTCGGCCGGGTTCAGCGTGATCATGCACATCTGGGCGACCAGCCGGGGGTAGTTCGCCTCCAGGTGCGCACCGAACTCGCTGCGCAGGCTGGGCTCCGGTGCAATCGCGACAGTCGCGCCTTGGTACCCGTGATCGGATCCCGGCTGCATGGCCATCCCGTACTCCACGACACTCCCCCTTCCGCCAATGGGCCACCCCCTGATTGCGAATTTCGGAGAGAAGGGCGGCTCGGGGGGCGTGACCGCCCCTTCTCCACATGGACCAGGCGCCGTTCCCGACGTCCGCCTTGCAAGGAGTGTGTCGGAGAAGCTCGAACCGGCGTTACAGCTTTGCCCGATCAGGTTCCGACGGCCGGGTTACCCCCTACGAAAGTTCTAGCCCCCATCCGGTGCTCGTCGCCCAGTGTTCGGCGAGGGGCAGCGCGGCGTCGAACCAGGGCTCCTTCGCCTCGGCGTAGCCGGCCGTACTGGCGTCATCCCGATGCTCGCACTCGATCCGCCGCTTGGCCGCCAGGTACTCCTCCCGCGCGGCCGGGTCCGCCCGCAGCCAGTCCCGGAACAGCAGCGCGTACCGGTACCCGGCGGAGTCCACCGCGCGGACGTGCAGGTTCACCGGCCGGCCTGGATCGGCGGAGACGTACAACCGCTTGCGCCAGTGGGCCGGGTCCGGGTCGACCTGCTTCGGGTTGTCCGCCCGGATGCTGGGCCAGAGGGTGAACCCGGTGGCCCGCAGTGCGTCCCGCTCGGCAAGCTCGTCGGCGCCTCCGTCGGCCAGCGACCGCACCCCCAGCTGGATGTCCAGCACATCCTTCGCCGGCAGGCCCGGGACGGAGGTGGAGCCGATGTGCTCCACCCGCACGGCCCGCTCCCCCAGCGCCGAGCGGATCCGGGCGGCCAGCCGCTCGTACTGCGCCGGCCACTCCGGGTCGGGCTCGACCAGTCGGGGCGGCATCGGCCGGCGCGGCCGGTCCAGCCGCAGGTTCGCCTCGAACGGCACAAGCCGGTCCCGCCAGAGCCGGTCCACCTCGGCGCGCACCGCCTCCGGGGTGCCCGTGTTGTCCAGCCAGACGTCGGCGGCGGCGCGGCGGGCCGGCTCGTCGGCCTGCGCGCCGATCCGGGCACGGGCGTCCTCGGCGGTCATGCCCCGATCGGCGACCAGCCGCCGGATCCGCTCGTCCACCTCCGCGTGCACCACGACGACCAGCCCGAATGCCGCGCCCATGCCGCCCTCGACGAGCAGCGGGATGTCCTGCACCACGATCGCGTCGGGCGGCGCGGCCCGGACGAGCTCGGCGGTCCGCCGGCCGATCAGTGGGTGCAGGATGCCGTTCAGCCGCTGCCGGGCGGCCGGGTCGCCGAACACGATGGCGCCGAGCTTGGGGCGGTCCAGCGCGCCGCCTGCGTCGAGCACCTCGGTGCCGAACGCCTCCGCCACCTCGGCCAGCCCCCGACTGCCCGGTTCGACCACCTCACGGGCTATCACGTCCGCGTCGACCAGTGTCGCGCCCAGCTCCACCAACCGCCGGGCCACTGTCGACTTGCCGGCCCCGATGCCCCCGGTGAGCCCGATCCGCAGCATGCGGCGACGCTATCGTGACTCGCCGACCGGCTCCGGAGCGAGGTTCGGCAGCACGCGTTGGGCCAGGTCGACCATGACGGCCCTGGTCTCGTTCGCCGGGGTCACACCCTGCTGCATCGTCATGCTGACCGAAGAGCGGCCGCTGTTGACCATCAGTACGGTCTTGCCTCGCTCGGCGAACAGCACGGCGCGCGCGCTGCCGATCGCCAGGTTCTCCGCCGACTGGGCCTCGTACCGCTCGGCGGCGGCGTTGGTGGTGAGCTGCTTGTCGGCGGCCGCCCGGGTGCCGTAGGCGGCCAGGATCAGCTCGACGTCCGGGGTCGCGCCCCGGTTGCCGGCGCGCTGGTACTGGCAGGTGACCCGCTCCAGCCGGCTGACCGACGGCGCCGGCAGGCCGAGCACGGTGTGCACGCCCACGCTGTCGACCGGCTGGCCGAGCAGCGCCGACATCTGGTCGCCGGAGACCACGTCTGCGCAGTCCACGGGCAGCAGCGTGTCCCGCTCCGGCGCCTGGGCACGTGGGCCCGTGGTGGGGCCGGCGGCGAAGGTCGGCACGGACTCCGGGTACTCGCGCTGACTCGGGCCACCGCAGCCGGCCAGCACGCCCGAAGCCGCGGCCATGGCAATGGCCACGGCCGCAACGAAGATCCACCGAGCTCGCACGGCGAGACGGTAACCCCGCGCGGCCGGTGCGCGTGGGTGCCGCGCTCCTAAACCACCCGAGCCGGGTACCCCCGAAAGTCTGGGGGTACCCGGCTCGGTGTGTCAGCCGGCCCCGGCGTCAGCGCGCCGGGATGGTGCTACCTCAGGAGGCGCCGCCGGAGAGCTTCTCGCGCAGAGCCGCGAGCTGCTCGTCACTGGCCAGCGTGCCACCGTCGCCGCTGCTGCTGTCCGAGGAGTAGTTGGACGGGGCAGCCCCGCCGGCACCACCTTCCTCGGTACCAGCGGCGGCCTCTGCCTCGGCCGCCTTCTTGAGCTGCGCGATGTGCTGCTCGTAGCGGACGTGCGCCTCGGCGTACTGGCGCTCCCACTCCTCGCGCTGCGACTCGAACCCTTCCTGCCAGTCGCCACTTTCGACGTCGAAGCCCTCGGGGTAGATGTAGTTGCCCTCGTTGTCGTACTCGGCAGCCATCCCGTAGCGGGTGGGGTCGAACTCCGTCTCCGGAGTCATACCCTCGTTGGCCTGCTTGAGCGACAGCGAGATCCGGCGCCTGTCGAGGTCGATGTCGATGACCTTGACCATGCAGTCGTCGCCGACCTGGACGACCTGCTCCGGGATCTCCACGTGGCGCTCGGCCAGCTCGGAGATGTGCACCAGACCCTCGATGCCCTCCTCCACGCGGACGAACGCACCGAACGGAACCAGCTTCGTGACCTTGCCGGGCACGATCTGGCCGATCGCGTGGGTGCGGGCGTAGAGGCGCCACGGGTCTTCCTGGGTGGCCTTGAGCGACAGCGACACGCGCTCACGGTCCAGGTCGACGTCGAGAACCTCGACGGTGACCTCCTGGCCGACCTCGACAACCTCGCTCGGGTGGTCGATGTGCTTCCAGGACAGCTCCGAGACGTGCACCAGGCCGTCCACGCCGCCGAGGTCGACGAACGCACCGAAGTTGACCACCGAGGACACAACGCCCTTGCGCACCTGGCCCTTGGCCAGCTGGTTCAGGAACTCGCTGCGCACCTCGGACTGGGTCTGCTCCAGCCAGGCCCGGCGGGACAGGACCACGTTGTTGCGGTTCTTGTCCAGCTCGATGATCTTCGCTTCGATCTTGCGGCCGACGTACGGCTGCAGATCGCGCACCCGGCGCATCTCCACCAGCGAGGCGGGCAGGAAGCCCCGCAGGCCGATGTCCAGGATCAGGCCGCCCTTGACGACCTCGATGACGGTGCCCTCGACCGGTTCGTCGGCCTCCTTGAGGGCCTCGATCGTGCCCCACGCGCGCTCGTACTGCGCACGCTTCTTGGACAGGATCAGACGCCCTTCCTTGTCCTCCTTCTGGAGGACGAGCGCCTCGACGAACTCTCCGACCTTGACCACATCGGCCGGGTCGACGTCGTGCTTGATGGACAGCTCGCGGGAGGGGATGACCCCTTCGGTCTTGTAGCCGATATCGAGAAGAACCTCGTCCCGATCGACCTTGACGATGGTGCCCTCAACGATGTCGCCGTCGTTGAAGTACTTGATCGTCTGGTCGATGGCGGCGAGGAAGTCCTCCTCCGTCCCGACGTCGTTAACTGCGACCTGCGGGGTGGTCGAGACGGTGGTGGTGTCGGTGGACATGCGGTGGGTTGCTCCGGTATGGATTGATGGAGAGTGGGCAGGTGGGCTCTGGCGTGCGTGGGCCGGAAGGCCTGCCATATCCCGTCACGTTCCAACGTGCGGCAGTGACGGGATATTTCGGGCCACAGATAAACCCATGCGCCTCCATGCTACGCGTCACCCGATCGGGGGGGCAACGGCGGGCCCGATCCTTCTTTCGTCCCCCGGCCCGGTGATTATTCGCCCGTGGAATCGACCGAGAAGCGGCTCGGCGTCGCGGCCGTCGCCCGGGGCCCGATGGGCCAGCGGGCGTCCGCCGAGGCCAGCCGGCGCTGGTGGGACGCGGACGCCGAGGAGTACCAGGCCGAGCACGGCGCGTTCCTCGGCGACACGGACTTCGTCTGGTGCCCGGAGCGACTCAGGGAGGCCGACGCCCAGCTACTCGGCGACCCGGCGACACTGGCCGGCGCCTCGGTGCTCGAGGTCGGCTGCGGGGCGGCCTCCTGTGCCCGCTGGCTGGTCGGCCATGGCGCCCGGGTGGTCGGCCTCGACCTGTCCGCCGGCATGCTCCGCCAGGCCGCGCTGGCCAGCGCCCGCAGCGGCGTGCCGGTCCCGTTGGTGCAGGCAGGAGCCGAGCATCTGCCGTTCGCCGACGGATGTTTCGACCTGGCGTGCTCCGCCTTCGGCGCGGTCCCGTTCGTGGCCGACCCCGGCGCCGTGATGCGCGAGGTGGCCCGGGTGCTGCGGCCCGGCGGGCGCTGGGTGTTCGCGGTGAACCACCCGATGCGCTGGATGTTCTCCGACGACCCCGGTCCGGACGGGCTGACGGTCACGCAGTCCTACTTCGACCGGTCCCCGTACGTCGAGGTGGACACCGACGGCACACCCAGCTATGTCGAGCACCACCGCACGCTCGGCGACCGGGTCCGCGACGTGGTGGCCGCCGGGCTCGAGCTGGAGGACCTCGTCGAGCCCGAGTGGCCCGAGGAGCTCACCGAGACGTGGGGCCAGTGGTCCCCGCTGCGGGGCGAACTGTTCCCGGGGACGGCCATTTTCCGCTGTCGCAAGCCCGCCTGACCGGTCCAGGACACCGATCTTTCACCTGATCGGGACGGCGTGTTGACGCGAGGTTTTCACCGACCTCGAAAACCACCTGAATGTACGCTCTGACCACCTGATCCAGTGATAACGCGGACACCCAGAGAGATCGTCAAATAGGGCCATGGGCGATCATGGAACGGTCGGTGTGCGGCGGCGGTCGGGCCGCGTGTGGCTCGCCCCGCTCGGTGGCCTCGTGATCGCGGCACTGATCGCGGGCGGCCCTCTGATGGCCGGCGGCTCGATGGCCGGCGGTCATCGCACGACCGTCGGGACGGCCGTCGATGGACACGTCACCCTCGCCGCCAGCAAGCTCCCGGCCGCGCTGGCGGACATGATCGCCCGGATCGACGAGATGGGACAGTCCGGCCCCTCCCCCGCCGAGTACGGCGTCGCGGTGCTGGACCGCAGCACCCACCGGCTCACGCTCGGCGCCGAGGGCGACGTGCCGTTCTACTCCGCCTCGGTGGTCAAGCTGTTCACCGTGACCTCGATCCTGCACCGGGTCGAGGCCGGCGAGGTCAGGCTCAGCCCGGCGCAGCGCACCCAGATCCAACGCGCGCTGCACGTCAGCGACAACGCCTCGATGAACGCGCTGTGGACCGCCTTCGGCGGGACGAGGACGGTGACCGACATGGTCGCGCTGGCCGGGCTGCACGAGACCCGGCCTCCGGAGAACCCCGGAGAGTGGGGCGAGACCCGGATCTCGGCCCGCGACGTGGTGGCGGTGTACGAGTACATGCTGACCCAGCTCGACCAGTCGGACCGTGACCTCGTGCTCACCAGCCTCGCCACCCCGGGCGTTGCCGGCTCGGACGGCTTCAACCAGTCGTTCGGTGTGATCCAGCAGCCCGGCATGTCCGGCGCGGCGGGCAAGCAGGGCTGGATGGTCGACAAGGGCCACCTCTACCTGCACAGCACAGGGCTGCTCGGTGCCAAGCACCGGTACGTGGTCGCGCTGCTCAGCAAGCAGGCGGGCTCGGTCGACTACCCCGAGGGCCGCAAGCGGCTGGACAGCGCGGTCGGCGCGATCGGCGGCGTACTGGGCCTACTCAGGGACGTCGGGATACCTGGGAATGCGCTGTGAACAGCTGTCAGATCAATGTGAAGTCGGCCTCAGTGCTAACGATCGTCATATTCGAGACGTCAAATGAGGCGTGGGCCAAGATCGGGGAACGCGCCGCCACGAGCGGCCAGCGGTCGGTGAGCGGCGGCGAGCGGGCCGTGGCCATCGCTGGTTTCTGATCCCTTTCGCCACGCTCGTCGTCCTCGCCATCCTCGGCTCCTCAGCCCTGATGATCCGGCACGGCCAGCGGCTCGCCCTGCCCGCGCTGTCCCAGCCCGTGGCGGCGCAGCCCTCCCGGCCGGCGGCGCCCCAGGCGTCCCAGCCGGAGCTCAGCGCGGAGAGCGGCCCGGTGACCGGCGCGATCAACACCACCGGCTCGGCCGTCGCCGCCGTCGACTCGATGAGCCTGGCCACCGGTGGCGCCCTGGACATCGGCGTGGCGGTGCTGGACCGGCAGACCGGGCAGCTGAGCCTCGGCGCCGAGGGCGCCGCCCCGTTCTACTCGGCGTCGGTGGTCAAGCTGTTCACGGTCGTGGACATCCTGCACCGTGTGGAGACCGGCCAGGCCACGCTCAGCCAGACGCAGCTCAACTACATCCAGCGCGCACTCACGGTCAGCGACGACAACGCCATGAACGCGCTCTGGGAGCAGTTCGGCGGATCCAGCACGGTGACCGAACTGGTCGGGCTGGCCAACCTGCAGGACACCCAGCCGCCGTCCGACCCCGGCGAGTGGGGCGAGACGAAGCTGTCCGCCCGGGACGTCGTCGCGGTCTACCAGTACCTGCTGACCTCGCTCAACCCCGGTGACCAGCAGCTCGTGCTGAACGCGCTGAGCAGCGCCCAGAACACCGGCGCCGACGGCTTCGACCAGGCCTTCGGGCTGCTGCAGACCCCCCGGCTGTCCGGCGTGGCGGCCAAGCAGGGCTGGATGGTCGACGACGGCTACGAGTACCTGCACAGCACCGGCATCGTGGGCTCGGACAACCGGTTCCTGGTCGCCGTGCTGAGCAAGCGGCCCGCCTCGAACGGCTACGACGTGGCGCGCGCCGACGTCAGCACAGCAGTGGGCCGCCTGACCGGCTCACTCGGCCTGACCAGCTGACGCGGCGCCCTCTCTGGACGCCACGCCCTCCCTAGTGCGCGGCGTCGTCCCAGCTGTGCCCGAAACCGACCGACACCTCCAGCGGCACGGACAGCTCGTGCGCCGCGCCCATCTCCGCGCAGACCAGCTCCTCGACCGCCGCGTGCTCCCCCTCGGCGATCTCGAGCACCAGCTCGTCGTGCACCTGGAGCAGCATGCGGGAGCGCAGGTCGGCCTCGGTGAGCGCCCGGTGCACCCGGAGCATGGCGACCTTGATGATGTCGGCCGCGCTGCCCTGGATGGGGGCGTTGAGCGCCATCCGCTCGGCCATCTCGCGGCGCTGGCGGTTGTCGCTGGTCAGGTCGGGCAGGTAACGGCGGCGGCCGAGCATGGTCTCGGTGTAGCCGTCCTTGCGGGCCTGGTCGACGATGCTGCGCAGGTAGTCCCGCACCCCGCCGAACGTCTCGAAGTAGTCGTCCATCAGGGCGCGGGCCTCGTCCGTGGAGATGCGCAGCTGGCCGGACAGCCCGAAGGCGGACAACCCGTAGGCCAGCCCGTAGTTCATTGCCTTGATCTTGGCGCGCTGCTCGGGACCGACCTCGGCGGCGTTCACCCCGAACACCCGGGCCGCCGTCTCGGCGTGGAAGTCGTGGTGCGACCGGAACGCCTCGATCAGTGCCGCGTCCTCGGAGAGGTGCGCCATGATGCGCATCTCGATCTGGCTGTAGTCGGCGGTCATCAGCTCGGCGTACGGCCCGCCGGGACCTGAGCCGGCCACGAACGTCTCCCGGATCCGCCGCCCGGCCGCCGTGCGGATCGGCACGTTCTGCAGGTTCGGCTCCGTGCTGGACAGCCGCCCCGTGGCCGCGATCGCCTGGCTGTACGTGGTGTGGATCCGGCCGTCGTCGTCGATCGACTTGAGCAGACCGTCGACGGTGACCTTGAGCCGGGTGGCGTCGCGGTGCAGCAGCAGGTGCGACAGGAACGGGTGCCCGGTCTGCTCGAACAGGCTCTGCAGCGCGTCCGCGTCGGTGGTGAACCCCGTCTTGGTGCGCTTGGTCTTCGGCATGCCCAGCTCGTCGAACAGCACGACCTGCAGCTGCTTCGGCGAGCCGAGGTTGATCTCCTTGCCGATCTCCGTGTACGCGTCCTGCGCCGCCTGCTTCACCTGCGCGGCGAAGTCGGCCTCCAGCTCGGCGAGCAGGTCGTGGTCGACCGCGATGCCGGCGGCCTCCAGGTCGGCCAGCACGCCGAGCAGCGGCAGCTCCAGGTCGGCCAGCAGCTCAGCGCCGCCCAGCTTGGCGAGCTCGGCGTCCAGCGCATCGGCCAGCTCACCGACGGCGTGCGCACGCAGTACCTCGCCGGACGCGCGTTGTGCATCGGCCTCCTCGACCCCGCCCAGCAGCGACAGCTGGCCGTCCTCCGGCTCACCCTCCACCCGCAGCTCGCGGCGCAGGTAGCGCAGCGCCAGGTCGGCAAGGTCGAAGCTGCGCTGCCCCGGCCGGACCAGATAGGCGGCCAGCGCGGTGTCACTGGTCAGCCCCGCGAGCCGCCAGCCACGGGCGCGCAGCGCGTGGATCGCCGACTTGACGTCGTGCGCGGCCTTCGGCACTGCCGGATCGGCCAGCCACTCACCGAGCGCCGCCTCGTCCTCCGGGGTGAGTCCTGGCAGCTCGAGGTAGCCGGCCTCACCGTCGGCCGTGGCGATCGAGATGCCGTCCACGTCCCGGCCGATCCAGCTGCCCAGCTTGCCGTGGAACGCCAGCCCGACGCGGCGGCCGTCCCGGGCGTGCTCGGCCAGCCAGCCGGCCACGGTACCGGGCTCCAGTGCCCCGCCCCGCACCTCGAAACCGGCCTCCGCCTCAGGCTCCGCGCTGGCCAGCGTGGCGAACAGCCGCTCACGCAGCACCCGGAACTCCAGCTCGTCGAACAGCCGGTGCACGGCGTCCCTGTCCCAGGCGCGGACCGCAAGGTCGTCCGGCGCGAACTCCAGCGGGACCTCACGCACGAGCTCGGTGAGCTGCCGGTTCATCAACACGTTCGACAGGTTGGCGCGCAGTGCGTCGCCGGCCTTGCCCTTCACCTCGTCGACCCGGTCGGTCAGCTCGGCGAGCGAGCCGAACTCGCGGATCCACTTCGCGGCCGTCTTCTCCCCGACCCCGGGGATGGACGGCAGGTTGTCGCTCGGGTCGCCGCGCAGCGCGGCGAAGTCCGGGTACTGGGTCGGCGTCAGGCCGTAGCGGGTGTTCACCTCGGCCGGGTCGATCCTGGCCAGGTCCGACACACCGCGCTTCGGGTACAGCACCGTGACCGCGTCCCCGACCAGCTGGAACGCGTCCCGGTCGCCCGTGCAGATGGCCACCTCGTAGCCCAGCTCCTGGGCCTGCGTGGTGAGCGTGGCGATGATGTCGTCGGCCTCGTAGCCCGGCACCGCCATGGAGGGCACGGCCAGCGCGTTCAGCACCTCGCGGATCAGCTCGACCTGGCCGCGGAAGTCGTCCGGCGTCGTGCTCCGGTTGGCCTTGTACTCCGCATACGCCTCGGAGCGGAACGTCTTGCGGGACACGTCGAAGGCGACCGCGAGGTGCGTCGGCTGCTCGTCGCGCAGCAGGTTGATCAGCATCGAGGTGAAGCCGTACACCGCGTTCGTCGTCTGCCCCGTCTGCGTGCGGAAGTTCTCCGCCGGCAGCGCATAGAAGGCCCGGTAGGCCAGTGAGTGGCCGTCCAGCAACAGCAGCCGGTACGTGGGCCGGCCGGCCTCCGGGGTGGGCTCCGCGGCGGCCGTCGAGGCAGTGGTGGCAGTCACCCGGGCGAGTCTAGGCCGACCCCCCGACGGTTCTCGGCCGGCTCCGGGTGACCGCCGCCGCTCCCGACCAGTGCCTGGTGATCACCAGGACGAGGTGGCTGCTGGGGCCGTGATCGAACAGCCCTCCCGTCCTGATGATCACCGGGCTGGGCACTACTCCACTGACCTTGGCGCTACTCCTGGTGGACCGGGTGGCCGTTCGACGAGTTGCCGGCCGGCGGGGCGCTCGGCAGCAGCTCGCCGTCCAGCGCCCAGGTGCCGTCGTGCTCGCGCCAGCGCAGCTCGCACGGGGCGAGCCCCGACTCCGACTCCACCCGCCTCGCCTCCAGCCGCTTGGCCTCGATCAGCTCGGCGCGCGCACGGTCGGCCCGCGCCTTGGCGTAGACCTGCTCGGGCAGGTCGTGCAGCTGGTTCGGCAGGTCGTCGCCGCGCCACGGCTGGTAGTCCGTCCACGTGGCGCCCCACGCCCGTTCCTGCGCCTCCCACCGGCGGCCGAGGGTCCCGCCGACCCACGTCATCCAGCGGTTCAGCGCCGCCAGGTCGGACCGCACCGTGTGTCGTACCCCCCGCACCGGCGTCCCCCCGTCCTTCTGCCACCTCCAGTCACCCGAGTCCCGAAGGTCCACCCCATACCGCGGCGCCACCAGCGCCAACACCACCAGTCCTAGGACAATCACCAGGCCAGTCATAGCCATCGCCTCCCTGTGGACCTATCCTCACCGTGATTGGATTCCTCTCACAGAGCCAATTGCGAGGAAGTGGACTGGTCCAATGGATGGTGATCGGCACGTCACCGGTCGGACACTGGCCAAGCACCTGGGCACCTGGCGCAGCGAGGGCACCGGGGTGGCCTACGCCGAGCTGGCCGACCGGATCAAGCTGCTGGTGCTGGACGGCCGGCTGCCCACGCGCACCCGGCTGCCCGCCGAGCGTGAGCTGGCCAGCGCGCTCCAGGTCAGCCGCACCACGGTCGCGGCCAGCTACGACCTACTGCGCCAGATCGGCTTCCTGCACAGCAGGCGGGGCTCCGGCAGCTGGACGACCCTGCCGGACAGCCCCGGCGCCCCCGAGGCCGGCCCGTTCGCCCCGGCCGGCGACAGCACCGCGCTCGACCTGGCCTACGCGTCGCTCTCCGCGCCGCGCGAGGCACTGGCCGACGGCATGACCTGGGCCGTCGAGCAGATGGCCTGCCACACCTCAGGCAGCGGCTACCGGCTCTACGGGCTGGACTCGCTGCGCGACGTGGTCGCCGACCGGTTCACCCAGCGCGGCCTACCCACCACGCGAGACCAGATCATGATCACCTGTGGGGCCCAGCACGCCATGG
The DNA here is from genome assembly GCA_036272795.1 of Pseudonocardia sp. Taxonomy (GTDB): domain Bacteria; phylum Actinomycetota; class Actinomycetes; order Mycobacteriales; family Pseudonocardiaceae; genus Pseudonocardia. The sequence continues at coordinate 25,684 of DATAYB010000570.1, forward strand.
CCGTGGTGTTCGCCGCGCTGGCCATGCCGGGCGACCGGGTACTCGTGGAGCACCCCACCTACCCCAACGCACTGGACGCCATCGCCCGCGAGCACGCCCGCGCCGTGCCGGTGGGGTTCGCCGGCCCGGACTGGGACCTGGACACCATCGCCGCCGCTGTCCGGGACGCCTGCCCCCGGCTGGTCTACCTGATGCCCGACTTCCAGAACCCCACCGGCCGGTGCATGAGCGACGCGCAGCGCACCGAGATCGTCGAGCTGTGCCGCCGCACGCACACCCCGCTGCTGATCGACGAGTCGATGAGCGAGATCGCGCTGGACGGCCCGCCGCCGCTCCCGCTGGCCGCCCAGGTCCGGGAGAGCAGCTCCGCGCCGCTGATCACCATCGGGTCGGCGAGCAAGACCTTGTGGGGTGGCCTGCGGATCGGCTGGGTCCGGGCGCGGCGGCCGATGCTCGAGCAGCTCGCCCGCGCGCGGGCCTCCATGGACATCGCGTCGTCGGTGCTCGACCAGCTCGTCGCGCAGCACCTGATGCGGCAGATCGACACTGTGCTCGGGGAGCGGCTGCCGAGGCTGCGCTCCGCGCGCGACCACCTGCACGGCATGGTGACCAGCTACTTCCCCACGTGGCGGGCCGACCTGCCGCCCGGTGGCCTCTCCCTCTGGGCCGACCTGGGCGCGCCGCTGTCCAGCTCACTGGTCGCGGCGGCCTCGCAGCACGGCCTGGTACTCGCCGCCGGCCCCCGGTTCGGCCTGGACGGGGCGTTCGAGCGGTACGTCCGGCTGCCCTACACCTTGCCGGAGGCTCGGCTCGAGCTGGCGATGGAACGGCTGGCCGCCGCCTGGCTCAGCCTGTCCAGCTCCGGTGCGCCCGCCAGCGGCTGGACCGTGCCCCCCGCCGAGGTGGCCTGAGCACTGACGGCCCGACTTTCGAACGGCGGATAAGCTCCGGCGGTGAAGACCTCAGCGAGGAAACCGACCCCGATGTCCCCGGAGCTGGCCGACGAGCAGCTGGCCCCCCGGCTGGGCATCCGGATCGTGGAGGCGAGCCGTGAGCGGGTGGTCGGCACCATGCCGGTGGCCGGCAACAAGCAGCCGTTCGGCCTGCTGCACGGCGGCGCCAGCGGGGTGCTCGTGGAGAGCCTCGGCTCACTGGCCGCCGTCCAGCACCTCACGCAGGACCAGTACCCGGTCGGCCTCGAGCTGGCCTGCACTCACCACCGGGGCGCCACCGAAGGGCTGGTCACCGGGGTCGCTACGCCCGTGCACGTCGGCCGGCGCACCTCGACGTTCGACGTGGTGCTCACCGACGAGCGGGGCAAGCTCACCTGCACCGGACGGCTCACCTGCCTCCACCTGGACCGGCGCCCCGGCCCGCCGGACCATCCCACCGGCGCCCCGGACCAGTCCAATACCCCGGACCAAAGCCCCGACGGAGCCTCACCCGGGCGTGCACCACAAGGCTGAGCACGGCCCAGAAGATCGGGAACGCCGGCCAGAAGAACAGCGTCCCGCCGGCCACCCAGCGCGTCAGCACGGCGGCCACCACGAGGGTGACCAGCACGGCGTGCGTGCCGAGGGCGGCCCGGTCCCAGCGGTCCAGCGGCCGGGGTGCCGGCTCTGGTCGCGGCGGGGCCGGCAGGTCGGCGGTCAGCGGCGCCAGCTCGTGGCGCAGCCGGGCGGCATAGGCCGCGGCCAGGCGCTCGTCCAGCTCGGCGAGGCCCAGGCGGCCGTCGGCGGCGGCGCGGTGCAGTTGTTCGGCGGTCTGCTCACGCTCGGCGTCCGAGGCGCGGACTCCGGGTGCGGGTGCGGTTGTCTCGTCCATGCCGCCATGCTGCGCGGCGAGTCCGGCCGCCGCGTCGTCGTGGGGAGGGCACTTGCGCGGGCCCGGCTACCTCCGGCGGAGTACGGACACGGCCCACTCCGGGACGACGACGGCGGGCGCCAGGATGGCTACGGTCTGCGGTGTGCAGCGGTGGGTCGACCAGGTGGGTGGGACGGCCCGCCTCGCGCTGCCCGCGCTGTTCGCGGCCGTGCTCGCCGTGGGTGGCAGCTTCGGCGCAGGGCTGCACCAGCCGTTCGCCCGCCCGCTGGATGCGCCGGCGGTCGCGCTGCTGGCCGCCGGGGCGGCGGTGCTGCTGGCCAGGTGGTGGTTCCCGGTAGTGGTGCTGGCGGCCACGACTGTGCTGCTGCTCGGCTACCTCGCGGCCGGCTACCCGTACGGGCCGGCGGTGGTGCCGTTCGTGTTCGCGCTGGTCAGTGCCGTGGTGGTTGGGCAGAGGCGGCCGGCCTGGGTGATCGCCGGGCTGGCCTACCTGGGGCTGGTCGCGGTCACCTGGGCACGGCTGGGGCCGCCGCGCTCGTGGGTGCTGTCCGGGGCGGCGGCCTGGCTGCTGGTCATCCTCACGGTCGGCGAGCTGGCCCGCGCCCGCCGGGACCGCCTGGCCAGGGAGCGCCGGGCGCGCGCCGACGCCGCCGCACGGGTGGCCACCGAGGAGCGGCTGCGCATCGCGCGCGACCTGCACGACGTGCTCGCCCACCACGTGTCCCTGATCAACGTGCAGGCCGGCACCGCGCTGCACCTGCTGGACGAGCAACCCGGCCTGGCCAGGGACGCGCTCACCGCGATCAAGGCGTCCAGCAAGGAGGTCCTGGTCGAGCTGCGCACCATGCTCGGCGTGCTGCGCCGCGTGGACGAAGATGCGCCGCGCTCGCCGATCGCCGGGCTGGCCGGCTTGGACGACCTGGCCGAACGCGTGCGGGGCAGCGGGCTGGCGGTCACCGTCCGGCGGGTTGGCGCCGCCCGGACCCTGCCCGCCGCCGTCGACGCCGCCGCGTTCCGGATCGCGCAGGAGGCGCTGACCAACGTGCACCGGCACGCCGGCCCGGCCACCGCGACGGTGCTGGTCGACTACTCCGGCGCCCAGCTGGTCGTGCAGGTCGACGACGACGGCCGGGGCCCGGCGGCGGAGGGCGACCCGACCGGAGGCGGCGACAACGCGCCCGACGAGCTCCGGGGGCCGCCTGGACATGGCAACGGCATCCCCGGCATGCGGGAGCGGGCCGCCGCGCTCGGCGGGCGGCTGTGGACGGGGCCCCGGCCGGGCGGCGGGTTCCGGGTCCGCGCCGAGCTCCCGACCCCGCCAC
>DATAYB010000571.1:0-10554 GCA_036272795.1 Pseudonocardia sp.
GAACAGCGCGACCTTCGGGTTCAGCACGTTCACCAGCACGCCCTCGGCGTACACCCGGCGCAGCGGGACCGGCGCGGGCGGCCCGGCCAGCCGAGGCGGCTCGTAGCGCAGCAGCGCCCGGATCCCGAGGTAGACCAGGTATGCCGCCCCGAGGTACCGCACCGCGTCGAAGGCCAGCGCGGACGACGCGATCAGCGCCGCCAACCCGGCGGCCGCGGCGGCGCTGTAGACCAGCGTGCCGGTCTCGACCCCGGCGGCCGAGGCCAGCCCGGCGGCGCGCCCCTGGCTCAGGCCCCTCGTGATGATGTACAGGTGGTTGGGCCCCGGAATCGCCACCAGCACGCAGCCGGCCAGCACGAACAGCAACAACGTCGTCGAGGTCGGCACGCCCCCATCATCACCCATCCGTGAACCCCCCGCGACGCCAATCCCGCCGCCCCGCCCCACCCGGTCGCCCCGTCGCCCACCTACTTCGACAAGTCGGAAATTTGTCAGCGCGAGTCGCTGGATTCCGCGGGCCGAGTCGCTGGATTCCGCGGCTTCGCCTGCTGAGAGATCGGGCCGACATCGTCGTGGCCCGATTCAGGCGGCGTGTCAGAATTCGGCCATGCATCGCGTCGTCGTCCTCGCGCTCGACGGGGTCATGCCGTTTGAGCTAGGCATCCCGCCCCGGATCTTCGGCATCGCGCGGGACACTGCCGGCCGGCCGCTCTACGAGGTGCTGACCTGCACGGTCGATGGCGGGCCGGTGGCCACGGACGCGGGGTTCGCCGTCCTGCCCGAGTACGACGCCGGCGCGCTGGGCACGGCGGACACCGTGATCATCCCGGCCACCCACTCGCTGGGGCCGATCTACGACCACGGTGTGCTGCCCGAGCCGGTGGCCGCCGCGCTGGCGCGTGTCCGGCCCGGCACCCGGATCGTGTCGATCTGCACCGCGGCCTACGTGCTGGCCGCCGCTGGCCTGCTGAACGGCCGCCCCGCCACCACGCACTGGAGCGACGCCGAGCACTTCCAGCGCACGTTTCCGCTGGTCAAGGTCGACCCGAACGTGCTGTTCGTGGACGACGGGGACATCCTGACCTCGGCGGGCGTGGCGGCCGGCGTCGACGTGTGCCTGCACCTGGTCCGGCGCGACCACGGCAGCGACGTCGCCAACCACGTGGCCCGGCGCTGCGTCGTGCCACCGTGGCGGGACGGCGGCCAGGCCCAGTACATCGAGCGGCCGATGCCGGAGCCGGCGAGCAGCACCACCGCCGCCACCCGAGCCTGGGCGCTGCGTCGGCTGGACCGGCCGCTCACGCTGCCCCAGCTCGCCGCGCACGCGGGGATGAGCGTGCGCAGCTTCACCCGCCGGTTCCGCGCCGAGGTGGGCGTGACGCCGGGCCAGTGGCTGACGCTGCAGCGGGTGGAGCGGGCCCGCCACCTGCTCGAGTCCAGCGACCTGCCGATCGACCAGGTCGCCGCGCACGCCGGCTTCGGCGCCCCGTCGGCGCTGCGCCAGCACCTGCGCACGGCCGTCGGGGTGGCCCCGGCGACCTACCGCAGGACGTTCCGCGCCACCCAACGCCCCACCGGCTGACCCGGCCACCGCACCCACCGGGTGACCCACGTCGCCGCAGCTCGCCACGCCGGTCGGGGGTCACCTCGGGCGCAGGCCGTCGACCAGGGTGCGGATGGTGTCGCCGACCAGTGCCGGCACGGGGCGGTCGCCGCTCATCCCGCTGGTGATGAGCGCGGCGAGGCCCTGCAGGGTGGCGAAGATGGCCATCGCGACGCGGTCCTCGCCACCGGTGATCTCGCCGTCCACCTGGGCCTTGCCGATCATGGCGGACGACCGCGCGAAGGCCCGATCCGCGACGGCGCGCAGCTCGGCGGCGGCCGGCCGGTTCTTGCTGGCGAACATGAGCTCGAGCAGCGCGGGGTGCGCGGTGGCGAAGCCGACCCAGGCATGCGCGAACACCTCGAGCCGATCGGCGAACGGGCCGGTCACGTCGAGCAGCGCCGCGTCCAGCTCCGCCCCGAGCCGCTCGAAACCGACCAGCGCGAGCGCGTCGAGCAGCGCCTGCTTGTCCGGGAAGTGCTGCCGAGGCGCGCCGTGGCTGACGCCGGCCTGACGGGCCAGCTCGCGCAGTGACAGCTCCGCGGGGCCGACGTCGGCCAGCAGCCGCTCGGCGCTGGCCAGCAGCGTGGCCCGCAGGTTGCCGTGGTGGTAGCGGGTGCGCGCGTCGGACACGGGTGCCACGGTACCGCAAATGTAGTCATTGCCTAGAATGTGGGCGACGACTACATTTGAAGCATGGTGAACACCCCCCTGGCCCCCGGCGCACAGGCCGGCCGCACCTTCGTGATCACCGGCGCGAGTGGCGGGCTCGGCCTGGCCACCGCCCGGCCGCTGGTGCTGGCCGGCGCGCGGGTGGTGCTCGCGGTGCGCAACGTCGAGGCCGGCCGGCGCGCCGCCGCCACGCTGGCCCGGACACCCGAATCGCCGGTCCCCCGAGCACCGGCCCCCCAAGCACCGATCCAGGCACCGGAGGTTCGCGAGCTGGACCTGGCGAGCCTGGCCTCGATACACCGCTTCGCCGACGGCTGGACCGGGCCGATCGACGTGCTGGTCAACAACGCCGGCGTGGCGAACGTCCCCCTCGGGCGCACCGAGGACGGCTTCGAGCGACAGGTCGGCACCAACCACCTCGGCCACTTCGCGCTGACCAACCTGCTGCTGCCCCGGCTCACCGACCGCGTGGTCACCGTCGCCTCCACCGCGCACCGCTCGGCCGAGCTCGACCTTGACGATCTCAACTGGACCCACCGCCCCTACCGCCCGATGGCCGCGTACGCCCGGTCCAAGCTCGCGAACCTGCTGTTCACGCTGGAGCTGCAGCGCCGGCTGACCGCCGTCGGCTCGCCCGTGCGCGCGCTCGCCGCGCATCCCGGGGTGGCCGCCTCGGACCTGAACCGCAACCTCGGGCCAGCCATGGCACTACTGGACCGCACGCTCGGCCGGCTGATCCGGCAGAGCAGCGAGGCCGGCGCCGAGCCCACCCTGGCCGCCGCCACCTCGGACCTGCCCGGCGGCAGCTACCTCGGCCCCGACGGCCCCCGCGAACAGCGGGGCCGGCCCACGCTCGTCGGGCGCAGCGCGCTCGCCAGCGACCCGGAGCTCGCCGCCCGCCTCTGGACACTCTCGACGGAGCTCACGGCCGTCGACTTCACCCTGCCGGTCGCCGCGTGAGGCGGCTTGTTACCGAACTGCACAGCAGGCCGCAAAATCCATGATCGAACCTGCCTGCTGTGCAGTTCGGTAACGGCGGGCAGCTCGACCCGGTCAGCCGAGCAGCAGCAGGACCTGCAGCTCACCGACGATCGCACCGAGGACACCGCCGACCAGAATCAGCTTCCACTCGTCCTGCCGGAAGGCCGGCCGCAGCACCGACTCGAACTCCAGCGGCGTGAGCGCCCGCATCGCGCGCACCACGGTGTCCTGGATGCCCAGCGCCTGCTTCGCGTAAGCCATCGCGGGCTCCATGGCGCGGGGGGCGGCGGCCAGCGCGCGCTCGGCGATGTCGGCCTTGAGCTGGCGGTAGCGCTGGGTGCCGACGCCGAGTACGACCAGCGGCCTGGCGAGTCCGAGCTGCCGGTCCACGACGTCCGACACGTGCCGCTGGACCAGTGCGATCAGGCGGTCCGACCGGGGCCCGGTGAGCAGCGCCTCGACGATCTTCGGCACGGTCAGCACCTCGTCGGCGACCACCCGGCCGTAGTCGGTGGCCACCTCATGGCGGCGCTTCTGGAACAGCCCCTGCCAGCGGAACACCCCGAGGAACCGCCGTTCCTCACGCGGGAGGAAGATCATCTTGAGGGCGATCCAGTCGGTGCTCAGCCCGACCACCGCGCCGAAGATCGGCATCACCAGCGGCTCGTGCGTGAGCGCCCAGACGCCTGCCTGCAGCAGCCCGATGATCAGCCCGAAGTACAGCCCGCTGCGCGCGATGAACTTCAGCTCGCGCCCGCCGACGTCGCGGATCAGCCGGTTCAGGACGCCCCGGTCGCTGGCCAGGTTCGCGAGCGCCATGTCCCGGGTGTCCAGGTAGGCCTCGGGGTTGCGGGCGAAGTCCTCCATCAGCTCGGCGACCGCCTTGGGCGCCTGCGCCGCGATCTGGCGCAGCACCGCCCGCTGTGCCTCGGGAGGCAGCAGCTCCCACAGCTGCGGCTGGTACTTCTGGATCAGGTCGGTGCTGATCTCGGTGACGGCCTGGTTCAGCGGCTCGTGCAGCTGCTCGAGCAGCTCCGCCGGGTCCACCCTGGACAGGATCTCGTTCGGGTTGATCAGACGCCCGATCAGCAGGTTCACCGAGATGCTGCCGATCCGGCCGACGTTGCGCGGCACGATGCCCTGCCAGCCCAGCAGCGGCGGCCTGCCGACGAACTCCACCGGGCGGAACATCATCTCGATCGCCACCAGCTTGGTGGTGTAGCCGATGAACGCGGCCAGCAGCGGCATGGACGCGTAGATCAACCAGTTCACTCGACCCCCGGTTCAGTCGGGTTGCCGGCGTCCGCACCGATGGTGTGCCGGCGTGCCTCGTAGAGCATCAGGGCGGCGGCGACGGCGAGGTTCAGCGACTCGGCGGTGCCGACCATCGGGATGCGGACGGTCTCGTCGGCCTCGCTGATCAGCTCGGCCGGCAGCCCCTCGCCCTCGCTGCCGATCAACAGGGCCAGCGGCGGGCGGTAGGCCAGCGACCAGTGCGCCCGCTCGGCGTAGCCGGAGGTGGCGAGCACGTGCACGCCGCCTGCGCGGGCCCAGCGCAGGAACGCCGCCGCGTCCGGGGCAGCGGCCACCGGCACCGCGAACAGCGACCCCATGCTCGCCTTCACGGCGGCCGGCGCGAACTGGTCCGCCGTGTCGCCGACCAGGATCACCCCGGCGGCCCCCGCCGCGTCGGCGGTGCGGATCACGGTGCCGAGGTTGCCCGGGTTGCCGATCTCGTGCAGCGCCAGGAACACCGCGCCGGGGGCCACCGTCAACTCGGCCAGCTCGGTGTACCGGGCGCGGACCACGGCGAACAGCCCAGGCGGCCGGTCGCGCTCGGTGAGCCGGCCGGCGAGCTCGGCGGTCAGCTCGGCCACCCGCACGCCGGCGGCCCGCTGCGCCTCGACCATGCCGGCCGCCGAGTCGGCGAGCAGCTCGGGCACCACGACCAGGGTCTCGACCTGCCAACCCGCCTCGACGGCCCGCCACACCGGCTGGATGCCCTCCACCACGAACGTGCCCTCGCGCCGCCGGTACTTGCGGTCGGCGAGCGCCCGGATGCGCTTGACCAGTGGGTTGGCCGCGCTGGAGATCAGTTCTGGGCTACTCATGGCACGCCCAACCTACTGGCCGGCGCGTACCACGGGTTGATCGGCGCGGCCAGGTACGCAACGGTGGGGCCCAGCAGCGCGGCCGGCCGACCCGGCACGCCCGTGCCCCGGTCCGAGCCAGAACCTGCCAGCCCGAACCGCGAGCCCGAACTCTCAGTGCCGAACCTCAGTGCGTCGACCACGGACCAGAACCCGAGGAGCCACCATGACCACACCGAACACCACGCCCACCCCTGTCAGCCCGGCGACCACCACCGACTCGGTCGCCACCGTCAAGGCGTTCCTGGACGCGCTGGGCCGGCTGGACACCGACGCCGCGCTCAGCCTGCTGGCGGAGGACGTCGTCTACCAGAACGTGTCGCTGCCCAAGGCCACCGGCAAGGCCGCGGTCGCCAAGCAGCTGGCGCTGTTCGGCCGCTACTGCACCGGCTTCGAGGCGATCAACCACCGGATCGTCGGCGACGGCGCGACCGTGCTCACCGAGCGCACCGACATCATCGAGGTCCGCAAGATCCGCTCCGAGTTCTGGGTGTGCGGCACGTTCGAGGTGCGCGACGGCAAGATCGTGCTCTGGCGGGACTACTTCGACTGGGCGAACTTCCTCGCCGCCGCGGCCAAGGGCGCAGGGCGGGCCGTGATCGAGCTGGCCAAGGGCCTGCGCCGCTGAGCTGAAGAGCGCCTCACGCGCTGAGCTGAACGGGGCGCCCGCGGCGCGGAGCTGCCCCCACAAGCGCGCCGCTGACCGAACGAACTTGCCGGGTGCCGGGCGGGCGCGCGATCGCGCCGCCCGGCGGCCCGGCTCAGTCCGCCAGCCGCAACCCGCTGTCGGGGTCGAACGCGTGCACGCGCTCCGGTGTCCGCAGCCCGACCCGCACGGTCTGGCCGAACGCCGGTGCCTCGGCACCCGTGGTGCGCACGATCATCCGCACAGGCTCGTTGTTGATCGTGACCTCGCCGTAGACGAACGCGTCCGCGCCGAGCTCCTCGACCAGCTCCACCTTCAGCGCCATGCCGGTCTCGTCCACGCCGACCAGCCGCAGCGACTCCGGCCGCACCCCGAGCCGCACCTCGCTCAGAGATGCCGACCTGGCCGCCTCGAGCGTCGTGCGGGGCAGCGGCACGCTCAGCCCGTCCAGCGCGACACCGTCGGTCTTCAGCGGCGCGGTCACCAGGTTCATACCCGGGGAGCCGATGAAGCCGGCGACGAACGTGTTGACCGGCCGGTCGTAGAGCTCCCGGGGCGTGGCGCACTGCTGCAGCAGGCCGTCGCGCAGCACCGCGACCCGGTGACCCATGGTCATGGCCTCGACCTGGTCGTGCGTCACGTAGATCGTCGTGGTGCCGAGCCTGGTCTGGAGGGCGGTGATGTTCGCCCTGGTCTCGACCCGGAGCTTGGCGTCGAGGTTCGAGAGCGGCTCGTCCATCAGGAACACGGCGGGCTCGCGCACGATGGCGCGCCCCATCGCGACCCGCTGGCGCTGGCCACCGGACAGGGCCCGGGGGCGCCGGTCCAGGTACGGCGTCAGGTCCAACATCCGGGCCGCTTCGGCGACCCGGGTGTTGATCTCGTCCTTGGGGACCCGTTTGAGCTTCAGGGCGAACGCCATGTTCTCCGCAACCGTCATGTGCGGATACAGGGCGTAGGACTGGAACACCATCGCGATGTCCCGGTCCTTGGGCGGCACCGAGGTGACGTCCCGACCGCCGATGTTTATGGACCCCTCGCTGACGTCTTCCAGGCCGGCCAACATGCGCAGCGCGGTGGACTTTCCGGAGCCGGACGGGCCGACCAGCACCAGAAACTCACCGTCCGCGATCTCCAAGTCGAGCTTGTCGACCGCGCGCACCGGAGGGGAACCTGCGAAGACCCGGGATGCTTCCCGGTAGCTGACCTCTGCCATCCCGGTCATCCTGGCATGTCAGGGCCCCGGACGGCAGTGTCCCGGGGCAACGATTAGCGGAAGAGCTTGCGCAACACGAGCAGGACGACGACCGCGCCCACCCCGATCAGCGCAAACTTGATCTTGGGGTCGGCGAGCTTGGCCTGCACGACATCCTTGCCGCTGTCGGCGAGGCGCTTCGGGTTCGCCCGCTCGGCGAGCGCGTCCAGGGTGCCGGCGAGGGCGTCGCGGGCCTGCTCGATCTCCTGCTGGATGGTGTCCGGGTCGCGTGCCACGGCTCCTCCTCGCATCGAACCACGTGGGTTGGGGGCCAACCGTAGATCACCCGGTCAGCTCGGGTTACGTCAGCTACCCCCGGCGCGCTTGCCGAAGTGGCTACGCTTCCGTACATGGACGCCGATGACCTCAAGAAGCAGGGCCGCGAGATCGCTGGCAAGCTGCGCGAAGGCGCCGGCGAGCAGGCCGCCCAGCACGAGAAGCAGATCAAGAGCACGCTCGGCAAATTGATCAACTTCGTCAACGAGAAGACCGGCGGCAAGTACGCCGACCAGGTCAGCAAGGCCGCCGGCTACGTCGAGCAGGGCGTCGACGCACTGGCCAGCGGCCACCGCTCCGCCGACACTCCTGACTCGGCCGACGCCTCCGGCTCGAGCGCGTCCGGGGCGGGCACGCCGCCGAGCGCCGCACCCGCTCCGCCGTCAACCGCCCCCGCTCCGCCGTCAGCCACACCCGCTCCGCCGTCAGCCACACCCGCTCCGCCGTCAACCGCACCCGCTCCGCCGTCAGCCACACCGGCGACGCCCACCGCCGCGCAGCCGCCTTCCGCGCCTCAGCCGACCCCGGCGGACGAGTCGTCGCTGCCACCCCGGTACCAGCCGCCGGGTGCCGCGCCGACGCCCGGGAGCGCCGAGTCACCGGCCGAGGACCCGGCACAGCCGCCGAGGTACGAGCCGCCGACGAGCTGACCAGCGGGAGCGGTAGCGTCGGGGCATGACCACCCGCCTCAAGCCAGGGGACCCGGCCCCGGCCTTCACGCTGCCCGATGCCGACGGCAACCCCGTGTCGCTCGCGGACTACAAGGGCCGCCGCGTGATCCTGTACGCCTACCCGGCGGCCAGCACCCCGGGCTGCACCAAGCAGGCCTGCGACTTCCGGGACAGCCTCGCCGAGCTCAACGGCGCCGGGCTCGACGTCATCGGCATCTCCCCGGACAAGCCGGCCAAGCTGGCCAAGTTCCGTGACGCCGAGGGGCTGACCTTCCCACTGGTTTCCGACCCGGAGAAGGCGGTACTCGGCGAGTACGGCGCATTCGGCGAGAAGCAGATGTACGGCAAGACGGTGACCGGGGTGATCCGGTCGACGTTCGTGATCGCGCCCGACGGCACCATCGAGCTGGCGCAGTACAACGTGCGCGCCACCGGGCACGTCGCCAAGCTCCGCAAGGACCTGTCCGTCTGATCTGCCGGCACTCCTGGCCGGCGCGCACTCCTGGCCGGGGCCGGTCTGCGCGGGGGGCGACTAGCTGTGCCGGCGGCGGGATTCGAACCCGCACTGTCGGCCACCTAAAGACCGCGCCTCTGCCATTGGGCTACGCCGGCGTGCGGGGACAGGATACGCAGTCCCCCGCCGCGCCCGTGCGCGCGGCGGGGCGCGGTTCAGGCGCCGGCGAGACTACGGTGGGAGATCGTGCAGCCCGAGTGTGACCAGGGCCTGCTCGCCCCGATCTGGGTGGGCAGCGTGGCCGAGGCCCGCACCGGAGACGGTGCCGTGATCCGCGCGATGCTGGCCGCCGAGGCGGGGTTGGCCAGGGCGTTGGCGAGTACCGGGATGGCGCCGCCGTCGGCCGCCGACGTGATCACCCGGGTGGCCGCCGACCTGACGATCGAGCCGAGGGCGCTCGCGCTGGCCGCCCGCTCCGGTGGCAACCCCGTGATCCCGCTGGTCCGCGAGCTGCGGGCCGCCGTGGCCGCCGCCGACCCCACAGCCGTCGAGTGGGTACACCGGGGTACGACCAGCCAGGACGTGCTCGACACGGCGCTGATGACCGTGTCGGCGGGGGTGCTCGCCGACGCCGTACTGCCCGGATTGGCCGCCGCCGCCGAGGCCGCCGCCCGGCTCGCCGCCGAGCACCGGAGCACCGTGCTGGCCGGGCGCACCCTGACCCAGCACGCCGTGCCGACGACGTTCGGGCTGAAATGCGCCGGCTGGCTGTCCGGGCTGCTGGACGCCGCCGAGCGCTGCACCTCGGTGCACCGTGCGCTGCCCGCCCAGCTCGGCGGCGCCGCCGGCACACTCGCCGCGCTGGACGGCCCCCGGATCGCGGTCGCCGAGGCCTTCGCCGCCGAGTGCGGGCTGCGGGCCAGGGAGACGCCGTGGCACACCGTGCGCACGCCCGTCGCCGAGTTGGCCGCCGCGCTGGCGTTGGCCACCGGGGCGTGCGGCAAGGCGGCGCTGGACGTCACGGTGCTCGCGCAGACGGAACTCGGTGAGGTGGCCGGCGACCCGGGCGGCGAGTCGTCGGCGATGCCGCAGAAACGCAACCCCGTGACCGCAGCACTCGTGGTCGCCGCCGCGCGCGAGGCCCCCGGGGCGCTCGCCGGCCTGCACCTGGCGCTGCTCGCCGAGAACGAGCGGCCGGCCGGGGCGTGGCACGCGGAGTGGCAGCAGTGGCGGGCGTTGCTGCGGCTGGCCGGTGGGGCGGCGGCCGCCACGGCGACGCTGTTGACGGAGCTTCGGCCGGACCCGGCGGCGATGGCCGCGACGGTGGCCCGGAGCGAGGGCGCGCTGCTCGCCGAGCGGCTGGCCGGCGTGCTGCGCCCGTCGCTGGGTACCGGGGCGGCGGCGGCCGTCCGCGACGCGGCGCTCGCCGGCCGACTGCCCGCGCTGCTCGCCGAGCACGGGGTGGCCGACCCGGCGGGCTACCTGGGCGCCGCGTCGGAGTTCGTGGACCGCGCGCTGGCCCGTTACCAGCGCCACATCGGGAGGACATGACCATGGAGCTTGATCGGGACGGGCTGGCGGTACGCCGCGAGGTGCTCGGCGCGGAGTACGTGGACGCCGCGGTGGCGAAGACGGACGAGTTCACGGCCGACTTCCAGGCGATGATCACTCAGTACGCGTGGGGAGGTATCTGGACGCGCCCCGGCCTGGACCGGCGGATGCGCAGCGCGATCACGCTGACCGCTCTGGTCGCAGGTGGCCACCTGGAGGAGCTCGCGCTGCATGTGCGCGGCGCCCTGCGGAACGGGCTCAGCCGCGAGGAGATCGCCGAGGTCCTGCTGCAGAC
>DATAYB010000572.1:0-2351 GCA_036272795.1 Pseudonocardia sp.
GTGCCACCTCCGCGTCACCGCGCCGGCCCGGCGCTGCCCGCAGTGTGATCCACACGCCTTACTGTTGCCTTGCAGCCATCCAGCCATCCTCAATGGTGTTCGAATCGTCTACTATAGGAAACGTCCTGCAGTCACAGTCGAGGAGAGCCGTGTGATGAGCCAGTTGACGCTGCCGGACGAGGTCGGGGTGGTCAACATCGGCCTGCCCATGTTCGCCGACGCGGTGCGCGCCCAGGGGCGCCCGGTGGAGCAGGTGGACTGGCGGATCCCGGCCGACGGCGACCTGGCCGCCGTGCGCGCACTGTGCCTGCTCTACGGCGACGCGAGCGAGGCGATCGACGCGGCCAACGTCGAGGTGGTCCGCCGGCTGAACGAGGGCGTGCCCAGGCTCGTCGCGGTGTCCACACTCGGCGCCGCGGTGCCCGGCATCGAGGGCCGGATGCTGCTGCACTGCGGGCCGCCGCTGCCCTACGCCGAGCACTGCGACCCGCTGCGCCGCTCGATGCGTGCCGCCGTGGTCGCCGAGGGCTGGGCGGACGACGTGGCCGGCGCCGACGAGCTGCTGGCGCGCGGCGCGGTCGCCCTGGACGCGGCCAACCACCACGACGCCGTGGTCCCGATGGCCAGCGCGCTGGGGCCGAGCCAGCCGGTGTTCGTGGTGCGGAACTCCGAGGGGGGCACCACTGCGTACTCCGGCATCAACCAGGGACCCGGCAACGTGGCGTGGTTCGGCCGCGACACCGACGAGGCCATCGCCAGGCTGCGGTTCCTGGCAGAGGTCGCCGGTCCGGCCGTCCGGCAGATCGTTGAGCACGCTGGCCCACTGGACGTGCTGGCCATCGCCGCACAGGGCATCACCATGGGCGACGACCTGCACATGCGTACCCAGGCGGCCACGAACCTGCTGACCCGCACCTGGCTGCCGTGGATCACCGGACTGCCGGACGCAGTGCGGGTGCCGTTCGGCGAGTTCCTGGCCGGCAACCACCTGTTCTTCCTGAACATCGCCATGGCGGCGGCCAAGTCGCTACAGCTGTGGGCCGAGCAGGTGGCCGGCGCCAGCATCGTCACCACCATGTCGCGCAACGGCACCACGTTCGGCATCAAGCTGGCCGGCTCTCCGGCGTGGCACCTCACCGACGCTCCCCCGGTCAACGACGCGCTGTACTACTCCGGCTACGGCCCGGAGTCGAGCGCGCACGACATCGGCGACAGCGCCGTGCTCGAGCTGACCGGGATGGGCGGCCCGGCGGCGGGCGGTTCGGCGGCGGTGGCGGCCTTCCTCGGCGGCACGATGGCGGACGCCGCCGAGGCCACCCTCGGGTTCCGCGCCATCTGCGCCGGCACGAGCAGCCGGTTCACGCTGCCGCCGATGGACTTCAGCGGCACGCCGCTCGGGGTCGACGTGCGCCGGGTCGTCGAGCTGGGCATCACACCGAAGGTGACCACCGGGATCCTGCACGTCAGCTCGGGCATCGGCCAGGTCGGAGCCGGCGTGGCCACCGCGCCGAAGGACTGCTTCGTGGCCGCCCTGCTCGACCTGGCCGCCCGGCTGTCCTGAGTCGCCGAGGTGACGATCCCCGACGCCGTCCCTAACCCTGGCCGGCGCGTGCTGGACGTCGGCCTCGGGGCCAGGCGGGCGCTGGACACCCCCGGGGCCGGCAAGGTGCTCGCCACCTACCGGCGCGCCGCCTACCTGACACTGCCGGGCGGGCTGTGTGCGCTGACCACCGCCGCCGCCCCACCCGGCCCGTTGCACCTGCGCTGCCATGACCTACCGCCGTGCCGACCTGGCGAGCGGGTGCACACGGACGGCCGGACCCTGCGCGCCGAGACCTGGAGCCTGCCACTGCGGGCGCCGACCTGGGTGGGCCCGCTCCCCCCGGCCGACCGGCTGAGCGGGGCCATCGGGGCGCACGAGCTGGCCGGGTACGCCGCGCGCCTCGGCGGGCGAGGTCCCGGGTTGACCCCCGCCGGCGATGACGTGCTGGCCGGCCTGCTTCTGGTGGCCAGCGCGGCGGGCTCAGCCGGAGACACCGCCGCCCTGATCGCCGTGGCCGCCTCCGTCCCCACGACCGGGGTGGCGGCCGGGTTCCTGCACTGGGCGGCGCGCGGGCAGTGCATCGAGCCGGCGCACGCGGTGCTGGCGGAGCTCGCGTCGTGCGGCGCGGACGCGGACACGCCGGCCTGCGCGCGCCTGACCACCATCGGGTCGAGCTCTGGTGCCGCCCTGCTCGCCGGGATCAGAATCGGCCTCGGGGCAAGGGCGCCACAACTCGACCTTCATCTACTATGATGAACACTCATCCTTCATCGTAGACTGCGAGAGGTGGTGCCATGGACGGGATCGC
>DATAYB010000573.1:0-5137 GCA_036272795.1 Pseudonocardia sp.
CCGACCGCCGCCTCCGAGCCCACCGCGCCGGCCGAGTGCCCGATGTCGGCGAGCTCGGCGCCGACCGCGTCGAACCGGTCGGCCGCGGCGGCCAGGGACTCCGGGTCGGTGCCGGCCAGCCGGTCGAGCCGCCCCTGCTCCTCGGCCGACCACGGGCGCTGCGCCTCGGCCGACACCCGCTCCGCCGACACCCGCTCCGCCGACAACCGGGCATGCGCGGGCTCATCCCAGACGCCGACTTCGCGCGCAGGTTCACCGGGGCTGCGCCGGCACTGATGCTCCCACCAGCGCAGATACACCGGTCGCCAGCGCTCCAGCGCGGCCAGCACCGGGGCGATCGGGGCCAGTCGGGCGGTCATCGACGCGGCGCGGCCAACCCCGCCTCGAGCCGCCGCGCCCCCTCGGCGACCTGATGGTCGTGCGTCCCGACGGCCTCGGCGTGCCTGCGCGCCCGCTGCGCGACCACCGCGATGTCGGCGGCGTGGCGACCGAGCCGGCCGGCCAGCTCGTCGCGCCGCGCCACCACACCCGGGGCCACCGCAAGCTCGACCGCCGTGTCGTGCACCGAGGCCGCCGCCGCGCTCAGCCGCTCGGCCAGCACCGCCAGCCGGGCCGCGCCGACCAGGGCCTCGGCCGGATCCAGTTCGAGGTTCGCTGCCATGCCACAAGCGTGCCCATCACCGCGCCCCGCCGGGCCGGAACCGCCCAACTCCGGTGCGATCGCACACGCCGAAGCGGGGCCGGACCCCTCATGCACGAGAGGCCGGCCCCGGCAACGAGCTGTAGTAGAGGGTCAGCTGGCGGCGGCGACCACGGTGGCGAGCTGTTCGCCGATCCGCTCGGCGAGCTCCCTCGTCGGCGCCTCGACCATCACGCGGACCAACTGCTCGGTACCGGACGGGCGCAGCAGCACCCGACCCCGGTCGCCCAGCTCGACCTCGGCCTTGGCCACCGCGTCCCGTACCTCGGGGGCGGCGGCGACGGCGACCTTGTCGGTCACCCGCACGTTGACCAGGACCTGGGGCAGCGCGACCATCACCGAGGCCAGCTCGGCCAGGGTGCGGCCGGTGGCGGCCATCCGGGCCATCAGCCGCAGCGCGGTGAGCACACCGTCGCCGGTCGTGGCGTGCGCCGGCAGCACGAGGTGCCCGGACTGCTCGCCGCCGAGGGCGTAGCCACCGGCCCGCAGCTCCTCGAGCACGTACCGGTCACCGACGGCGGTGGTCCGCACCGTGATGCCGGCGTCCCGCATGGCCAGGTGCAGCCCGAGGTTGCTCATCACCGTGGCGACCAACGTGTCCTCGACCAGCTCGCCGCTGTCCCGCAGCGCCAGTGCCAGCACCGCCATGATGTGGTCGCCGTCCACCGGGTCACCGTCGGCGGTCACCGCGAGGCAGCGGTCGGCGTCCCCGTCGTGGGCGATGCCGAGGTCGGCGCCGTGCGCGCGGACGGCGGCGACGACCTCACCGAGGTGCGTCGAGCCGCAGTTGTCATTGATGTTCAGGCCGTCCGGGTCGGCGTGGATCGCGACGACCTCGGCACCGGCACGGCGGTAGGCCTCCGGGGCGAGCTCGGCGGCGGCGCCGTTGGCGCAGTCCACGACAACCTTGAGCCCGGCCAGCGAGGTGCTACCCGCGCCGACGACCCGCAGGTGCCGCAGGTAGCGCTCACCGGCGTCGACCAGGTCACGCACCCGACCGACCTCGGCCCCGACCGGACGGCTGCCCGGCTCGTAGAGGCGCGCCTCGATGGCGTCCTCGACCGTGTCCGCCAGCTTGTGCCCGCCCTCGGCGAAGAGCTTGATCCCGTTGTCGGGCATCGGGTTGTGCGACGCGGAGATCATCACACCGAGGTCGGCACCGAGCTCACCGACCAGGTAGGCCACGGCGGGGGTGGGTAGCACCCCCGCCCGCAGCACGTCCGCCCCGGCCGAGGCCAGGCCTGCCGTGACCGCCGCCTCCAGCATCTCGCCACTGGCGCGGGGATCCCGGCCGACCACGGCCACCGGGCGGTGCGAACGATCGCTCTCCGCAAGTACCCAGGCAGCCGAACTCGCCACGGCCATCCCAAGCTCGGGAGTCAGCTCCGCGTTGGCCAGGCCCCGAACGCCGTCTGTACCGAACAGCCGGCCCATGTGGGGGTCAGCGCTTGCTGTACTGAGGCGCCTTGCGGGCCTTCTTCAGGCCGTACTTCTTGCGCTCGGTGGCGCGGGCGTCCCGGGTGAGGAAGCCGGCGGCCTTGAGGGCCGGCCGGTCGTCCGCGTTCAGGACGATCAGGGCGCGGGCAATGCCGAGGCGCAGGGCGCCGGCCTGACCGGAGATGCCGCCGCCGTGCAGGGTGGCCAGCACGTCGTAGTTCTCCACGCGCTCGGTCATCACCAGCGGTTCCTTGACCAGCTGCTGGTGCACCTTGTTCGGGAAGTAGGTCGGCAGGTCCTTGCCGTTGAGCCGGAAGTTGCCGGTGCCGGGCACCAGGCGGACCCGCACCACGGCTTCCTTACGGCGACCGACGGTCTGCACCGGACGGCCGGAGACGACCGGGGCCGGGGTCTCCTGGACCTCGGCACTGACCACAGGGGTCTCGGTCTCTTCGACGACGTCGACGTCGGGGGACTGCTCGGGGGCGCTCACTGGCTCACCTGGGTGATCTCGAAGGGCTGCGGCTGCTGGGCGGCGTGCGGGTGGGTCGGACCGGCGTAGACCTTGAGCTTCTTGCCCAGTGCCCGGCCGAGCCGGTTCTTCGGCAACATGCCCTTGACGGCCTTCTCGACCAGCCGGTCAGGGTGCTTGTCCAGCATCTCCCCGACCGAGCGCTGGCGCAGGCCGCCCGGGTAGCCGCTGTGCCGGTACACAAACTTGTCTTCCCGCTTGTTGCCGGAGACCGCGACCTTCTCGGCGTTGATGATCACGACAAAGTCGCCGGTGTCGACATGCGGGGCGAAGGTCGGCTTGTGCTTACCGCGCAGCAACGTGGCGGCGTGTGTGGCGAGCCGACCCAGCACGATGTCGGTAGCGTCGATGACATGCCAGGCGCGAGTGACCTCGCCGGGCTTCGGACTGAACGTGCGCACGGACCTACCTCGTCGTCTCTGGCTTGCGGGAGCTGCCTGGAGTTCGGCACGAGCCGAACCCGGGGTGCTCGGACGAACGGCTCAGTTGTCTTCACAACACTCGCCGTTCGCAGCACAACGACTTTCGAGCGTACCCGTCGTTGTCATGGTGGGTCAAAACGGGTCGGCGCGGCACCGGCTGTGACCCCTCGATGACCCCTCGAGAACGGCCCTGATCCTATGCCGATGCCACCCCGACCGCGCGCCCGCCACCGCGCAGCCGCGGTGTCGTACCTCACGCCCAGCGGCTCGCATTGGACTGTTCGACCTGCTGGTAGCCCTCGTTGGCGTGCCCGAGAGCCACCCCGATCTGGGTCAGCACCTGGTTCAGGTCGGCCGCCGAGCTGTCCCATTGCCGCTGCTTGACCTGGTAGTCCTCGGCGGCCTGGCCTGTCCACGAGGCCACCAGAGGGGCCAGTGACCGCTTGAGGTCGGCCAGCTGGGAGTTCATCCGCTGGGCGGTGCTCGCCACGTTCTGCTGGGCCGCCGCCATCTCGCCGAAAGTTACCTTGATCTCAGACATCTGATTCCATCCCTTTTCTCGTCGTCACAACCGGTCGGCGACCGGTCAGCCCAGCGCGCCCTGGATCGCCGACATGCTCTGGCGCTGCTGCTCCTCGGCCTGCTGGTAGCCGCGGCCGGACCCCTGGATGGCCTCTCCGATGCCCTGCAGCGCCTGGTTCAACGTGCGCGCGTCGCTGTCCCACCGGGCCATCAGGCCCTGGAACGCGGTGGACGCCTCACCGCGCCATGCACCGGCCAGCGGCGCCAGCTGGTTGCGCAGGGCGGACAGCTGACCCTGCACCTGCTCGTTGACCTGGGCCACCTGCTGGGCGGCCCGCTGCATCTCCTCGGTGGTGGTGCCGTACCCCGCCGCCATCGCCATCACTGCCTTTCGCTGTGAGTCAGTACGCGGCCCGCTCGGGCGGCGTGAACGACTTCACGCTGTCAGCCGGCCCCCCGCGGTGGAGTCGAAATGCGGGGTTTCGTGTGCGATTGCGAACGCGATCGCCCGTGTCTACGGGCGGGCGTGCAGTGTGCCGACCACCTCGGCGCAGGCGGCCCGCACCGCGCCTGAGCCGGTCGGGGTGCGCTGGCAGCCCACACTGAGCTGGGAGTCGCGGTCGAACAGCACGTACCAGTCGACGTCGGCGTTCAGCTCCGGCTGGCGCTGCCGGTAGGCGATGACGTCCCGGTCCGCGAACCGGGTGGACAGCGTGAACTCGGTCAGCTCCGAACCGGCGGCGACGGCCCGCTCGTACCGGTCGCGCAGCTCGCGGAACGCCCGGTCCGGCTCGGCCGCGCTGTCGTACCCGAGCGGCGTCTGCTCGATGGCGATCAGGTCCGACCCGGCGGGCGCGCCGACCGGGGTGAGCAGCGTGCGGCGCCGCTCCGGCAGGCCGCCGGTGTGACGCCAGCCGGCCGGCAGCCGCGCCGTGTAGTCGTACTGCGCCAGGTTCGTCGCGCCCGCGTGCTCGGCGGCCGGCCCGGGGCCGCCGAAGGCATTGGCGCCGATCCCGCTGCCGAGATGGGTCAGTGCGGCGGCGATCAGTGCCGCGAGCACGGGGCCCGTCGTGTTGCGGAACGCCGATCGGGCCCGGAGGTACGGCGGCGCGGGCGGCCACAGTCCGGCGGCCAGCGGTGGATGCCCCTCGGTAGGTCGAGCGGGCGGTGGCTCGGAGGCGACGGGGTCGGGAGCGGCGGGCTCCGGTTCGGGGCGCAGCGCGCCGAGCACGGCCAGGCTGTCCGCGTCGGCGGGCACGGCGGGGCGCTCTCCGAGCAGGTCGGTAAGTGGCTCGGCAAGTTGCTCGGCAACCGCCCGTTCGGCCATCAGCAGCGTGCCGCCGGTGAGCTCGCACGGCGGGATGCCGGCGTCGGCGGCCGCCTCGGTCAGCACCCAGAGCGGATGGTTTCCGCTGCTCCGGGCCACGTATCGGACGGCGACCGGTGGCCCGTCCGGCCCGGCCAGCACCGTCGCGCAGCTGCCGGCCGGAGCGACCTGGAGCACCGCGAGCGGGCCGGGCGGCG
>DATAYB010000574.1:0-17146 GCA_036272795.1 Pseudonocardia sp.
GGCTGGGACGGGCCCTGCTCGACGGGTGCACCGGCCGGCGGCAGCGGGAGGTCGTAGCGCATCGTCGGGTGCTGGGTCAGCGTGAGGGTGCCGGCCAGCCCGATCGTCAGTACGGCGGCGGCAGCCGAGGTGACGGTGAGCCGCTGCCTGGTGGCGCCTCGGAAGACCCGGTCGAGGGCGTGCCGGTCGGTGCGGTAGGACAGTGCGTGCGCGAGCTCGGTCAGCTCGACGGCCGCCCAGATGTGGATCGGCTGGCTCGGGTCGGGCGTGCGGTAGGTCCGCTGACCGGGGGGGATCCAGCCGAGCCGCTCCGCCATCACCTGGTACGCGGCGGCCAGCCTTGCCATGACCACGTCGAGGGGCAGGTGCTCCTCGTCGGCGACCTGCTCGACGGCGAGGCCTCCCACGTGGTGCAGGGCGACCACGGTGCGTTCCTCATCGGGCAGCCGGCGCAGTGCGGCGAACATCGGGCGCGCGGTCGGCGCGATCCACCCGTTCTCCTGAGACTCCGCCCCGATCCTCGGCCGGCGGTGCGGCGGGCGGACCTGCCTGGCTTTCTGGCGCGTCCAACCGGCCGGGTCGGGCAATGCGGCGACGGTCGGCCAGTGCCGCCAGGTCTGCACGAAGGCCCGGTGGGTGGCGCGGTTGGCGTGCGCCCGGTCGCCGTGCAGGGCGTGCAGGAGCGCGACGAGCTGAGGGTGGGTGTCGTCGTGGAACCGGCCGAACTGGGACTTCCGGGCCGCTCGCACCGCCG
The DNA here is from genome assembly GCA_036272795.1 of Pseudonocardia sp. Classification (GTDB taxonomy): domain Bacteria; phylum Actinomycetota; class Actinomycetes; order Mycobacteriales; family Pseudonocardiaceae; genus Pseudonocardia. Next base: position 755 of record DATAYB010000574.1, read on the forward strand.
GTTCATCGACGGGGTGGAACGGGTCCATCAACTCACCCCTCGCTCGACCTGGGCCTGTCCAGTAGATCGTGGCGCGAACTGGCGATGTGACGGATTTCGCCGCCGAACCACCACATCGGGCGACGCGATACGTCGTCGCCCCCACGATCGTCACCCGCGCGGGCGACGATGGCCACCCGAAGCGGTACTGAACTCGCGCCCGAACGCCCGGGGCGGGTGAGCTGGGCCGGCGGCCTTCGACCCGGCCGAGCTGACCGACGGTTCGGCCGCGAGCGGCCGGTTGGCTGCGGCGGGCCGGTTGGGCTAGGCCTCGCCCTCGACCTCGGCGAGCTGCTTGTCGGCGCTTCGCGCGGGAGCCGGTGCGGACAGAGCCGGCTCGGGCTGGGGCTCCGGCGGTGGCGGCGGCAGGTGAACCGGCTTCGGGGGCCGGGGCGTCGCCGTGACCAGGGACCGGAAGATCGTGCTGTCGGCCATCCGCAGCAGTCGCACCAGGATCCGGCGCACCACCACGAAGCCGATCAGGCTGAGTGCGGCGCCCAGCGGCAGCCCGACGAGCACGTCGAACGGGTAGGCCTCGGCGACATAGACGCGGGAGAACGCCATCACCACGGCAGCCAGCAGGCTCACCCAGCCGAGCGACCGGCTGACCAGGAACAGGCTCGCCGTGACCGCGCCGGCCAGCACCGCGTGGTCACTGGGGAACCCAGGCGCCAGGCTGTGCACGGACGTGGTCCACAGGTCCGGGTACAGCAGGTACGGGCGTGGCTCGGCGAGCACCTTCGAGATCGGCTGGTTGATCGCCAGCGCGAGGAGCATGCCCGCCGGCGTCCAGATCGCGGCGGCCACACGGGACAGGTCCGAGCGGCGGCGCCCGACCCACCAGCCCGCCAACATCAGCTCCGAGAACACCACGAACCCGGCGACGGTGGAGTACAGCAGCATCAGCGGCTGCAGCCATGGCGTCGAGCGCGCGAACGCGTTGACAGCCAGCAACAGCTCAATGTTGATATTCATCGGTACGTCCTCCGCTGGGGTGCGCGAAGACACGATCCCATGAACGCAAAGCGTGCTCACACCGGGATGAGCCGTCTGGGGTTCCGCCGAGATGGTGAACCCGGACGCTCACGAACGTGGAGTAATCACACGAGTACCGTGCGTAACAAGGTTCTGGGGAGGTCAGATGTGCGCGCGGCGCCGAGGATAGCGCGGCCGGTCGTCGGCGGCGTGCTGTTCGCGCTGGTGGCGGGTGCGGTGTGGTGGGGCGTGGCGCAGCCCGCCGCCCAGGTTCGGTACCGCCCGGTCGTCGTCCCGGTGTTCCCGGTTCCCGGTCCGAGGCCGCCGATCCCACTGGCGGGCTGGAAGCTGGTGATCCCGTTGCCCGGCGAGAAGGGCGACGCGGCGAACATCACTCCCGCGGTGCCCCTGCCGCCCTGGCTCGTTCCTCTGCCCGACGGCACCCTGCGGTTCTGGGCGCCCGTCTGCGGCGTGGCAACCCCGAACTCCGAGCACCCTCGGACCGAGCTGGACAGCCTGACCAACTTCACCGCCGGCACCGGCGGCCCGCACAGCCTCACCGCGACGGTGGCTGTCTCGCAGGTGCCCTCAGGCGGCGGCGACATCATCATCGGCCAGATCCACGGCGCCGAGGACATCAGCTCGGTGCCGTTCGTGATGTTGCGCTACAGCGAGGGTGAGCTGCGTGTCGTGGTGAAGGACAAGCAGAGCGGGTCATCCTCGGCGAAGTACCCTCTGCTGACCCAGCTGCCGCTCGGCACCTGGTTCGACTACTCACTGACCGACAACGGGGACGGCACCCTCACCTTCGCCGCCGCCCGCATCGGGGACAGCAGGCAGGTCAGGATCCCCATCCCCGAGCCGTTCCGGGGCGCCACCGTGCGGTTCCAGGCCGGCGACTACCAGCAGGGCGAGCCCGAACCGGCCCGCTGCGAAGGCGACGGCGGCCTCGTCACGTTCGCGACCCTGCAACAGACGACGGTGCCTGGCCCATGACGGCCGGCCCGGTCAGCGGCCGGTCAGCGGCCCGGTCAGCACCGTCGGACCGAGCTCTTCGCCGAGGCCCCGCAGCTCCCGCAGCACGAGCTGGGTCGCGGGTTGGGGTGTCTGGCCGGCCGGCACGGCGGCGAAGATGTCGCGGGTCGGGGTGCCGGTGATCGCGCGGACCGCGACGTCGTAGCGCCTGTCGACGGCGAGCGCGGGCAGCGCGGCGATGGCGAGGCCGGCCTGTACATGCTCCAGCTGAAGGGTGTAGCTCGCGTAGCGGCCGGTGATCACCGGCTCGAACCCGGCCCGCCGGCACAGCCGGGTGAACAGGTCGCACAACGAGCACGGGGGTTGGTCCAGCACCCAGCGCTCGCCGGCAAGCGCCGCCAGCTCCACCGGGGCGCTGCCCGCCAACGGATGGTCGGACGGGAGCACGAGCACTATCGGGTCGCTGGTCAGTGGCACGAGGTGGATCCGCTCGTCGACGGGCAGCGAGCCGTCGGCGAAGTCGTAGACGAGTGCGAGGTCGACGTCGCCGTAGCGCAGCGCCCGCAGGCTGTCCAGTGGTTCCAGCTCGGTGGTCACGATCCGCAGCCGGGGGTGCCGTCGCCGCAGCCGGGCGGCCATGGGGAGCACGAGTGACGGCAGCGCGCTGGAGAAGGAGGCGACCCGCACGTCGCCGACCGGCTCGGCGCGCGTCTCCGCCAGGTCCGCCTCCGCCGTCTCGATGTGCCGCAGGATCTCCCGCGCGTGCGCCGCGAGCCGAACCCCCGCCGGGGCCAGCGCGATCCGCCGACCGTGCCGCTCGAACAGCACCGTCCGTGACTCCTGCTCCAGGACCGTGAGCTGCTGGGAGACCGAGGAGGGGCTCATGTCGAGTGCCTCGGCGACCGCCCGGACGGTACCGAGGCGTTCGAGGTGGGTGAGCAGTCGCAACCGCCATGGGCTCAGCACACGGCCATTGTTCCGGAGAACTGGGCCGTTGTTCGGGAAACCCGGACAGGCTGCGCGGAAACTGTCGATGGACCCGCGCAGCCGTGCGCGCTTACCGTCCAGGTATGGAGAGCGCCGCGCGGTTCTGGTCCGACGTCGACAACCACGTGATCCGGTACGGGCCGGGCGGCTTCACCCCGGAGATCATCGACCGGGCGCTCGGCAGCTACCTCTACACCGCCGACGGCCGCCAGATCCTGGACTTCACCTCAGGCCAGATGAGCGCGATCCTCGGCCACTCCCATCCGGAGATCGTGGCGACGGTACAGCGGGCGGTCGCGGAGCTGGACCACCTGTTCAGCGGCATGCTGTCCCGGCCCGTGGTCACGCTTTCGCGGCGGCTGGCGGAGTCACTGCCGGAGCCACTGGACAAGGTCATGCTGCTGACCACCGGCGCGGAGGCCAACGAGGCGGCGCTCCGGCTGGCGAAGCTCGTCACCGGCAAGTTCGAGATCGTCTCCTTCAGCCGCTCGTGGCACGGCATGACCCAGGGCGCGGTGGGCGCGACCTACAGTGCCGGGCGCGCCGGGTACGGGCCGGCGGCGCCCGGCAACATCGCCATCCCCACGCCGAACGCCTTCCGGCCGGACTTCGTCGGCGCCGACGGGCAGTTCGACTGGCGCCGGCAGCTGGACCACGCGTTCGAGCTCGTCGACGCCCAGTCGGTCGGCAGCCTGGCCGCCGCCATCGTGGAGCCGATCGTGAGCTCGGGCGGGCTGATCGAGCCGCCCCCGGGCTACCTCGCCGCACTGCAGGCCAAGTGTCGCGAACGGGGCATGCTGCTGATCGTCGACGAGGCACAGACCGGGCTCTGCCGTACCGGCAGCTGGTACGCGTTCGAGCGCGACGGGATCACCCCCGACATCCTGACGCTGTCGAAGACCCTCGGCGCCGGTCTGCCACTGGCCGCGGTGATCACCAGCGCCGAGATCGAGCAGGCGGCGCACGACCGGGGCTACCTCTTCTTCACCACCCACGTGTCCGACCCACTCGTCGCGGCGGTGGGCAACACCGTGCTCGACGTGCTGGAGCGCGACAAGCTGGACGTCCGCGCCGAGGCCAGCGGCGCCCACCTGCGCGCCGGGCTCCTGCGGTTGAAGGACACCCACGCCTCGGTGATCGACGTCCGTGGCCGCGGCCTGCTGCAGGGCATCGAGCTCGCGGCCGGGGGCGACAGCGGGCAGGGTTCCGACGACCTGGGGCGGCGGGTCACCCAGCGCTGCCTCGAGCTCGGCCTGCACATGAACATCGTCCAGCTGCCGGGCATGGCCGGCGTGTTCCGCATCGCACCGCCGCTGACCAGCACCGAGCAGGAGCTCTCCAGGGGGCTGGAGATCCTGGACCGCGCGCTCACCGAGGCCGGCGCCTAGGAGCACGCGTCGGTCAGCTGGGCCAGGCGGGTTCGGCGATCGTGGCGGTGAGCGCGTCGAGCAGCACCTGCGCGGGCTTGGAGGCGGGCGGCTTGCCACAGACGGCGGCGAGCACCTGCCGGCCGAGCCCGTCGACCCGGTCGAGCCGCACGCCGGGGTGCCGGTTGGCCACGAGCGTGAGGCCCGGCAGCAGGCTGACGCCGAGCCCGGCGGCCACCAGCGCCTGCACGGCGACGTAGTCCTCGGTCTCGAAGTCCACGGCGGGGCTGAAGCCGGCCCGCGCGCACGCCGCGACGAGGTGCTCCCGGCAGCGCTCGCAGCCGGCGATCCAGCGGTCGCCCGCGTAGCTGGTCAGCTCCGCGCGGGGCCCCGACCAGGTTCGATCGGCCGGGGTGACGACGTAGAGCGGCTCGGCGAGCAGCGGTGTCATGGTGATGTCGCGCCGGTCGCGCTGCGGCGGGTCACCGTGCTCGAAGATCAGCGCCACGTCGACGTCGTTGTTGCGCAGGGCGCTGAGTGCCTCCGGCGGCTCGGCCTCGCTGAGCGACAGCTCGATACCGGGGTGCTCGGCGGTCACGCGGGCGGCGGCAAGCGGTACCAGGGTCGCCAGTGCCGACGGGAAGGCCATCAGCCGGACCCGCCCGGTGCGCAGCCCGGCGAGCTCGTCCAGCTCGACGTGCAGCGACTCGACCTGCGCGAGGATCGACTCCGCCCGGTCGGCGAGCAGCCGACCCGCGTCGGTGAGCCGGATACCGCGGCCCATCCGCTGCAGCAGAGGCACGCCGACCTCGGCCTCGAGCTTGGTGAGGTGGTGGCTGACCGACGGCTGCGCGTAGTGCAACGCCTCGGCGGCGGCGGTGACCGATCCTTCCCTCGCGACTGCAACCAATACGCGGAGCCGACTCAGGTCGATCACCTATGAATCATAGGCCGCGCCGATGGAAGCCTCGAAAACAGGCATTGGACCGCCCGGGATACCGCTGACAGGGTGACGCCAGGCGAAGGTATGGGCGCCTCGATCACATTGCCCACAATTTCGCTCCCCACTCATGGCTTTCCTGCCACCCGCCGTACCTGGCCGAGGAGAGGCGTATGACCAGCACGATCAATCCGTCATCGCAGTCGATGTCGTTGAGCGACGCCGCCGCACAGACCCTGGCGAATTCGACCAAGACCGTTCCACAGATGGACACGATCACCCCGCGGTGGTTGACCCATCTGATGTCGTGGGTACCGGTGGAAGCCGGCATCTATCGGGTGAACAAAGTGGTCCATCCGGAGTCCGTGCACATTCAGTGCGACAACTACGACGAGTCGCCGCTGCCGGACACCTTTGTCGACTACGAGCGTGAGCCACGCGAGTACCGGCTCAAGGCGGTGCAGACGATCCTCGACATCCACACCCGGGTCTCGGACCTGTACTCGCACCCGCACAACCAGATCGCCGAGCAGCTGCGGCTCACCATCGAGGCGGTGAAGGAGCACCAGGAGAGCGAGCTGATCAACAGCCCGGAGTACGGGTTGCTCGCCAGCGCCGTCGACTCGCAGCGCATCTCCACCCTGGCCGGCCCGCCCACCCCGGACGACCTGGACAACCTGATCCGGAAGGTGTGGAAGCAGCCCGCGTTCTTCCTCACCCACCCCGACGCGGTGGCCGCGTTCGGCAGGGAGTGCACCCGCCGTGGGGTACCGCCGCCCACCGTGAGCATGTTCGGCTCACAGTTCCTCACCTGGCGCGGGCTGCCGATCGTGCCGTCGGACAAGGTGCCGGTGGAGTCGGGCAAGACCAAGGTGCTGCTGATGCGCACCGGCGAGGCGCGCCAGGGTGTGGTCGGGCTGTTCCAGCCGGGGCTGACGGGGGAGCAGGGGCCGGGCCTCTCGGTGCGGTTCATGCAGATCGACCGCAGCGCCATCGCGTCCTACCTGGTCTCGCTGTACTGCTCACTGGCGGTACTGACCGACGACGCCGTGGCCGTGCTCGAGGACGTCGACGTGGACAAGTTCCATGACTACGCCCCTTCATACCGGTAACGGCCACGGCGGTTCGGGCTCGGTACCGAGTGAGGGATGGGTGCCCGAGTCCGCGCCGCCGGCGTGGCTGCCCGACGAGCAGACGCTGGCCCGGATGGCCGGCGAGCTGTTCCGTGCGCCGCCCGGTCAGGAGCCGGCGCTCGACGGGTTGGGCACGGCCGGGGCGGGGGCGCCGCCTGACGCGGTGGCGCCCACGGGCCTGCCGGTGGCGGACCTGCCTCCGCCGGCGCCGCGCTCGCGGCCCAGCATGCCGCTCCCGCCGCTGACCACCAGTGCCCCGGCCGTGCACGGAGCGACGGCGGCCGGGTACGGGCCACCGCTGATGCCTGAGGTCCCGACGCTGCTGAACCTGGCCCAGCCGCCGGGCCAGCCGGGGGTGTCCGGCGCGCCGGGGCCGCCCGGGGCGGACGCCGTGCCCGCTCCGGACCCGGGGACGTTCTACTTCCTGGCCGCCGCCCCCGGCTACAGCCCGGCCGCGCCGGCGGTCCCCGGGTTCGGCCAGGTCGAGGAACCGACGCCGTCGGTGGCGGGGCCGCCGCCGGTGACGGGTGCGCAGTTCTACTTCCTGGAGCCCAGCGGCGCCCAGGTGCCCACGCTGCCGCTGGACCCGCACCCGGCGTTCGACGTGCAGGCGGTGCGCCGGGACTTCCCGATCCTGTCCGAACGCGTGCACGGCAAGCCCCTGATCTGGTTCGACAACGGGGCGACCACGCAGAAGCCGCAGGCCGTCATCGACAGGTTGGCGTACTTCTACGCGCACGAGAACTCCAACATCCACCGTGCCGCGCACGAGCTGGCGGCTCGCGCGACGGACGCCTACGAGTCGGCGCGCGACACCGTGGCGCGGTTCATCGGGGCGGGGTCGTCCGACGAGATCGTGTTCGTCCGGGGGGCCACCGAGGCGATCAACCTGGTGGCCCAGAGCTGGGGTCGGGCCAACATCGGGGCCGGCGACGAGATCGTCATCTCCCACCTGGAGCACCACGCCAACATCGTGCCGTGGCAACAGCTCGCTGCCGAGAAGGACGCGGTGCTGCGGGTGATCCCGGTGGACGACTCCGGGCAGGTCCTGCTCGACGAGTACCAGCGGCTGCTGTCCGACCGGACCAAGCTGGTGGCCGTCGCGCAGGTCTCGAACGCGCTCGGCACGATCACCCCGATCCGGGGGATGATCGAGATGGCGCACGCGGCGGGAGCGTTGGCACTGGTCGACGCGGCGCAGAGTGTGCCGCACGCCCCGGTCGACGTCACCGAGCTGGACGCTGACTTCCTGGTGTTCTCCGGGCACAAGGTGTTCGCACCCACCGGGATCGGCGTGCTGTACGGCAAGTCGGCGGTGCTGGAGTCGATGCCGCCGTGGCAGGGCGGCGGCAACATGATCGCCGACGTGACGCTGGAGCGGTCGCAGTTCCAGGGCCCGCCGAACCGGTTCGAGGCAGGCACCGGCAACATCGCCGACGCCGTGGGTCTCGGCGCCGCGCTCGACTACGTCCAGCGGATCGGTATGCCCACCATCGCGCGCTACGAGCACGAGCTGTTGGGCTACGCCACCGAAGGGCTGCGGACCGTTCCCGGGCTGAGCATCATCGGCACGGCGGCGGAGAAGGCGAGCGTGCTCTCCTTCGTGCTCGACGGCTATGAGCCCGTGCAGGTGGGCTCGGCGCTCAACCGGGAGGGCATCGCGGTGCGCGCCGGCCACCACTGCGCGCAGCCGATCCTGCGCCGGTTCGGGCTGGAGGGCACGGTCCGTGCCTCGCTGGCCTTCTACAACACCCGCGACGAGGTCGACGTGCTGGTCGCGGCGTTGCGCCGGCTCGCGGCGGACGCGGGGCGCTGACCGGCGGCCGGAGCTGTCCCACTCCGCGGGGCAGCTCCGGCGGTCGGGCCGGGCTCCTCGGAGCAGTGGCCCCTCGGGGCAGTGGCGCCTCGGGGCAGTGGGCCTCGGCGCGGTGGGCCGCTCCGGAAGTGGGGCGGCGACGCCGACGCGGCCGCGCTACGGTGCGAAGGTACCCGGATCGGCGATCACCACCGGGTCGGCGCTTCATCCGTGCCAGCACGCCTACCGAGGAGCCGTACATGTCCGAGCAGCCTGCCGCCCGCCCCCGCTACCTCCGGTGCCCCTGCGGGGAGTTCATCGAGGCGGCGGATGACGACAAGCTCGTGGAGTCGACGCAGGCCCACCTCGCCGCCGCCCACCCCGGGCGCGAGTACTCGCGCGACGAGATCCTCTTCATGGCCATCTGAACCGGCCAGCTCCTGCGCCTGCCGCTGGTTACCCAGCTCCACACCAGGCAGGTTTTTCGCGCCAGAATCCTGCCTCCTGTGCAGTTCGGTAACCAGCGGCAGGCGCCGTCGCGCCGAGGTTTGCGGCCAGCCCTTGTGTATCCGTGCCGGGCGCCGTCCGGTCGGAGGCCCGTGACGACGTACGCGCGGCTCTGCGCGGTTGGACCTCGCCGCGCGCGGCACCGCACGTCAGACCCCGTGAGTGGCGAGTTGGGTCATAGCCCAACTCGCCACTCACGGGTCTTGACCATGGGCTTTACGCGACCATGTATAGCGGAAATTTTTCTTGAGTACTGGACACGATATAGAAGGTCGGCTCATGATGGCCCCACCCGCCGCCGTGCCCGCGGGTGATCGCCGCCGTAGAGGGAGCCCTCCTTTGGTCGAGTCCGGTTCGACGCAGCCCGGGGCGGTCGGCCCCACCGAGCGGTCCGGAGCGGTCCGCCCCGCCGATGCAGGCGAGTTCTTCACCTGTCAGAACCCGGCTGCCTACTTCCCGGACTGGTCCGGTTTCTACCGCGAGGCGCTGGTCGAGCGGGCGGAGGTGTGCGACCGGTTCCCGCACGAGCTGAACCTCAAGTACGGTCCGGACCCCTACCAGCTCGCGGACGTCTTCCATCCGGGCATCTCCGGCGCGGCCCCGGTCGTCGTGTTCTTCCACGGCGGCCGGTGGCGCGAAGGGCATCCTGCGTTCTACGACCACTTCGCCGCGCCCTGGGTCGAGGCCGGCGCGGTGTTCGTGTCGTGCGGCTACCGGCTGGAACCGGCGCACACTATCGCCGACGCGGTGGACGATGCCGTCGCGGCACTGGCCTGGGTGGCGGCGCACGCGCGGAACTACGGCGGCGACCCCGACCGGATCACCGTCGCAGGTCACTCCTCGGGCGGGCACCTGGCCGCCATGGCCGCGCTGACCGACTGGTCCGCGGGGCCGCCCGGGGGCACCGTGGTGGGCGCCGTCTGCCTGAGCGCCCCGACCGACCTGCGCACCCGGGGTGTGGCCGACGCGGAGCGGCTGAGCCCGGCGCTGCGGGTCACCAGGGCGCCGGCCGGGGTGGTGGTGTCCTTCGGGGACCCCGAGCCGAACCGGAGGTCCGACGGCGGGGAGATGTACGTCGAGCACGGCCAGCTGCTGGCCAAGGCCCTCGACGCGGCCGGCCTGCCGGTGCGGACCGTGTCGCTCGGGCCCGCCGATCATCTGGCCAGCGCCACCGTGTTCGCCGACCCGGACTCGCCGCTGTTCCACGCGGCCCACGACGTCGTGTTCGGCCGGGCATGAGCGCCGGACCGAGCTCGCTGCCCGGAGCGGGTCCTGGGCCGGGCCTCGGCGCGGGTGCTGAGACGGGTGCGCGCGTGGAGCCGAGCCGGGTGCGCCGGGGTCTTGTCGTGCTCGCGTTCCTGGCCGTTCTGCTGGACGGCTTCGACGCGGCGGCGCTGGCGGTCGTGGTGCCGACGCTGTCGCGGCAGTGGCAGATGGCGGCGGCCGGGTTCACGCTGCCGCTCGTGCTGACCAACATCGGGGTGGTGCTCGGCTACCTGTCCTCGGGCTGGCTCGGCGCCCGCTTCGGTCGGCGCCGGCTGCTGATCGGCGGGGTCGTGCTGTTCGCGGCGGCCACGTGCGCGGTGGCGGCGCTGCTGGGGCTGCGGTCGATCCCGCTGCTCACGGCGCTGCGGGTGGTCACCGGCATGGGGTTGGGCGCGGTGCTGCCGGCCGCGGTGTCGCTGTCCACCGAGCACAGCCCGACCCGCCGCAGGGAGCTCGTCGCGGTGGTCGTCACGCTCGGGCTGACCTCGGGGGGCACCCTGGGCGGGTTCTTCGGCGGGCGGCTGCTGCTCACCGTCGGCGCGGACGGCGTGTTCTGGGTGGCCGGCCTGCTGCCGCTGGTGCTCGCCGCCGCGCTGGTCCGGTGGGTGCCGAGGACGGCGGCAACCGCGTCCGCCCACGCCGAGGTGGCACGCGAGGAGGCCCGGCTGGGGCGGCTGTTCACCCCGGCGCTGCGCACGAACACCGCGCTGCTCTGGGCGTTCGCCTTCCTGGTGTTCGTGGCCGCGTACACCCTCACGTCGTGGACGCCGACGCTGCTCACGGGCTACGGCTTCAGCCCGACGCGGGCGCCCTTCGGGTTGGCGTTCGTCAGCTTCGGCGGCCTGCTCGGCGGGCTCGTGCTGATCCCGCTGGCGGCCCGGATCGGGATCGCGCGCTCCCTTGTCGTGATGCCGACCCTCGGCGTGGTGTGCATGGTCGTCGCCGCCCGTGCCGACCTCGGCGACACGGGGTTGCTGCTGGCGCTCGGCGGCGCCGGGGCAGGACTCGTGGCCGGCCAGATCGGCCAGCTGACCATGGCCGTGTCGCTTTACAGCGTGGGCGCCCGGACCACCGGGATCGGCTGGGTCTCCGCCATGGGCAGGGCCGGCTCGATCGTCGGGCCGGCCATCGCCGGGGTCCTGATCGCGTTGGCGCTGGCCGGCAAGGACATCGTGCTGCTCACCGCCGTCCCGGTACTGGTCGCGGCCGGCTGTGCGCTGGTGCTCACCCGAAGGTCCCGGCGTGCGGCGGAACCCGGACACTAGGGCTGCGCGACGGCCCCCGGCTCGAGGCCGGCCAGACGGCACTGCGGCCGGGTCAGCAGTGAGACGGAGTCGTCGGCGGTGTACGCGGAGTGGCACCACGCGCGGGCGGCGGTACCGCATTCGTGGCGCATCATGCCGCCCGTCGAGCTGGCCACCGTCACCGTGACGCAGCCGTTGCGGGAGACCCGGTAGCCGTCGGGATCACGCGCGACCCACACCCCGATGCCGACGCACACCACGAGCAGCAGGATCGAGAGGCTGCCCCCCAGGACAAGTCGCGCGCGGCGGGTGAGCCCGGGCCCACCCGGTCTGGCGTCGGCCGGGGGCCACGTCCCCGGCGTACTGGTCCCCATGGGCACCTCGCCTACCCGCTCCGGCCCGACCGGGGCGATCCGGTCGGTAGGTTAGCCGGCCGCCTCCTCGCGGAGAAGCACACGACCGACAATTCAACCCTGCGCCGGAGGCTTGAGAAAACCTCAGGAAAGCAGAGTTTACCTGGCGTTACGCCGCGGAAACAGGCCCCACGGAAACTGCTGAACTGACATGAATTGGGTCACACTCCGACGACGAAGCCCAGTACTGGCTAGGGGGCGCCGATCTCTCCTGGGCGGGGAGGAATTCACGAAGCCATGATTCCTTATCCGAACTGGTTGAATGCAGGGGATACCGCGTGGCAGCTCGCGGCTGCCACTCTGGTGGGCTTGATGAGCCTTCCGGGAATCGCGGTCCTCTATGCCGGAATTGTCCAGAAGAAATGGGCCGTGAACACCATGCTCATGGCGTTCACGGGATTCTCCCTGGTGCTGCTCGTGTGGGTCCTCTGGGGTTTCAACATGGGCTTCGGTACTCCGCTGCACCTCGGCCCCGGGATCCTCGGAAACTTCATCGGGGTGCCGCACACGCTGCTCGGTGACAACACGCAGGCCCAGGCGAACATCCCCCTGCTCAACGGCGGCATGCCGGACTTCCACTTCTCGCAGGCCACCCTGGCGTACTTCCAGTTCGTGTTCGCGGCGATCACCCCGCTGCTGTTCCTGGGCAGCGTCATCGGCCGCATCAACTTCAAGGTCTGGCTGATCTTCGTCCCGCTGTGGTCCTCGCTGGCCTACTCGGTGAACGCCTTCCTGCTGTGGGGCGGAGGCTGGTGGGCGCAGTCCCCGCGCGGTGCCCTGGACTACAGCGGCGGCTACGTGATCCACCTCGCGGCCGGTACCACGGGTTTTGTCGCCGCGGCCGTGATCGGACCCCGGCTGGCGCGGGACCGGGCGCGCGCGGTGCCGAACAACCTGCCGATGGCGGCGGTCGGCGCCGGCATCCTGTGGCTCGGCTGGAACGGCTTCAACGGTGGCGACCCGTACTTCGCAGGCGCGGACGCCTCCACGGCCGTGATCAACACCAACCTGGCCACCGCCACCGCCCTGCTGACGTGGTTGGTCATGGACATGGTGCTGAGCCCGCAGCGCAAGCCCACCTTCCTCGGCTCGGTGAACGGAATGATCTCGGGTCTGGTCGCGATCACGCCCGCTGCGGGTTTTGTGAACGGCCTCGGCGCGCTATTGATCGGAGTCATTGCATCGGCATTGGTGTGGCTCTCCTGGAACAAACTCGCCAGGACCCGGTTGTTCAGCAGGGTGGACGACACATTGGGCGTCGTGCACACACACGGGGTGGCCGGATTGGCCGGCGGGTTGTTGGTCGGTCTGTTCGCCGACCCCCATATAGTCGAATACCTGAACAAGGACGGCTCGACCGGGTTCAGTGCCACCGGGCTGTTCTACGGGAATCCCATGCAGCTGGCCGTACAGGCGGGTGCCGCGCTCACCGTGATCGTATGGGACGCATTGATCACGTACCTGATCCTGAAATTCCTCAGTTTGTTCATGAAACTGCGGATGTCGGACGACGAGTTGGAGATCGGTGATGTGGCCGCGCACGACGAGGAGGCCTATCCCGACGATGCCCTGGTGCACGCCACGGCGTCGGCTCCGGTGACGGCGGCGCCCACCGGCGCCCACCGGGCCGAGCTCGCCGCCGAGGCGGAACCGGGAGCGGGCTGAGCCGGCGCCGACCGACCGAACTGACGACCGGGAACGCGGCGGAGGGCGATACCGGTGAGGCTCATCACCGTGGTGGTGCGACCACCGCTGTTCGAAGCGATCAAGGAGGCACTGGCCCTGTTCGGCGTGCGGGGGATGACCGTCGAACAGGTCCAGCGCGTCGGGCACCAGACAGGGCACATCCAGATCTACCGGGGCCAGCGCTTCAGCATGGACGCCCAGCCGTGCGTCAAGATCGAGCTGCTTGCCCCCGATGTCGAGCTGTCCGACCTCACCAGGGTGATCAGCAAGATCCTGGCCACTGACGGGTCCGCCGGTGCCGTCTGGACGACGCCGATCGATCTGGTGGTCCGGGTCCGAACCGGCGAACACGGCCTGGATGCGCTGTGAGCACGGCCTCGGCGCCCCGTTGGGAGCGTGGCAACGACAGGTGTCAGGACGCCCGCGCGATCCACTTGGTGGTGGTCAGCTCGGCCAGCCCGAGTGGGCCGCGAGGGGCGAGCCGCTGGGTCGAGTAGGCGAGGGGCTCGATCCCGGCGGTCGCGGTGTCCCCGGCGGAGGAGTCGTACAACGTCGGCGCGTTCACCACGACGGTGCCCGCGTCGATGCGGCCGGCGAACGCGCGCGACACCGACTCGTCGCCGGTGACCACCGCCTCGGTGTGGCCGGTGCCGTGCCGCTCGATGTGGCCGGCCGCCGCGTCGAAGGTGTCGACGACCGCGCAGGTCACGGAGCCGGGGTCGAACTCGTCGGGCCAACCGGGCTCGGTCGCGGGCAGGCCGGGCGCCAGCGCGGCGGCCCTCGGGTCACCGCGCAGCGGCACGCCGGCCTCGGTCAGCACGGCGGCCAGCCGGGGGACGAGCCGGTCGGCGAGATGGGCGTGCACGAGGACGGTGTCGGCACGCAGGCCGAGGCTCGCCGGCCCGGCGGTGGAGCGGAGCGCGACCCGCTCCGCCAGGTCCAGGTCGGCTGACCGGTCGATGTAGAGGTGGCACCTGCCCCCGCCGACCTCGATCAGGGGGACCTTCGCCTCGGGGATCACCGCGGCGCGCAGCCCGGGGCTGAGCATCGGGATCAGCAGGTCGACCTCGCCGCGGGCGGCGATCAGGTAGCGCATGCTGGAGCGCTGCGCGCTGGAGATCAGCTGCAGCCCGTCGGCGGGCAGCCCGGCGCCGGCCAGGGCCTCCCGTGCGATCGCGACCAGTGCCTCGGTGGTCCGCGTGCCGGTGCGCCCGGCGCGGACCAGTACCGCGTTGCCGGCCTTGAGCAGCGGGCCGAGTGCGCGCAGCAGGATGCCCGGTTCGCCGTCGTAGAGCACCGCGACGACCCCGATCGGGACCCGGACCTGGTGCAGGTGGACCCCGTCCGGCCGGTTGCTCTCCCGCAGCACCTCGCCGACCGGATCCGCCGGCCGCGCCCAGTCGCGCAGCTCGTCGGCGAGCGTCTTGAGCGCGTGCTCGGACAGTGTGAGCTGGTCCAGCGCAGTCCCCTCCGCGCTGCCGTGCCGGGCGGTGGCCAGGTCCTGCGCGTTGGCGTCCAGGATCTCGACGGCCCGCTCGGTCACGGTCTCGGCGACGGTGAGCAGCGCGCGGTCCTTGACCTCGCGCCCCGCGACCCGCAGCGCGGCCGCCGCGGTCCGCGACCGGCGGATCGCGCCGGTGACCTCTTCCTGCGTCTGCACCTGCACCCGTGGCGTCCAGGCTGCCGTCATGCGTGCGCGCTCCCGAGGCTTCCACCGACCACACGGACGAGCGGGCCGGCAACCGTGGCGTACCGTTTCATTAATCGGTACCTTATCCGACGAAAATGCGAATTCGTCAAGGAGTGCACCGATGTCGACACCGGACCGCCCTCAGGAGGGGGCGAGCTTCGCATCCCGGACCCGCGAGCGGCTGCGGGCGGAGATCCTGGCCGCGGCGACCCAGGAGGTCATCGGGGCAGGCTGGCGGGGCCTGCGGATGCAAGCCGTGGCCGACTCGGTCGGCATCAGCCGCCAGACCATCAACGCCGAGTTCGCGGACAAGCGGGGCCTTGCCAAGGCGCTCGTGCTCTCCATCGGGGCGGCCTACGCCGATGAGATCACCCAGATCATCGAGGACAGCCACAACCTGGAGGCCGGGTTGCGGGACGCGTTCCGGCGCGGGCTCGAGCAGGCGGCCGCCGACCAGGTCTTCAAGGTCGTCATGACCCCCGACAGCAGCGACACCTTCCTGCCGCTCTACACCAGCGAGGGCGCCCCGCTGGTCACGTTGTTCGCCACCCGGCTCGCCGCGGCGCTGGCACGCCGGTGGCCCGAACTGGACCCCGAACGCCTGCGGATCGGCAGCGACGCCTCGGTCCGGTTCGTCCTGAGCCACATCGTGCTGCCCCTGCAGCCGATCGAGCAGACCGCCCGGGAGGCGGCACTGCTGTTCGTGCCGTTCTTCCAGGCGCGCTGACGCGGGGTCGGTGCCACCGGGGCGGTGGCCCAGTTAGGGTTTCGGGGTGACCGCCGAGACGATCGAGTTCCAGGCCGAGGCCCGGCAGCTGTTGCAGCTGATGGTGCATTCGATCTATTCGAACCGGGATGTGTTCCTGCGTGAGCTGATCTCGAATGCGTCGGACGCGCTGGACAAGCTGCGGCTGGAGACCTATCGGGACAAGGATCTGCGGGTCGACATCTCCGATCTGCACGTGGAGCTCGAGGCGGACCCTCAGGCGCGCACGCTCACGGTGCGGGACAACGGGATCGGCATGTCCCGCGAGGACGTCGTGAAGCTGATCGGCACGATCGCGAAGTCCGGTACTGCCGAGCTGCTGGCGTCGCTGCGCGGCGCGGGCGAGGGCGCGGAGGGGGACGCGGCTGTCGGGCGGGAGCTGATCGGGAAGTTCGGGGTCGGCTTCTACTCGGCGTTCATGGTGGCCGACTCGGTCACGCTGGTGACGCGGCGGGCCGGCTCGGACGTCGGCGTGCACTGGGCGTCCGAGGGTGAGGGCACCTACACGATCGCGGACGCGCCGGACGCGCCACAGGGCACGGCGGTCACGGTGCACCTGAAGCCGGCCGACGCCGCCGAGGAGATGCCCGACTACACCGAGCCGGCCAC
>DATAYB010000575.1:0-8102 GCA_036272795.1 Pseudonocardia sp.
GGACCACCGCCCGCTGGAGGGCTTCGTCTACGCGATCACGCCGTTCAACTTCACCGCGATCGCCGGCAACCTGCCCACCGCCCCGGCGCTGATGGGCAACACCGTGATCTGGAAGCCGTCGCCGACCCAGACGCTGTCCGCGTGGTTCACGATGCGCCTGCTCGAGGCCGCCGGCATACCCCCGGGCGTGATCAACATGGTGACCGGGGACGGCAGGGCGCTGTCCGAGGTGCTGCTGGCCGACGAGCACCTGGCCGGCATCCACTTCACCGGCTCCACGGCCACGTTCCAGCACCTCTGGGGCCAGGTCGGCGCACACATCGGCCAGTACAGGGGCTACCCGAGGCTGGTCGGCGAGACCGGTGGCAAGGACTTCGTGCTGGCCCACCCGTCCGCCGAGGTGGACGTGCTGCGCACCGCGCTGGTCCGGGGTGCCTTCGAGTACTCCGGGCAGAAGTGCTCGGCGGCGTCACGGGCGTTCGTGCCCCGCTCGGTGTGGCAGCGGCTGCGCGACGGCCTGGTGGACGAGGTGGCCTCGCTCAAGGTCGGTGACGTCGCGGACCTGTCCAACTTCACTGGCGCGGTGATCGACCGCCGGGCCTACGACCGCCTCGACGGCGTGCTGCGGCGCGCGGCGGGCGACCCGAGCCTCGAGGTACTGGCTGGCGGCACCGCCGACGACAGCGAGGGCTACTTCGTGCGGCCGACGCTGATCCAGGGCAGCGACCCGGGGCACGACGTGTTCCGCACCGAGTACTTCGGCCCCGTGCTCGCGGTGCACGTGTACGACGACAGCGACGCCGCCGCGTTCGACCGCGTCCTCGACACCGTCGACCGGGGCTCCGCCTACGGGCTGACCGGCGCGGTGATCGGCACCGACCGGGCGGCGATCACGAAGGCCGCCGAGGCACTCCGGTTCACCGCCGGCAACTTCTACCTCAACGACCGGCCGACCGGAGCCGTCGTCGGCCAGCAACCATTCGGCGGTGCGCGCGGCTCAGGCACCAACGACAAGGCGGGTTCGATCCTCAACCTGCTGCGCTGGACCAGCCCGCGCTCGATCAAGGAGAACCTCAACCCGCCGACGACCAGCGCCTATCCGCACCAGGGGTGAGTGACATGCTGCGTTCCGCACTGCTCACGGCGGCCCGCTCGCCGGCGCTGCGCTCGGCCGCCGAGCACTCCGCGCTGGCCCGCCCACTGGTGGACCGGTTCGTCGCCGGCGCAGACCTGGACCGGGCGCTGGCCGTGGCCAGGGAGCTGGCCACCGACCGGCTCGTGTCCGTCGACCACCTCGGTGAGAACACCGAGGACCGCGCCCAGGCCTCGGCCAGCACCGAGGCGTACCTGGCGCTGCTGGACCGGCTGGGCGGCGAGGGCCTGGCCGGCCGGGTCGAGGTCTCGGTCAAGCTGTCCGCGCTCGGCCAGGCGCTGCCCTCCGGCGGCCCCGAGCTGGCCACCGACAACGCCGCCCGGATCTGCGCGCGGGCGGCCGAGGTGGGCACCACCGTGACCGTCGACATGGAGGACCACACCACCACCGACGCCACGCTGGAGACGGTCCGCGCGCTGCGCACCGACTGGCCGAGCACCGGCGCGGTGCTGCAGGCCTACCTGCGGCGGACCGAGGCGGACTGCGTGGCGCTGGCCGGCCCCGGCTCCCGCGTGCGGCTGTGCAAGGGCGCGTACGACGAGCCGGCCTCGCTGGCGTTCCGCGAGCGCGCCGAGGTCGACGAGTCCTACCGGCGCTGCCTGCGGGTGCTGATGGCCGGCGAGGGCTACCCGATGGTGGCCACCCACGACCCGGCGCTGGTCGACCACGCGCAACAGCTCGCCGCCGAAGCCGGCCGGGGCACACGCGACTTCGAGTTCCAGATGCTCTACGGGGTCCGGCCCGAGGCGCAGCGCGAGCTGGCCGCCGGGGGCCACCAGGTCCGGGTCTACGTGCCGTACGGGTCGGCCTGGTTCCCCTACTTCATGCGCAGGCTCGTGGAGCGCCCTGCCAACGTGATGTTCTTCCTCCGCTCGGTCACCAGCCGCCACTGAGCCCGCCCAGGAGCGTTCATGACGACGTCGTCATCCCAGACCGGCCGCACGAAGATCTTCCGGCGACTGCCCATCGACTACATCGCCGACGAGGGCTCCGAGGGTGGCCTCAAGCGCACCCTCGGGCTGTGGCAGCTGACCGCGATCGGCGTCGGCGGCATCATCGGCGCCGGCATCTTCGCGCTGGCCGGCGCGGTGGCGCACGAGACCGCCTGGAGTACACGGCGATCGTGTCGGTGGTGGCGATCGGCATCTCCGGCTACTTCAACAGCCTGCTCAGCATCCTGCACCTGCGGCTGCCGCTGTGGATGTCCGGAGCGCCGGGCACCGAGCCGGCCGGAGAGCCCTCGGGCTCCTACAAGGTCGACCTGTTCGCCGCGCTGCTCTGCCTGCTGATCGCCTACGTCCTGAACCGCGGCATGCGCAGTGCCGCCCGGGTGGAGACCGGCCTGGTCTACCTCAAGGTCGCCATCGTGGCGCTGGTGGTCGTGGTCGGGGTGTTCCACATCAACTCGGCCAACTACTCGCCGTTCGCGCCGTTCGGGCTGGCCGGCGCGTTCACCGGCGCCGCCACCGTGTTCTTCGCGGTGTTCGGCTACGACGCGATGAGCACCGCCGCCGAGGAGTCGACCGACTCACGCAGGCACATGCCGAAGGCGATCCTGTACTCGCTGGCCATCTCGATGGTGCTCTGCGTGGCCGCCTGCCTGGTGCTCACCGGCATGGTGAACTACCGGGACATCACCCCGAAGGCCGCGTTCTCCAACGCCTTCGCCTCGATCGGGTTGAACGCATCGGGCCTGGTCATCGCCGTGGGTGCGATCGTCGGCATCCTCACGGTGATGTTCACGTTCCTGATGGGCGCCGCCAGGGTCGGCTACTCGATGAGCCGGGACGGGCTGCTGCCGGCCTGGTTCGGCAAGACGCACGAGGCGCGCCGGGTACCAACCCGGATCACCTGGGTGCTGGGCATCGCCTCGGCTGTGATCGCCGGCCTGCTGGACATCAACGAGGCCGCCGAGCTGACCAATATCGGCATCCTGCTGGCGTTCATCGTGGTCTGTGTCGCGGTGATCGTGCTGCGGTACAGGCAGCCGGACCTGCCGCGTGGTTTCCGCTGCCCCGGCATGCCGGTGGTGCCGATCATCGGGATCGCGTTCTCGATCTGGCTGATCACGAACCTGCAGCCGCTCACGTGGCTGCGCTTCGTGGTCTGGTTCGCGATCGGCCTGGTCGTGTACCTGGCCTACAGCCGCCGGCACTCCCGGCTGGCGGTCGAGTCGGCCGAGGCCGGTGGGCCGGAGCGCCGCTGACCAGAGCTACCGACCGAGCGGCGGGCCTCGCTAGGAGGTCCGCCGCTCGATCAGCAGTTCCAGGCCGTCGAGCAGCCGGAGCAGCCCGAACTCCCGGCCGTTGTCGGCCGACCCGGCGAGCGAGCCCTCCTCGGCGAACACCTGGTGCAGCGCCGGGTAGCGCTCGCCGTTCGCCGCGAGCAACCCGTGCATGACCGGCGTGAGCCGCTTGTCCCCGGTCCACGGCTGGGTGCCGGCGGTGGACATCGACTGCGTGGTGCGGATGTGCCCGAACAGCACGAACACCGCGTCCAGCCGCTCGGTACCGTCCAGCGGCGTGCCGTCCAGCGCGGCGACGGCACTCTCGACCCAGCCCAGCTCACGCGGCCCCATCACCCGGTCTCCGACCGTGGCCCCGGGCAGCCAGGGGTGCTCCTGCCACGCCCGCGCGAGCAGCCGGGCGAACTCCTCCAGCCGGGCACGCCAGCCACCACGCACCCCGGCGAGGTCGGGCGGGTCACCGACGGCGAGCTCGATCATCACGGCTTCCAGGTCCGACTTGCCGGCCATGTAGCGGTACAGCGCCATCTTGGTGACACCGAGCGCGGCGGCGACCCGCTGCATGGACAGCGCCTCGAGGCCGTCGGTGTCGGCGATCCCGACGGCCGCCCCGGCGATCCCGGCGACGGTCAGCCCCGGGCGCGGCCCCCGGCTGGGCGGCTCGCGCAAGCCCCACAGCAGCGCGGCCGTGCCCTGTGCCGCGTCCCGTTCACCGGCGCCAGCCCTGACCATCCGCCGTCACATCCCACTCTTGTCCCCGTCGAAAAACTGTGTCTATGCTACACAGTGTCCTTTGGACACAGTTTTGATCTGAGGATCAGCTCGAGAAACCCTCCCTGACCTTGTCGAACCCCACTCCGGCCGTTCGACGCGTCAGCAACGGACCAACGCACTGGAGGACGCCATGACCACCGCCACCTCGCACACCGGGCCCGTCCGCTCTGCCGCCACCCAGCGCCGGCTCCACCGCGGCGGCGCCATCGTGGGCGCCATGGCACTGAACGCGGTGCTCTGGGGCATCGCCAGCCTGCTCGGCGCGGACTTCGTGCTGACCGACTCGATGGGCACCGGCGCGGTGACCCTGCCCATGGCGGTGATCTTCACCGCGATCTTCGGGCTGCTCGGCTGGGGTCTGCTCGCCGTGCTGGAGCGCTTCACCGGGCGCGCCATCGCGATCTGGACCGGCGTGGCCGTCGCGGTGGCCCTGCTGTCCATCGTGCCGATCTTCCTGGAGGGCGCCAGCACCGCGACCCGCGTCGCGCTGACCGTGCTGCACCTCGCGGTCGCCGCAGTTCTCGTACCTGCCTTCCGGCTCGACCGGCCCTGACCCCTGACCCTGTGAGTGGTATTGGTCGCTATTAGCGACCAATACCACTCACAGGGTCAGTCGACGCCCAGCTCGGCCAGCCGGGCGCGGTAGCGCGCTACGTTGGCCTCCTTGACGCCCTCGTAGCCCCGCACCAGGTCAGCGGCCTTGGCGGCGGCCACGGCGGTGTCGTAGCTCTCCGCGCTGAGCGCCCCGGTCAGCCGGGCCACCATCGCGGTGTAGGAGTCACGCAGCTCCCGCTCCAGCTGGCGGACCTCCGTGCGGCCGAACGGGTCCAGCGGCGTGCCCCGCAGCCTCTTGCCCTTGGCCAGCCCGCGCAGCACCGGGCGCAGCCACGGCCCGAACGCGATCTTCTGGTCCCGGCCCATGGCGCGCAGCACCGGCGGGTGCAGCCGGTAGCGCATCTTCGTACCGCCCGGCACCTCCTCGGCGAGCCGCCGTTCGAACTCCGGATCGGTGAGCAGCCGGGCCACCTCGTACTCGTCCTTGTACGCGGTGAGCTTGTGCAGGCCGTGCGCCACCGCCTCGCTGTAGTCGGTGCGCTCCCCCAGCGTGCGCTCCGCGCTCCAGGCCGCGCGCACCACGGCCAGGTAGCGCCGGGCGGTGGCGAGGTCCTGGAAGCCGACCAGCTGGGCGGCCCTGGCGGTGGCCAGCCGGCGCGTCTCGCCGGCCAGCTCGCCGAGGTCCAGCCCGGCGGGCAGCACCGGCACCGCCGGGGTCGCGGCCGCGCCGACCGCCGCACCCGACCCGGTGGCCGAGGCGAACGCGGCAGGGTCGGCTACCGCCACGCGCCCCCAGCGGAACGCGGCGGTGTTGGCGGCCACCGCGACCCCGTTCAGCTCGATGGCCCACTCGATCGCCGCCGCCGAGAACGGCAGCGCGCCGCTCTGGTAGGCAGCCCCGACCAGCAGGAACGTCGCCGGCATCGCGTCGCCGAACAGCGCCAGCGCGGCACCGGCGGCGTCCACGGCGACGAGCTCGCGCACGCTGTCGGAGATCCGGCCCAGCAGCGTGGCGCCGCTGGGCGAGACCACCGAGGGGTCCCGCACCATCGCGCCGGTGGGTACCTCGCTGGTGGACACGACCGCGGTCGTGGTGGCCCGGCTGGCGTAGGACAGGTTCTTGGCGTCTGCGCCGACCAGCGGGTCGAAGGCCAGGTAGCAGTGCGCCTGCGCGGAGCCGACCCGGTTCGCGGGTGCCAGCCCGTCGGCGGCGGCCGCCACGCGCAGGTGCGAGGTCACCGGGCCGGCCTTCTGTGACATCCCGGTCTGGTCCACCCCGTGCACGGCGAGCCCGTCACGGACCGCCGCGCTGCCCAGCACCTGGTTGACCGTGACGATCCCGGTGCCTCCGATGCCGGCCAGGAAGACGTCCGTCGTGCCGAGCGGGGCGTGCCACGGCAGGTCGGGCACCTCGGGCGCCTCCGGGCGGTTCCTCGGGGTCTTGCGGACGCCGCCGGCGGGCACCTGCACGGTGACGAAGGACGGGCAGTCGCCCTTGAGGCAGGTGTAGTCGGTGTTGCAGGAGGTCTGGTCGATCCGGGTCTTGCGTCCGTACTCGGTCTCCACCGGCTGCACGGAGAGGCAGTTGCTCTGCACCCCGCAGTCACCGCAGCCCTCGCAGACCGCTTCGTTGATCACCACGCGGGTCGGGCGGATGGGGATGGTGCCGCGCTTGCGGAGCCTGCGGGACTCGGCGGCGCAGCGCTGGTCGTAGATCAGCACGGTGACCCCGGGTACGGCGGCCAGCTCGCGCTGCGCCTCGTCCAGCCGGTCGCGGTGCCACAGCCGCGCGTTGGTGGCGAGCGCGTCGAGCTCCTTGTACCGCTCGGGCTCGTCGGCGCACACGATGATCCGGACGACGCCCTCGGCGGCCAGCTTGCGGGTCAGCGCAGGTACCTCGAGGCCCGCCTCGGCGTCCTGCCCGCCGGTCATCGCCACCGCTCGGTTGTAGAGGATCTTGTAGGTGATCGACACGCCGGCGGCGATGCACGCCTGCACGGCCAGCTGGCCGGAGTGCGCGAACGTGCCGTCACCGATGTTCTGGAACATGTGCAGGGCTGAGCCGTCGCCGCTGGCCAGCAGCGCGGACTGGCCGATCCACTGCGCGCCCTCGCCGCCCATCTGCGTCATCGAGCTCACCTCGGTGCCCGGCCGGCCGGCCAGCGCGACCATGGCGTGGCAGCCGATTCCGCCGCCGGCCACCGACCCCTCCGGAAGCAGCGTGGAGCGGCTGTGCGGGCAGCCCGAGCAGAAGTACGGCGTCCGGCTGACCGGCAGCAGCTCCAGCACGGGGCGGGACGCCAGGTCGGGCGGGGCGAGGCGGTCGGCGACCTCGGGGCGGGCGCGCAGGACGCGGCGCAGCGGGCCGGCCAGCGCGCCGGAGGTGAGCTCGCCGGCCACCGGGACCAGCGGGGCACCCGTCGCGTCCGCAGAGCCGATCACCTCGGGCGCGTTCGGCTGCCGGTACAGCGCATCGCGCACCGCCGCCTCGATGAACGCCGTCTTCTCCTCCACCACGAGCACGGTGTCCAGGCCCTCGGCAAACTCGCGCACCAGGTCCCGCTGGAGCGGATGGATCATGCCGAGGCGCAGCAGCCGGATGCCGGAACGGCGCAGCGCGTCGTCGTCCAGCCCCAGGTCGAGCAGCGCCTGGCGGACGTCGTGGAACGTCTTGCCACCGGCCACGATGCCGAGCCAGGCGTCCGGCGGGCCCACCTCGACGGCGTTCACGGGGTTGACCTTCAGGAACTCGTGCAGCATCGCCCAGCGCGGCCCGTAGAGCTGCTCCTCGGCCTGCAGCGAGGCGGGTGGCAGCAGCATCGGGACCTGCTCGTAGCGCCACGGCCGGCCCTCCCAGTCCAGCTGGGGCACGGTGATCGGCACGTCGGACACGGCGCCGTCCACGGTCCAGACGCCGTCCGCCACGTCGGCGACGATCTTCATGCCGACCCACAGCCCGGACGCCCGCGAGAGCGCCACACCGTAGCGACCCAGGCGGACGATCTCCTCAGCCGTGCCCGGGAACAGCACCGGCAGGCCGAAGCCGGCCAGCGTGCGCTCGCTCATGCACGGGATGGTGGAGGACTTGCAGGCTGGGTCGTCACCGGCGAGCACCAGCACCCCGCCGCGCGGGTCCGCCCCGCAGATGTTGCCGTGCCGCATCGGGTCACCGGCCCGGTCCACGCCGGGTGCCTTGCCGTACCAGACCCCCACCGCGCCGTCGAACTCGCGCCGGCGCCCCGGCACCTCCACCTGGCTGCCCCAGACCGCCGTCGCGGCCAGCTCCTCGTTCACCGCCGGCACGAACTTCAGCCCGGCCGTCTCCACCAGTTCCGGCGCGCCGGCCAGTGCCTTGTCGAGCACGCCGAGCGGGCT
>DATAYB010000576.1:0-23310 GCA_036272795.1 Pseudonocardia sp.
GCGAAGTGACCGCGCGGTACGCGAAGTGGCGGCGCGGTACGCGAAGTGGCGGCGCGGTACGCGAAGTGGCGGCGCGGTACGCGAAGTGGCGGCGCGGTACGCGAAGTGGCGGCGCGGTACGCACAGTGGCGGCGCGGTCAACGGCGCCGCTGTGGTGAGAACGCCGTACCGGCTGAGGAAGCCATCGCGCGCGTCGTTAGACTTGTCGTGGCAATAGGTCGTGACAAGTGGGTCTTGTCGTGCCTATTTGCCACGACAAGTCGAAACGGGGACGGGCGCGCACGCGACGCCGACCCCCACCCCGCCAACGAGCTACACGCACTCCCCGGCGCTATCCGGGCCTGCGAGCGAAACCAACGCAACGCCGGCGCACGCGCGGCCCCGGCGCACGCACCGCCCGCGTGCCTCCACCTCGTACGGCGTGCCTCCACCTCGCACAGTCTGCGGAGTATGCGAAGTGACGGGACGCCGTGCGAAGTGGAGGCGAGGACGCCGCCTGCCGGGCCGGGCGACCTGCCCTCCCGCCCCCTCCACCCCTCACACGACGTCGCACCGCAACGACACTCGCAGATCAGCTAGCCGAGCGCGCGCGGCCGCGGCCAGCGCGGGCGGCGGCGGACCTGGGCGCGACCTGGGCGGCGACCGATGCGGCCGCTGGCCACGAGCTCGACCGTCACGAGCACCGCGATCACCTCGGCGGCGAGCAGCCCGACCAGCACGAGCAGCTGCGCGGCGCCGGCCTGCACCGGGCTGCCACTGCCGATCAGCACCCCGACGAACGCGCCCGGCAGCGTGACCAGCCCGACCGTGCGTGTCTGGTCCAGCGGCGGCACCAGCGCCTGGGTCGCGGCCGGCCGGCAGATCTCGAGGGCGGCGTCCCGCTCCAGCAGCCCGAGCGAGAGGCCGGCCTCGTACTCACCGTGCCGCGTGTCGAGCTCGTCCAGGGCGCGGCGGCCGGCCAGCGACGTCGCCGTCATCGTGCCGCCGATGATGATGCCGGCCACTGGCACGACCGCGATCCCGGTCAACGGCACCGCCCCGCAGGCGAGCACCACCGCGAGCACCGGCACCACCCCCGCCGCGATCGGTAGCCAGGTGGCGGACGCGCCACCCGCCCTGGCCACCCGCCGCGCCGAGGTCCAGGCCGCCACCGTGAACATGACCAGCACGAACAGCGCGCTCAGCCACAGCGAGCGGGCCACCACGACGATCACCGAGGACACCGCCGCGAGCTGGACCACCGCCCGCACCACCGCGACGAGCACCTGTCGACTCAGCCCCAGGTGCAGCGCCGTGGCCGTGCCCGTCGCGATGACCAGCAGCAGCACCAGTGCCACCGCGAGGCCCCAGCCGACCAGCACGGTCGATCCACCCATCGCGGCGCACCCCCTCCGAGCTCGTTCGGCACAGCGCGGAATCAGTTCAGCTCTCGCTGAATACAGTCTCGACTTAATACAGCATCGACTTAATACACCATCGGTTGTACTGTCCGACAGTGTGGAGACATTGTCGTACGGCCAGGTGCTGGCGCGGTTCGGGCACGCCCTGTCCGATCCCACCCGGGCCAGGCTGCTGCTCGCGCTGCGCGAAGCGCCCGGCTACCCCGCCCAGCTCGCCGAGCTGCTCGGCGTCACCCGGCAGAACCTGTCCAACCACCTCAGCTGCCTGCGCGGCTGTGGCCTGGTGGTCGTCGTGCCGGAGGGGCGACGATCGCGCTACGAGCTCGCTGACCCGCGCCTGGCGCACGCCCTCGGCGACCTGCTCGAGCTCGTGCTGGTCACCGATCCCGCCGCGTGCCCGGTGACCGACGAGCAGGGCTGCTGCTGATGCCGGCTCCGCTGACGAACGAGCCCGAAGAGTCGGACGCCCCGGTCCTGACCTGCACGGACGGCTGCTGCACGCATGCCTCCGATGCGCCCGAGGTCCCGGCGGACCGCGGTCGGGTGCTGGTCCGGCGGGTCCGCTACCTGGTGGCGGCGACGATCGGTTACAACGTGGTCGAGGCCGCCGTGGCGATCACCGCCGGCACCGCGGCCTCGTCGACCGCACTGATCGGGTTCGGGCTGGACTCGGTGATCGAGGTCGCCTCGGCCACCGCGATCGCCTGGCAGTTCTCCGGGCGCGACCCGCACGCCAGGGAACGCGCCGCGCTCCGGGTGATCGCGCTGTCGTTCTTCGCGCTGGCCGGCTACGTCGGTGTGGAGTCGGCGCGGGCCCTGACCGGGGCGGAGCACGCGGCGCCGTCCACCGTCGGCATCGCACTCGCCGCGCTGTCCCTGGTGGTCATGCCGGTGCTCTCGTACGGCCAGCGCCGGGCGGGCCGCGAGCTCGGCTCGGCCAGCGCGGTCGCCGACTCGCACCAGACTCTGCTGTGTACGTACCTGTCCGCCGTCCTACTGGCCGGGCTGCTGCTCAACCACCTCTTCGGCTGGTCGGGGGCCGACCCGGCCGCCGCGCTGGTGATCGCCGCCGTGGCGCTGAAAGAGGGCCGCGACATCTGGCGTGGCCAGCACTGCTGCTGACCAACGGCCAGCCAACTGCACTGTTGATCACGGTCCGATCCGGATATTCCACTGGCGGGCGGGGTGCCGCCGCGCGCTACCGTGAATGGCGTGAAGCAACGCGGGGGTCCGGGCGAGCAGCAGGCGGTGCGTGGCCGGCGCCACCTGACCATCGCCGTCGTGATCCTGCTGCTGCTCGGCGGCGGGCTCTGGCTCGCCCTCGCCACCCACGCGACCCGCCAGCGGGAGCACCCGGCCCAGCCACCCGCCGCGGCGCCACCCACCCAGGCCCCCAGCCAGCCCGGCCCGGTCGGCGGCATCAGCCTCGACGGCTGGAAGCTGACCATCCCGGAGTCGGGCAAGAACGGCAACGCGGCGATCATCCAGCCGGCCGAGACCTCCCCGCCCTGGCTGGTCGACAACCCCGACGGCAGCCTCACCTTCTGGGCGCCGGCCGTCGGGGCGACCACCAAGAACTCCCAGCACCCGCGCACCGAGCTGGTCAGCCTGAAAAACTGGGCGGCCGGCAGCGGGCCGCACACCCTGAACGCCTCGGTGTCGGTGGCGCAGGTACCCAATGACAGCAAGGACATCATCCTCGGCCAGATCCACGGCGCGGACGACATCAGCTCGGTGCCCTACGTGATGCTGCACTACCAGGCCGGCGCCATTCGGGTCGTGGTCAAGACCGTGCAGGACGGCAACAGCGCGCGGACGTACCCACTGATCACCGGGGTGCCGATCGGCCAGCGGTTCGACTTCACGATCAGCGACCTCGGCAACGGGAACATGGTCTTCGCCGCGACCTACGGCGCGCAGACGCAGCGGGTCACCGCGCCGATCCCGGCGGTGTTCACGGGCGCGACCGTGCGCTTCCAGGTCGGCGACTACCAGCAGGCCAAGAACAGCGACGACCCGTCCGACGGCGGCCGGGTGACGTTCTACCAGGTGGACGAGGTCACGACGGCGCCCTGAGATCAGCGGCGCCCTGAGGTCAGTCGACCGCGTCCTGCTCGGACACCACCGGATGGCGCGGCTCGTCGACGAAGAACAGCACCAGCGCGGCGACGATCATGGCGGCGGGGATCCACACCGCCCGCGTCCCGACCACGCTCGTGACCAGTGCCCCCACCACCGCGCCGACGGCGAACCCGAGCACCAGCGACACGTACAGCACGGCCAGCCCGATGTCCTCGCGGCGGCGCCCGCGCAGGGCGGTCAGCACGGCGTCGGTGGTCCGCATCAGGTTGCCGGTCATCGCCACCGGCACCACGGTCGCCGTGCGCACCGAGCGGAACAGCGAGAACTGCAGCGCCGCGACGAACCCGATGCTGGTGGTGATGCTCGGCTCGGGCGCGCTCGCCGGCAGCAGCCCCACCGCGACCAGCACCAACGCCTGCAACCCCAGCACGTAGCGCAGCGGGTAGTGCAGCTGGCGGGCGGCCGCCTCACCCCGGAACAGGTGGGCCACGACCACGCCCACGACAAACGCGATCACCGGCCACAGGTGGGTCAGCGCGTCCACCTGGTCCGGCCTGGCCAGCCCCACGCCGAAGAGGATCACGTTGCCGGTCTGGGCATTGGCGAACACCCCGCCGTGGGCGAGGTAGGTGTAGGCGTCGACGAACCCGTTCGAGGTCACCAGCAGGGCGCCGACACGCCGCGAGGTCGCGGTTGGCCCGGTCACGACGGCAGCGTCCTCAGAGCTTGCGCAGCCGGATCCGGGTCACCGCATGGTCCCGGCCCTTCGTCAGCACCAGCGACGCCCGGCTGCGGGTCGGCGCGATGTTGTGCCGCAGGTTGGGTCCGTTGATCTCGTCCCACAGTTGCTCGGCGCGCCGGGTCGCGGACGCGTGGTCCAGGTCGGCGTAGCGGCGGAAGTACGACGCCGGGTCCCGGAACGCCGTCTCCCGCAGCCGCAGGAACCGGCTGATGTACCAGCGGCGCACGTCCTCCGGCGGCGCGTCGACGTACACCGAGAAGTCGATGAAGTCGCTCACCGCCAGGCTGCTACGGCGACCGTCCCGGCCCGGTGAGGCCGGCTGCAGCACGTTCAGGCCCTCCAGCAGCAGGATGTCCGGGCGGCGCACGGCCACGCCCTGGTCGGCCACGATGTCGTAGGTCAGGTGGGAGTAGACCGGGGCGCGCACCTCGTCCTTGCCGCCCTTGACCTCGGTCACGAAGCGCAGCAGCGCCCGCCGGTCGTAGGACTCCGGGAACCCCTTGCGCTGCATCAACCCGCGCGCCTGCAGCTCGGCGTTCGGGTAGAGGAAACCGTCGGTGGTGATCAGCTCGACGCGCGGGTGGTGCGGCCAGCGCGCCAGCAGCGTGCGCAGCAGCCGGGCGGTCGTCGACTTGCCCACCGAGACCGACCCCGCGATGCCGATCACGAAAGGTGTGCGCGCCGGCTGGTCGCCCAGGAAGGTCCGGTACGCCCGGTAGAGCCGGCCGCCCTCCTGCACGTGCAGGTTGAGCAGTCGCGACAGCGGCAGGTAGACCTCGCGCACCTCGTCCAGGTCGACCTCGTCACCGAGGCTGCGGATCTGCGCCAGCTCCGCGGCGGTCAGCGGCAGGGCGATCGACTCCCCCAGCCGGGCCCACGACGCGCGGTCGAAGTCGACGAACGGCGACGACGACCGGGACAGGTGCGCAGGTGCGGCCGGACCGGCCTGGGGGGTCCGCGCCGCCAGCTCGCTCATCGCTCTCCCTCTCTCAACCGTGCCGCTCCGAGCCGACGACTCGCTCACAAGTTCACTCCGAGCCGACGACTCGCTCACAAGTTCACTCCGAGCCGACGACTCGCTCACAAGTTCACTCATTGCCGCACCGACAGCACCGCATACTCCACCACGTTGACCTCGGCCGGCGTGCCCAGCACGTGCACCACCGCATCGGCGACCGCCGTGGCCGGCAGGCCGGAGCCGTGCAGCCGCTCCCGGAACTCGTCGGCGAACTCACCGGCGGGCCAGCCGTCCGCGATCCCGGTGTCGACCATGCCCGGCGCCACCGTGCTGACCCGGATGCCCTGGGGTACCAGCTCCATGCGCAGCGAGTCGCCGAGCGCGTGCACGGCGAACTTCGTGGCCGCGTAGACCCCCGACTCGTGCCGCGCCACCCGCCGCCCCGACATGGATGAGACGTTCACCACGCTCGGTGAGTTACCGGCGAGTAGATGCGGCACGGCGGCTTTGGTGACGGCAAGTAAACCCAGCACGTTGACCTCGAACATGGCCCGCCAGGCGGCCGGATCCGTGTCCGAGAGCGGCCCGGGGGTGAACACGCCGGCGGCGTTGACCAGGCCGTCCAGGCCACCACCGAGCCCCGTCGCGGCGTCGTCAACCGCGGCCGGAACGGCGTTCTCGTCGGTGATATCGCAGGTCACAGGTACCGAGGCGGGGCCGAGCTCGCTGGTGAGGTCGGCCAGCCTGCCGGCGTCCCTGGCCAGCAGCGCAACCCGCGCGCCAGCCACGACGGCGGCCCGTGCCACCGCGGCACCGATGCCCGCCGAGGCGCCGGTCACCAGGAGCCGCCGGCCGCTCAATAGCCCCGCCATGGCGGCAACCTACAGCGGCGACGCAGCTCCGGCTGACCTTGACCGCCCGCGTCGACGAACCGGGCGACCGCGAGCCACCTAGGGGATCTCCTCCGCCGGTACCTCGACGTTGAACTCCTTGTAGCGGGCGGCATCGGTGGTCACCAGCGGCCAGCCCCGGCGCTGCGCGCAGGCCACCGCGTGCGCGGCCTCGAGGTCACCGGGCTCGAGCTGCCCCACCGCGCGGGCGCGGTCGGCGTCGAGGTCGTCGATCACTGTGTTCGGCAGCCGGAGCAACACCTCCAGCACCGGGTGGTACTTGCTCTCCAACTGGGACCACGCCGCCGCCACAGCGGCCGACGGGAGTACCAGCACCATGTGTTCCTCGACCACAGTCCACACCAGCGCGGCCGCGTAGACCGAGCGCTGGGAAGCGAAGGCCATCACCGCGGAAGCGTCGAGGACTCGCCCCCCAATCACGCGACCTGCTGACCTGCCGGGGGAAGACCCAAGTCGCGGCGAACCGCTTCCAGCGCCTCGCGCGGTGGCCGTCCCCCGAGGACGCGCTCCAACTCGATCAGGGCCTGATTCCGCTCCAGCTGACCCCGAAGTGCGTCGGCAACGAAGGCGGAGAGGCTCGCCGCGGCGCCACTGCGCACCGCAATTCGAGCGTTGGCCACCAGCTCGGGCGGCAGGGTGACCGTTATCCGCTCGGATCCCATGAGGTGGAGGTTACCGGAGCTACCGGGCATGACCTCACTGGGTACTCACGTGAGTGTTGAGACTTCGGTAGACACGCCGATAGCGGCGCGTAGTTACCCTGATTCAGCGAGTAGCCAAAGGGGTAGCGCACGTTCCAGCCCTTCACCGGACAACCGGCCGAGGGGCTCAGGTGTCGGCGTAGCGGGCCGCCAGGGCTCTGGCGGTGCGTGCCATCTGGGCGCGCAGCGCGGGCGGTGCGAGCACGTCGACCTCGGCGCCGAGCCGCAGCAGGGCCGCCTCGGCGTGCCTGGCCGACTCGATCGGCAGTGTCACCGTGAGCCACCCCCCTGCGTCCGGCTCGGTGGCCGACTCCGCGACGGCGCGCGCCTCCACCGGGCCGAGCAGCAGCGGCACCAGCTCCCGGCCCCTCGGCGAGAGCCGGACCGTCGCCACCTCCCGCCAGAGCGCCGCCCGCAGCTCCGCCGAACGCCGCCGCCAGAACTCGGCCAGCTCGAAGTCCGCCGGCCGCCGCACCCGCCCCTGGCACTCCCGCACCGCCAGCACCCGCGACACCCGGTACGTCCGGGGCTGACCGGGGTCGCCGCGAGGGGCCGGCGTCTCCGAGGCCTCGGGAGCCCGGCCGAGCGCGACGAGGTACCAGACGCCCGCCTTCAGCACCAGGCCGAGCGGGTCCAGCTCGCGTTCCACCTCCTCGCTCCCCCAGCGCCGGTAGCGCACGGCCATCCGCCGGTCACGCCACAGCGCGGCGGCGAGCTCGGACAGGAACGGGGTGTCCTCGCTGTCGCGGAACCAGCCGGGGGCGTCGAGGTGGAAGCGGTCCGACACCCGGGACGCGCGGTCGCGCAGCTCGACGGGCAGGGCGGCGGTGAGCTTGAGCTGGGCGGCCGCCAGCGCGCCACCGAGGCCGAGGTCGGCGGCCGGCCCTGGCACGCCGGCCAGGAAGAGGCTGTCGGCCTCGTCGGAGGTCAGGCCGGTGAGGCGGGTGCGGTAGCCGTCCAGCAGCTGGTAGCCGCCGTCCGGGCCCCGGTCGGCGTAGATCGGCACGCCGGCCGCGCCCAGCGACTCCACGTCCCGATACACCGTGCGGACCGACACCTCCAGCTCGGTGGCCAAGGCGTGCGCCGTCATCCGGCCTCGGTTCTGCAGCAGCAGGAGCAGGGACAGCAGCCGGCTCGCACGCATCCGGCCAGTGTGCCGCTACCTGACAGAAGATGTCAGCTTCTCCCTCGAAGCTGGCCGCATGACCATCCCCGAGCAGCACCTCTTCATCCTCGCCGAGCAGGCCATCACCGGTGTCTTCGAGCAGGTCGGCGACCACGGCTGGGAGCGGCCGATCGCGGCCGAGGGCGCCATGTCCGGCGGCACAGCACGAGACGTGGGGATCGCGCACGCCCGGGACGACCAGTGGGTCGCGCACACGCTGGCCGGAGGCACGATCGAGGACGGCAAGGCGCTGTTCCCCGAACAGCCGCTCGGTGCCAACCTGCTGGCCGGCTGGCGGGAGATCAGCGAGCGCGCCCGGGCCGCTGCACTCGCGCTGGACGACCCGGACCGCCCGGTACACCTGTCCTTCGGCGCACTCGGCGACTTCTCCGCGCGGGACTACCTGCAACAGATCATCACCTACCGCGCCATGCAGGCCTGGGACCTGTCCGGCGCGCTCGGCCTCACCGACCCGCTGAACGACGAGCTGGTCACCGGCCTCACCGAGATGCTCGTGCCCGTGGCCGAGTACTGGCGGTCCATGGGTGTGTTCGGCCCCGCGGTCGAGGTCCCGGCGGGCGCCACCCCGCACCGGCGCCTGCTCGCACTCACGGGCCGCCGCCAGTAACCACCCCCGCGCCACAGGCGCCCGGGCGGGCGCAGCAGCGCCGGGCCGGCGGCGCCCGTCCGGGCAGGCGGCGCGCCTACGCCCCCGGGCGGGCGTGCCCGCGCCCCCGGGCGGGCGTGCCCGCGCCCCCGGGCGCGCCGTGCGTGCGCAGGCGTGCCTACGGGGCGGGCGTGCCTGCCGGGCGGGCCTGCCTGCCGAGCGGGCGTGCCGGGCGTGCCTGCCGGGCAGGCGTGCCAGCGCCCTGTTACCGAACTCCACCACAGGCAGGTTTTCGGCGCGAAACACCTGCCTCCTGTGCAGCTCGGTAACAACAGGCCGCGCCCAGGCCGCGCGCCACCGCGCGCCCGCTCGGTGCCCGCCCGCCCGGAGCCCGCCCGCCCGGTACCCGCCCGCCCGGCGGCGTGCGCCGGGCGGCCCTACGCTGCGGGGCATGGCGCCGAATATCGCGCGCGCGGACCGGGTGGGCCGCGCCGAGCTGACCGAGTTCCTGTCCGGCCGACACCACGCCCTGCTGATCACCGACCGCCAGGACGGCGGAGTGCAGACCTCACCCGTGACCTGCGGGGTCGACGGTGAGGGGCGCCTCGTCGTGTCCACCTACCCGGCGCGCGCCAAGGTCACCAACATCCGGCGCAGCGGCCAGGCCACGGCGTGCGTGCTGTCCGACGACTGGGACGGGCCGTGGGTGCAGATCGAGGGCCCGGCCGAGGTGCTGGACCTGCCGGAGGCGCTGGACGGCCTGGTCGAGTACTTCCGGGGCATCGCGGGCGAGCACCCGGACTGGGACGAGTACCGGGCCGCCATGCAGCGCCAGGGCAAGTGTCTGATCCGGCTGACGGTGGAGCGCTGGGGGCCAATCGCGACCGGGGGGTTCCCACCTGAACACGCGCCTTCCTGAGGACCGTAGAATGGGAGCCTCCTGAGGAGGTTCGCACTTCCGTGCCCACTGCCTGTCCCCCGCCCGCCGCCGACCCGGGCTGCAGTAGTCAGCCGGGCGAGCTGCCCGGCTTCCCGCGCCCCCGATCGGGCGCCCACTCCCTTTCTGATGCCCGGTGAACACGCTGCTGTCAGTACTCGGCGTGCTCGCCGTGCTCGCGCTGACCTTCGCGGCCGCACTGTTCGTGGCCGCCGAGTTCTCGCTCACCACCCTCGAACGCAGCCAGATCGACTCCCACGTCAACATCGTCGGTGACCGCCGCGCCCGGCAGGTGCAGCGGGCCCACCGCACGCTGTCCTTCCAGCTCTCCGGCGCGCAGCTGGGCATCACCATCACCACGTTGGTCACCGGTTACATCGCGCAACCGGCGCTCGCGGTCCTGATCGAGCCGCCGCTGCGCGCCACCGGGCTGCCGACGGCGTGGTCGGCCGGCATCGCGCTGGCCATCGCGCTGGCGCTGGCCACCGCCCTGTCCGTGGTGTTCGGCGAGCTCGTGCCGAAGAACCTGGCGATCGCCAGGCCGCTCTCGACCGCGCGGGCGGTGGCGGGCCTGCAGACCATGTTCAGCCGTGTGTTCCGCTGGCTGATCAACGGGCTGAACTCGTCGGCGAACTGGATCGTGCGCGGCATGGGCGTCGAGCCCGCGCAGGAGCTGCGCTCGGCGCGCTCGCCCGACGAGCTGCGCGCGCTGGTGTCCTCCAGCGCCGCGCACGGCACCCTGGACCAGGGCACCGCCACATTGCTGACCAGGGCGATCAGGTTCACCGACCGGGTCGCCGAAGATCTCATGACACCCCGGGTGCAGGTCAGGGCGCTGCCGGCCACCGCGTCGGTGGTCATGCTGCTCTCCACCTCGCTGCGCACGGGGTTCTCCCGGTTCCCGGTGTACGGGCGGGACCTCGACGAGGTGCACGGCGTGGTGCACGTCAAGCAGGCATTCGCGGTGCCGGTGGCGGAGCGGGCCCGCACGACGATGGCCGAGCTGGCCCGCCCGGTGCTGACCGTGCCGGAGTCGCTGGACGGGGACGCGCTGCTCAACCGGCTGCGCGGCTCGGGGTCGCAGCTGTCCGTGGTGGTCGACGAGTACGGCGGCACCGCCGGCATCGTGACGCTGGAGGACCTGGTCGAGGAGATCGTCGGCGAGGTGCGCGACGAGCACGACCAGGCCGGCCCGAGCCCGGTGAAACGCCTCGGCGCCGACAGCTGGCTCGTGTCCGGGCTGCTGCGCGCCGACGAGCTCGCCGAGGCCACCGGGTTCGTGCCACCCGACGGCGACTACGAGACGATCGCCGGCCTCGTGCTCGAGCAGCTCGGCCGGATCCCCGACGTCGGCGACGTGCTCGACCTGGAGGGCTGGCGGCTCACCGTGATGCGCCGCGAGCGCAACCGGATCGCCGAGCTGCTGCTCCTGCACACCGCCAGCAACGGCTCCGGCCCGGCGGAGGTGGACCGGTGAACGAGGGCCTCGCGCTTGTCATCTCCCTGTTGCTGCTGGCCGGCAACGCGTTCTTCGTCGGCGCCGAGTTCGCCATCATCACCGCCCGGCGCGACCGGTTGACCGCGCTCGCCGAGGACGGCAGCGCGAGCGCGCGTGCCACCCTGCGGGCCGGCGAGCAGCTGCCGCTGCTGATCGCCGGCGCGCAGCTGGGCATCACGCTGTGCTCACTGGGCCTCGGGCTGCTCGCCGAGCCGGCGGTGGCCGGGCTGCTGGAGCGGCCGTTCGAGGCCATCGGGGCGCCGCCGGAGATCCTGCACCCGGTGGGGTTCACGCTGGCACTGGGCCTGGTCGCCATGCTGCACACGGTGATCGGTGAGATGGTGCCGAAGAACCTGGCGATCGCCGGCCCCGAGCGGGTCGCCGTGATCCTGGTGCCGGCGCACTACGCGTTCTGCCGGGTGGCCCGGCCGCTGCTCACCCTGTTCACCGTGGCGGCCACGGCGGTGCTGAAGCTGTTCAAGGTCACCCCCAGGGACGAGCTGGACAGCGCCTACACCGGCGACGAGCTGGCCGAGATGATCTCCGACTCGCGGCGGGAGGGCCTGCTCGACGAGCAGGAGAGCAGCCGGTTGACCCAGACCCTCGGCTCCGCCGGGCGCACGGTGGCCGACGTGATGGTGCCGCTGGACCGGGTGGTCACGCTGCCGGCCGCGCCGACGGTCGGGGACGTCGCCTCGGCGGTGGCCACCTTCGGGGTGTCCCGGCTGCCGGTGCGCGAGGAGTCCGGCCGTCTCATCGGCTACCTGCACGTGAAGGACGTGCTGGACCAGGCCGACGACCCGGCCGCCCCGGTGCCCGCGAGCCGGGTCCGTGGGCTGCCGGAGATCCCCTGCGATGCCCGCCTGGACGAGGCGCTGGCCGCCCTGCGCCGCTCGGCCGCGCACCTGGCCAGGGTGGTGGCGAACCGAGGTGGCGAGACCGTCGGCGTCGTGTCGATGGACGACCTCCTGCAGTACTACGTCGGCGCGGTGCGCGAGCCGGCCGACTCCGCCGTCGAATGACCTGGCAGCCATTTCGTGGGGTTTGACGTCCTGGCCAGCGGTTTCGGCCTCGCCGAGGGACCGACGGCCGGCCCGGGGGGTGTGCTGTACGTCTGCGACGCGCTGCTCGGCGGGGTGCGCAGGCTCGACGCGGGCGGCGGCGAGCACCACCTGCTGGCCGGGCGGCGCGGCATCGGCGGCCTGGCGCTACACACCACCGGCGGGCTGCTGGCCAGCGGGCGGGACGTCGTGCTGCTGGACGGCGAGCAGGTGCGTCCGGTGCTGGCCGACGCGGCGGCGACCGGGTTCAACGACCTCGGCGTCGGCCCGGGCGGTGAGCTGCTGGTCGGCGTGCTGCGCTACCGGCCGCTGCGCGGCGAGGCGGCCCGCCCCGGCGCGGTGTGGAGCCTCGGCGCCGACGGTGACCGGGTCGAGCTCGAGGCCGAGCTGAACTGGCCGAACGGGCTAGCGGTCAGCGCCGACGGCTGGGTGTACGCCGCCGACTACGACACCGGCACGGTGCTGCGCGGCCGCTGGACGGTGCCGGGCTCGGCCACGCCGCCCCGGCCGCAACCGTGGTGGTCCAGCCCGAGCGGGCAGGCCGACGGGCTGGCGGTGGACGAGGCCGGCGGCGTGCTGGTCGCCATGGGCACGGGCGCGGGCGTGGCCAGGATCGGCCCGGACGGGGTGCTCGACCACGTGCTGGAGGTGCCGGCCGCCTTCGTCAGCAGCGTCTGCTTCGCGGGCGACGGGCTGACCGACCTGATCGTCACCACCTCCGACCGGACCGAGGCCGGCCAGCCCGCAGGTGGTGTGCTGCGCACCAGAGCGAAGGTGCCGGGCCTGCCGGTCCCACCGGTGACGATCCCGGTCCCGGCCGGGGAGCGCGCGCTCTAAAATCGGACGCGATGCTGGTCTTGGACGAGAACACCTGGCGGGACCGCGCACGGGCACACCGCGCGCGGGTGGCCCGCTGGACGCAGCCACACCGGGAACGCCGCCTCACCGGTACCGCCCACCCGGTGCTGGACTTCCTGTTCACGTACTACAGCTACCGGCCCACCCGGCTGGAGCGCTGGCACCCAGGTCCCGGGGTGGCTCTGGCCGGCGACGCATCGGCGTTCCTGCGCTGGCCCGGCTACCGGCAGGGCCCCGACGGGGTGTGCTTCGACCCCGCCGCGCTGCCGGCCGAGCGGCGTGAGAGCGGCGAGTTCGTGCTCCGGCTGCTGCGCGCGACGCGAGGCAGGCCGGCCCGGCTGGGCTGCTTCGGGCTGCACGAGTGGGCGATGGTGTACCGCGACGAGCGGCCCCGGCACGGGCAGGTCCCGCTGCGGCTCGGCGCGGCCGGCACGGACGCCGTCGTCGAGTCGATGCCGGTCCGGTGCACGCACCACGACGCGTTCCGCTTCTTCACCCCGGCCGCCCGCCCGCTCAACGAGACCACGCCGACCAGGGCCGGCCAGGTCGAGGCCGAACAGCCCGGCTGCCTGCACGTCACCATGGACCTCTACAAGTGGGCCTACAAGCTCGCCCCGGCCACGCCGTCGGAGCTGGTCGCCGACTGCTTCGAGCTGGCCGAGGCGGTCCGCGAGCTGGACATGCGGGCCAGCCCGTACGACCTGAGCGCGCTGGGCTACCCGGCGGTGCCCATCGAGACCCCGGCCGGGCGCGCCGAGTACGCCAGGGCGCAGGCCGCGTTCGCCGACCGGGCCGCCCCGCTGCGCGACCGGCTGATCGCGGTGGCCGAGCAGGTCGCGACCAGTGCCCAGCTCACCGTCTGAAGCGCCAGCCGCGGGTCAGGTGGCCAGGTAGCGGAGCACCGCGGTGTCGCCGAGCGCGCGGACGCCGTCCAGCCGCATCCGCCGCTCCCCCCGCCACGGGAACTCCCCCGCGCCGACGAACCGGGGCGCGGCCGCGTCACCGACAAAGATCGGCGCCACCGCCAGGCGCAGCTCGTCGACAACGCCGGCGGTCAGGAACAGCGTGTGCACCACACCGCCGCCCTCCACCAGCAGCCGCCCCACCCCGCGCCCGGCGAGGTCGGCCAGCAGCGCCGTGACGTCGAGCGGGTCACCGGCGGCGACCACAGTGGCCACGGCACCCAGCCGCGCGGTGGCCGCCGCCAGCGACGCACCGGGCACGTAGACGAGGCGCTCCGTGTCGCCGGCGGTGAAGAACGCGGCGGCCGGGTCGAGCTGGCCACCGCCGCTGAGGGCGACCTTCGCCGGGCTCTCCGGCAGCCCGCGCTCGATCCGCCGCCGCCGGTGCTGAGGAGAGCGCACGAGCAGCCGGGGGTTGTCCGCGCGCACCGTGTTCGCGCCGACCAGGATCGCGTCCACGCCGGCGCGCACCTCGTCGACCTCCGCGAAGTCCTCCGCTGAGGACAGCAGCAACCGGTCCGGGCCGGCGTCGTCCAGGTAACCGTCGAGCGACATCGCGGCGGACAGCAGCACATATGGCCGGCGCGGACTCACACCCGAACGCTAGCCGGCCGGCACACTGGGTGAGTGAGCAGGACGGTGTTGGTGCTCGTCGGCGTGGTGGTGCTGCTGCTGGTGGTGCTGTGGATCTCGCAGCGGCGGCTGATCTTCCTGCCTGACGGCGATCCGGGGCAGGCGACGGCGGTGGTCGGGCCGACGGCGCGGGAGGTCCTGCTGAGCACCGAGGACGGCCTGGAGCTGGTCGCCTGGCTGGTCGGGCCGACCGGGGCGGACCGAGGCGTGCACGTGCTCTTCGCGCCGGGCAACGCCGGGCACCGGGGCTACCGGGCGGGGCTGGCGCGGCGGCTCGCTACCGACGGGTTCACCGTGCTGCTGCTGGACTACCGGGGGTTCGGCGGCAACCCGGGCAGCCCTTCGGAGCAGGGGCTGGCCAAGGACGCCCGCGCGGCGCACCGGTTCCTGATGGACCAGGCCGGAGCCCGCTCGGACCGGCTGCTCTACCTCGGCGAGAGCCTGGGCTGCGCGGTGGTCACCAGGCTCGCGGTCGACCATCCACCGGCCGGGCTGGTGCTGCGCTCACCGTTCACCGACCTGGCCTCGGTCGGCCGGCTGCACTACCCGTTCCTGCCGGTGCGGCTGGTGCTGCGGGACCGGTTCGACGTGGTCGCCGCGATCCGCCGGGTGCACGCGCCCACCATCGTGGCCTACGGCGCCGAGGACCGGACCGTGCCGCCGGAGCAGAGCCAGGCGGTGGCGAACGCGGCGCCCGCGCTCGTCCGCGCGCTGCGGCTGTCCGGCGCGGACCACAACGACCAGGTCCTGCTGGACGGCAACGAGATCCTCGACGCGGTCGCCGAGCTCGCCCCGCACTGAGGCCCGTGAGGTCGCACCAGGCCCGTCAACACGACGTCTACCTCACTCGGATTCAATCTGAGTGTGACGGATCAGGGAGCTCAGAGCTTTCAGGACATGTTGGGGCTGATCACCGGTTTCTGGGTCAGCCAGATCGTGCGAACCGCGGCCGCCCTTTCGGTCGCGGATCACCTCTCGGGCAGGTCGATGACCGCACCGGAAATTGCCGCCGCCGAGGCCAGCGACCCAGCGGCGACCTTCCGCCTGCTGCGCGCGTGCACGGCACTCAATCTGGTGACCTATGACCAGGACAGTGGCCAATTCGCCGGGACCGCGCTGCTCGACACGCTGCGGCGAGAGTCGCCCTTGTCACTGCGCAACATGGCACTCGTACAGACCGCGCCGGCTCACTGGTTGTCCTGGGGCCGTTTCACCGACTCGGTGCGCGCGGGAGCCACCCAGATCGAGGCCGCCGTCGGTAGTGACCTATGGGCCTACTTCGAGAAGAACCCCGAGGAAGGACAGCTGTTCGGCGCGGCGATGACCGACCTGTCCACCCCTGTCATCCTGGAAGCCGCCGAGGTCATCGACACCAGCGATGTCGAGCTGGTCGCCGATATCGGTGGAGCAAATGGAGCGTTCGTCCACGAGCTGCTGGTGCGGAACCCCAAGCTCCGCGGCATTGTGTTCGATCTGCCCACCACGCTGCCTGGAGCGCAGGTCGGTGCCGAGCGACTGGGGCTGGAAGACCGCGCCTCAACGATGGCAGGGGACTTCTTCCAGTCCGTGCCGGCCGCGAACCTGTATCTGCTGAAGTACATCCTGCACGATTGGGACGATGCATCCTGCGTTCATATTCTTCGCAACGTCCGCGAGGCAATGGCGCCGGGAGCCAGGGTTGTCATCGTCGAAATGCTGGTCGGCGAGACGGCCGACCCCGGTATCGGCACCCTCATGGACATGAACATGCTCGCCTTGGCGAGCGGCAAAGAACGTGATCTCCACGAATTCGACGCGCTACTCGAAGCGGCGGGGCTGCGTCGTTCGGCGGTGAACTCTCTCCAACCGCCGTACTGCGTCATCGAAGCAATTGCCGCCTGACCCACGGCTGTGACATCAACATCGCCTGGGGACGCGGGTGAGCATCCCCAGGCGATCATCCGCTGAACCGGCGGGCGGAGGAGCCGGCCTTCGCTAGGAGTACGCCTCGAGCGGAGGGCAGGAGCAGACCAGGTTGCGGTCGCCGTAGGCACCGTCGATCCGGCGTACCGGTGGCCAGACCTTGCCCAGCGTCTCGCCGGTCGGGTAGGCGGCGAGCTCGCGCGGGTACGGGTGGTCCCACTTGTCGGTGAGGCAGGCCGCGGTGTGCGGCGCGCCTCGCAGCGGGTTGTCCTCCACCGGCCACTCCCCCGCGGCGACCCGGTCGATCTCACCGCGGATGGAGATCATCGCGTCACAGAACCGGTCCAGCTCGGCCAGGTTCTCGCTCTCCGTGGGCTCGACCATCAGCGTGCCGGCCACCGGGAACGACATGGTCGGCGCGTGCAGCCCGTAGTCGGCGAGCCGCTTGGCCACGTCGTCGACGGTCACGCCGGTCGACGAGGTGAGCGGGCGCAGGTCGAGGATGCACTCGTGGGCCACGAACCCACCGGGGCCCGCGTAGAGCACCGGGTAGTGCGCGGACAGCCGGCGGGCCACGTAGTTCGCCGCCGCCACCGCGACCAGGGTGGCCCTGCGCAGCCCGTCGACACCCATCATCCGCAGGTACGCCCACGAGATCGGCAGCACGCCGGCGCTGCCGTACTCGGCGCCGGACACCGGGCCGGCACCTCGGTCGGGCAGGTACGGGGCAAGGTGCTCGCGGACCGCGACCGGCCCGACACCCGGCCCGCCGCCGCCGTGCGGGATGCAGAACGTCTTGTGCAGGTTCAGGTGGCTCACGTCGCCGCCGAACTCACCGGGCTTGGCCAGCCCGAGCAGCGCGTTCAGGTTGGCGCCGTCGACGTACACCTGGCCGCCCGCGTCGTGCACCGCCTTACACACCTCGCCGACCCCGGCCTCGTACACCCCGTGCGTCGACGGGTACGTGATCATCAGGGCGGCCAGGGCAGCGCCGTGCTGGGTGATCTTCGCACGCAGGTCGGCCAGCTCGACGTCGCCGGCCTCGTCGCAGGCCACCACGACGACCCGCATGCCCGCCATCACGGCCGACGCCGCGTTGGTGCCGTGCGCGCTGGCCGGGATCAGGCAGACGTCGCGGTGGCCCTCACCTCGGTCGCGGTGGTAGCCGCGGATGGCCAGCAGCCCGGCGAGCTCGCCCTGGCTGCCGGCGTTGGGCTGCAGCGACACCGCGGCGTAGCCGGTCAGGTCGGCCAGCCAGTGCTCCAGGTCGGCGACGAGCTCCAGCGTCCCTTCGGCGTCGGTGGCCGGCGCCAGCGGGTGCAGGTCGGCGAAACCGGGCCAGCTGATCGGCTCCATCTCGGCGGTGGCGTTCAGCTTCATCGTGCACGAGCCGAGCGGGATCATGCCCCGGTCCAGCGCCAGGTCGAAGTCCGAGAGCCGCCGCAGGTAACGCAGCAGCGCGGTCTCCGACCGGTAGCGGTGGAACACCGGGTGGGTGAGGAACTCCGACTCCCGGCGCAGGTCGGCCGGCAGCGCATCCGGGGTGGCGGCATCCAGCGCGTCCAGCCCGGCGCCGTCCACGGTGACCCCGAAGGCCGCGCACACCTCCACCAGGTGGTCCCGGGTGGTCAGCTCCGAGCAGGACACCCCGACGTGGTCGCCGTCCACCCTGCGCAGCGTGATGCCGGCGTCGTGCGCGGCGGCGACCACGTCATCGGCGCGGTCCGGGACCTCGGCGAGCACGGTGTCGAAGAACCCGTCGGGCCCGGTCGGCACACCCCCGGCCCGCAGCGCGGCGGCCAGTACGGCGGCCATCCGGTGCGCCCGGGCGGCGATCGCGCGCAGCCCGTCCGGCCCGTGGTAGACGGCGTACATCGAGGCGACCACGGCGAGCAGCACCTGCGCGGTACAGATGTTGCTGGTGGCCTTCTCACGGCGGATGTGCTGTTCACGGGTCTGCAGCGCGAGCCGTAAGGCCGGTGCGCCGTCCGCGTCCACCGACACCCCGACCAGGCGCCCCGGCAGCTGGCGGCGCAGGTCGTCCCGGACGGCGAGGTAGCCGGCGTGCGGGCCACCGAAGCCGAGCGGCACCCCGAAGCGCTGCGTGCTGCCGACCACCGCGTCCGCGCCGATCTCGCCCGGCGGGCGCAGCAGGGTCAGTGCCAGCGGGTCTGCGGCGACCACGACCTTGGCGCCCCGCTCGTGCGCGGCGGTGATCAGCGCCGCGTGGTCGACGACCGCACCGGACGCGCCCGGGTAGCTCAACAGCACGCCGAAGAACTCCCCCTCGGGCAGCCCGTCGGACACATCGGCCTCGACGATCTCGATGCCCAGCGGCTCGGCCCGGGTACGCAGCACGGCGCACGTGCGCGGCAGCGTGTCGGCGTCCACCACGAAGCGGGCGCTCTTCGGCCGTCCAGCGCGCCGGACCAGGGTCATCGCCTCGGCCGCCGCGGTCGCCTCGTCCAGTACGGAGGCGCCGGCCACGGGCAGCCCGGTGAGATCGGAGACGACGGTCTGGAAGTTCAGCAGCGCCTCGAGCCGGCCCTGGCTGATCTCCGGCTGGTACGGCGTGTACGCGGTGTACCAGGCCGGGTTCTCCAGCACCGAGCGGCGGATCACCGGTGGGGTCACGGTGCCGTGGTAGCCGAGGCCGATCATGGGCACGGTCAGGTTGTTGCGGGCGGCCAGCGCGCGCAGCTCGGCGAGCGACTCCGACTCGGTGGCCGGCGCGGGCAGGCTGGTCGGCGCGTTCAGCGCGGTGCGGATGCCGGCCGGCAGCGCACGGTCGGCGAGCTCGTCCAGCGAGTCGATGCCGATCAGGGCGGCCATCGTGGCCAGCTCGCCGTCGTCCGGGCCGATGTGCCGG
The DNA here is from genome assembly GCA_036272795.1 of Pseudonocardia sp. Lineage (GTDB taxonomy): Bacteria > Actinomycetota > Actinomycetes > Mycobacteriales > Pseudonocardiaceae > Pseudonocardia. The sequence goes on from DATAYB010000576.1 coordinate 19,287, forward strand.
TCGACGAAGGGGATGCCGCGCTCGAGCTCGGCGAGCGTGCGGCGCGGGGTGGTCTCTGCGGTCATGGTCGCCTCCGGGTCCGGGCAGGGTACGGCCTGCCCTCCCCCTCTGTCCGTGCCCCGAGGGGCGCCTGAGAGATTCGCCCGGTCACACCGGGTTTTCCCCGTCGGCGAGCGGCTCGCGCCACTCTTTCCAGAGGCGTCTCGCCCACACGGTCCATGTGCCTGAGAGGTTCCGGGGAGGATTTGCTCCTTCGGCGCCCGCACCGCTGGTGGCGGTCGGGCTCTCCCGCGTGGGATCGGCGACTACCCGACCAGACTAGCGGTGACCAGCACGATCGGCACCACTGCCGCGCGATCGGTAACCCAGTCGGAACGTGGCACTGCCCACGCACCGCGTGTTGTCGGCCGCTCGGAACCGGTCAGGGCAGCTCGGCGGGCAGGCCGAACGCCACGAAGTGCTCGGCGCCGATGAAGCTGGTGACCTCGGCGATCCGGTCGCCGCGCAGGGTCAGCACGTTGATCGACCAGCCCGCGTGCGCCCCGGCGGCGTCGCTCCACAGGTAGGCGGCGATCGCGGGCTGGCCGTTGGCGCTCGTCGGGATGTGCCGCCAGGTCCCGCACCTGGTCAGCGGGACCCGCACGGCGAAGTCGGTGACGGCGGCCAGGCCCCGGTACCAGTGCGGCAGCGGCGGCATCGACCACGTGACGTCCTCGGTCAGCAGCGCGACCAGCGCGTCGGCGTCGCCGCGTTCCAGCGCGCCGCAGTAGCCGGCCACGATCTCCCGGATCCGGGCGTCCCCGACCTTGCGCAGGGTCTGCCCCTGGCTCGTCGCGGGGATCTTGTCGGCGACGGTCGCCCTGGCCCGCTGCAGGGCGCTGTTCACCGAGGCTGTCGAGGTGGCCATCGTGTCGGCGATCTCGGCGGCGGAGAAGCCCAGTACCTCGAACAGCAGCAGCGCCGCCCGCTGGTTACCAGGCAGGTGCTGGCACGCCGCGACGAACGCCAGCTCGACGGCCTCGCGCTGCTCGTAGCGCCCGGCCGGCCCGCTCGGACCGGCCACGTCATCGGTCAGGCCGGCGTCCGGGTACGGCCCCAGCCAGGCGACCTCGGTGTTCGGCCGGTCGGCGAGCACCGCCTGCACGCTGGCCGGACCGAGGTCCATCGGCAGGGCGCGGCGGCCCCGGCGGGCCACGCTGTCCAGGCAGGTGCGGGTGGCCACCGAGTACAGCCACGAGCGCAGCGAGCTCCGGCCCTCGAACCCGGCGAGGCCACGCCAGGCCCGCAGCAGCGCGTCCTGCAGCGCGTCGTCGGCGTCGTGGGTGGAGCCGAGCATCCGGTAGCAGTGCGCGTGCAGCTGGGGGCGCAGCGGCCGTACGAGCCGGCTGAACGCATCCGCGTCGCCCGCGCGGGCGCGAGCCAGCTCCGGGTCCGCCACTGCGGTGTCCACGGTCCGTTCCCGGTTGCCCGCGGAAATTTCGCTCACGAGCGATGAGTCTGCCGCGGCGACGCGGTCCCAGTCTCCAGATAAAGCTGAGGCCCCCGGCAGAAAGGCCCTGCGATGACCCCCACGTCGACCGTTCCCTACACCGCGACCCTCGAGGTGCCCGGCGCGCGCCTGCACTACGAGGTGCGCGGCCGTGGCCCACTCGTGGCGCTGGTGGGCGCCCCGATGGACGCCACGCCGTTCGCACCGCTGGCCGAACTGCTCGCCGCCGACCACACCGTGCTGACCACCGATCCGAGGGGCGTCAACCGCAGCCCCGTCGACGACCCCGACTCCGACTCCACCCCCGAGCTGCGCGCCGACGACCTGTCCCGGCTGATCACGCTGCTGGACGCCGGGCCGGCCACCGTGCTCGGCTCCAGCGGCGGCGCGATCACCGCGCTGGCCCTGCTGCAGGCACATCCCGAGCAGGTCAGCACCGTGATCGCGCACGAGCCGCCGCTGACCGAGCTGCTCGAGGACCGTGACCAGCTGCGCGCGGGCACTGAGGACCTGATCGCGACCTACCTCGCCGGCGACGTCACGGGTGCGTGGCGCCAGTTCCTCGCGCAGGCCGACATCGTGATGCCGGAGGAGGTCTTCCACATGATGTTCGGCGGCCCGAGGGAGCCGGCGCGGGCCGCCGACGAGCACCACTGGTTCGCGCACGAGATGCGGGCGACGACCGTGTGGGTGCCCGACCTCGGCGCGCTCCGTGCGGCGGCCGCCCAGGTGGTGGTCGGTATCGGGCAGGACTCGGGCGGCCAGCTCTGTGACCGGACCTCGAACGCGCTCGCCGCGGCCCTCGGGATCGAACCCACCCCGTTCCCAGGCGGGCACACCGGCTTCGCCGAGGACCCGGCCACCTTCGCCACCCGGCTGCGCGCGGTGCTCGCCCAGCGCTGACGCCCGAGCCGGGCAGCGACGAGCAGCGAGGCCCCAGGACCAGCCCGGCGCCGAGCCGTTCGTGCTGCTCACCGCCAGGCCCCGGTGGTAGTAGGCGAGGCTGTCAGCGCAGGAACGCGGCGGCCACGCCGGCGTCGACGGGCACGTGCAGGCCGGTGGTGAGGGCGAGGTCACCGCCGGTGAGGGCGAACACCGCGGCCGCCACGTGCTCCGGCAGCACCTCGCGCTTGAGCAGCGTGCGCTGGGCGTAGAAGGCGCCGAGCTCGGACTCTGGCACGCCGTACACCGCCGCGCGCTGGGCGCCCCAGCCGCCGGCGAAGATCCCCGAGCCGCGCACCACACCGTCCGGGTTCACGCCGTTGACCCGGATGCCGTGCTCACCCAGCTCGGCGGCGAGCAGCCGTACCTGGTGCGCCTGGTCGGCCTTGGCGGCGCCGTAGGCCACGTTGTTCGGGCCGGCGAAGACCGCGTTCTTGCTGGCTATGTACACGATGTCGCCGCCGAGTCCCTGGGCGAGCATGGCACGCGCCGCCTCCCGGGACACCAGGAAGGAGCCGCGGGCCATCACGTCGTGCTGGCGGTCCCAGTCGGCCTCGGTGGTCTCCAGCAGCGGCTTCGAGATGGACAGCCCGGCGTTGTTCACCACGAGGTCCACGCCGCCGAACGCGAGGGCGGTGGCGGCCACCGCGTCGGCAATCGCGCCTGCCGACGTCACATCGGCCGTCACCGCCAGCGCCGCGTCAGGCCCGCCGATCTCGCGCGCCACGGCGCGGGCGGACTCGGCGTCCCGGTCGGCGACGGCGACGCAGGCACCCTCGGCGGCCAGCCGCAGCGCGACCGCCCGCCCGATGCCGGAGCCGCCCCCGGTGACCAGTGCGATCCGCCCGGCCAGTGGTTTCGGCTTCGGGAGCCGGGCGAGCTTGGCCTCCTCGAGCGCCCAGTACTCGATGCGGAACTTCTCGGCCTCGGGGATCGGCGCGTACCGCGACACGGCCTCGGCGCCGCGCATCACGTTGATCGCGTTCAGGTAGAACTCGCCGGCCACGCGGGCGGTCTGTTTGTTGGCGCCGAAGCTGAACAACCCGACCCCGGGTACGAGCACGATGGCCGGGTCGGCACCGCGCATCGGTGGCGAGTCGGCGTCGGCGTGCCGCTCGTAGTAGGCGCGGTAGTCGTCCCGGTATGCGGTGTGCTGCTCGCGCAGCCGGGCGACCTGCTGCTCTAGGGACGCCCCCGCCGGTAGGTCGAGCACCAGCGGGCGGACCTTCGTGCGCAGGAAGTGGTCGGGGCAGGAGGTACCGAGCGCGGCGAGTGGAGCGAGCTTCTCGCGCGCGAGGAAGTCCAGCACAGGTTCGGAGTCGGTGAAGTGGCCGACCTGGCGGCGGTCGGTCGACGCCAACCCGCGGATCACCGGCGCGAGCGCGGCCGCACGGGCCCGGCGCTCGGCCTCCGGCAGGGGCTCGAAACCCGGGCGGACCGGCCCGAACGGCTCCGCCGCGCCGCGCTGGTCGAGGAACCGCTGTGCCGTGCGGATGATCTCCAGCGAGTTCGCCTCCGACTCCTCGGCGGTGTCGCCCCACGCCGTGATCCCGTGCCCGCCGAGGATCACGCCGATCGCCTTCGGGTTCGCCG
>DATAYB010000577.1:0-8843 GCA_036272795.1 Pseudonocardia sp.
GTAGTCGCGTCTCGCGCACCTGAGGACCGAGCTGGCCGGCGCCCGTGTGGGTGCCGGCCAGCTCTGCTGTTGATGATCGGGTTGGCGTGGCTGCCTGGCGTGAGCGTGCTTTGCCTCTGTCGGGAGCCTTCGGCGATCCCGGCGGCTCGAATAACTTGGTCGCCTCAGGATGGCTGGTCATTTTCGAAAGAGCCTTATAAGCGACCACAGCCAGTTGAGCATGTCCCAAAATCTCACCACTTGTCGAAACCGGCACCTCCAGTCGGGTACGGCACACGATGTGCCCACATAATCGATTTCTTCTTCGTCGCTCCGGGCGGTTCGAGCGCCGGAAAATGTCGGAGCCGTCGGGCATGATTCGGGTATGTCGGAAAGCTCGATCGCCACCGCGCGTCAGGCCGTGTTGTCGGCCTTGGATGCGTTGGATGCTGTGTCGGGCTCGATCGGCGGCCAGGATTTGATTGATCAGTTGCCGTTTCTGAACTTGGTGAAGCGAAGGGCTGAGCACACTGCGCTGCACGCCGTCGCTCGGCTCGACTGCGAAGGCGAGTTCACCGACCGGGGGGTGCGGCCGGCGCTGGCGGTGGCGGATCTGATGCGCTGCACACTGGCGGAGTCGCGCCGGATGGTGGCTCTCGCGTGGAGCATCTTTCCCACCTCCTTACAGGGCGCGGCTCTGGAGCCCCGGCTGCCGGCGCCGGCGACCGCGTTGGGTGGTTGGGAGATCGGCCAGGCGCACGGCGAGGTCATCGAGCGGGTCTTCGGCACTGACGCGGCCGGGCGTCTCGCCCCGGAGGTGTGGGCCGGTCTGGGGGTGCAGCTCGCCGACTGGGCCAGGTTGTATCGGCCTGATCAACTGGCCCGTCTCGCCACGGACGTGATCGAGAAGCTTGATCAGGACGGGCCGGCGCCGGAGGACGAGGATCAGCTGGTCAACGAGTTGCACCTGGCCAGGTGCCGCACCGATGGCGGTGGCCGTATCAAGGGTCGGCTCGACGCCACGACCTTCGACGCGGTGTGCCGGGCAATCCAGGCTGCACTCACCCCGAACGAGCCCGACGACCTCGGCCGGGGCAAGTCGCTGGGCGAACGCCAGGCTGACGCGCTCGGTGCAATCTGTGAGCATGCCCTCGACGAGGGGTACCTTCCCGAGGAGGGCGGTCAGCGCCCACATTTCACCGCTATCTTGGACTTCGAGACCATGCGCAGTCAGGCGCGCGGGGTCGAGTTGGAGTTCGGCGGCATGACCACCGCCGCGGAAGCCCGCAGAATCCTGTGCGACTCGAAGATCACCCCGGTCGTGCTCGGCGGCGAGGGCCAGCCACTGGACGTCGGCTGCGAGAAGCGGTGTGTGTCACCGGCGCAGCGCAAGGCCGTCGCGGCACGCGATGGTGGCTGCGCCTATCCCGGATGCGACAAAACCCCGAGATGGTGCGAAGTCCACCACATCATCCACTGGCTACACGGCGGCAGAACTGACATCAACAACCTCGTCATGCTCTGTCTCACTCACCACAACCAACTCCACGACTCCGGCTGGAAAACACAAATGCACGACGGCCACCCCGAATTCATTCCGCCAAAATGGTTCGACCCGCGCCAGACACCACGAAGAAATCCGCGGGGAAGCATTCTGCGGACCTAGCAGTCTCTCGCGCATTACCGGTGGTTTGGGTACGGTCGACGAATAAAGCGTCCGGCTGCCGCGCCGATGGTGTCCGCGTGGCGCCTGCCATGCTTTCGACGGCCACAGGGCGGGCGGGGTGCTAGGTCAGCGGCGGGATGAGCTCGCCGGCGGGTGGCGGGCCGGGCGGGCTGCCGTTGCCGAACGGGCGGCCGCCGAGCTGCTCGCGGCCGTGCGGGGTCAGCCAGCCGGACGGGTCGGGGCCGAGCGGCACGATGCCGGTCGGGTTGATGTTCAGGTGGACGCCGTAGTAGTGCTGCTTGATCTGCTCGAAGTCGATGGTGTCGCCGAACCCTGGCGTCTGGAACAGGTCGCGGGCGTAGGCCCACAGCACCGGCATCTCGGTGAGCTTGCTCCGGTTGCACTTGAAGTGGCCGTGGTATACAGAGTCGAACCGCACCAGCGTGACCCAGAGCCGGATGTCGGCCTCGGTGATGGTGTCGCCGACGAGGTAGCGGCGGTCGGCCAGCCGCTCGGACAGCGTGTCGAGCCGGGCGAACAGCGCGCCGTAGGCACGCTCGTAGGCCTGCTGGCTGCCGGCGAAGCCGCACCGGTATACGCCGTTGTTCACATCCTGGTAGACGCCTTCGTTGACCTCGTCGATCTCGGCGCGCAGCGGCTCGGGGTACAGGTTCGGGGCGCCCTCGCGGTGCAGCGCCTTCCATTCGGTGGCGAAGTCCAAGGTGAGCTGGTTGAAGCCGTTGGTCGCGACCTTGCCGCTGGCCACGTCCACGACGGCCGGCACGGTGATACCGGCGTCGAAGTTGGGGTCGGCGGCGCGGTAGGCATCCCCCAGCCATTCGATGCCGAGCACCGGGTCACGGTTGTCGGGGTCGAGGTGGAAGCGCCAGCTGCGCTCGTCGTGCAGCGGGCCGGCGATGCCCATCGACAGCACCTGCTCGAGCCCGTGCAGCCGCCGGGAGATCGCGGCCCGGTTCGCCCATGGACAGCCCCTGGCGATGATCAGCCGGTAGCGGTCCGCCTCCACCGGCCACGGCGAGGAGGCGTCCGCCGTGATCCGCTCGTCCAACGCCACCGGCTTGCGGACGAAGCCGCGCTCGTCCTCGTCGACCCTGTCCGTCATACGGACCATTCAACCCACAATTCGCGCGGGCCGCGGAACGAGATGTTCGCCGGGTACCTCCGCTCGTGGCCGACCGCCAGCCGCAGCGCCGGCATCCGGTCGCCCAGCGCGTCGAGCACGATCCTGCCCTCCAGACGGGCCAGTGGCGCACCGGCGCACAGGTGGATGCCCTTGCCGAAGGACAGCTGGCGCCGTGCGTCGGGCCGGCGCACGTCGAACAGGTCCGGCTCCGGGAACCGGTCGGCCTGGTGGCCGGCGGCGCCGAACGCGAGCACCACCCGGGCACCCGCCGGCAGGCGTACCCCGCCGAGTGCAGTTGCTCTCGTGGTGACCCGACGCCACATCGGCACCGACGAGTCGTAGCGCAGGGTCTCCTCGACCGCACCGGGGATCAGCCTGCGGTCGGCCCGGACCTCGTCCCACAGCCCGGGGCGGGAGAGCAGCTGGTACAGCGCGTTGCCGAGCAGGTTCGTGGTGGTCTCGTGGCCGGCGAAGCTGAGTGCGAAGATCAGGCTGGCCGCCTCCTCATCGCGCAGCGCCCGCTCATCCGTGACGAGGTCACTGGTGAGGTCGTCGGCCGGGGCGGCGCGGCGGGCGTGGACCAGAGCTCGGCAGTGGTCCAGGAAGGCGACCATGCTGTGCGCGGACCGGACCTGCTGCTCGACGGACGGCCGCCCCCAGTTGACCTCGATCTTGTCCTCGCACCACGCCTTGATCTGCTCGCCGTCGCCGGGCGGGAACCCGATCAGCGCGAACAGCGTCGCCGCCGGCAGTGGGTGACAGAGCCCGGCCACGATGTCCCCGCTGCGGCCGCCGGTCAGCATCGTGTCGATCAGCGCGGTGGCCCGGGAGCGGATGACCGGCTCGAGCTTCGCCATCCGGCGGGGCGACAGCGCGCGCATGATCACCGAGCGGTAGCGCGTGTGGGCGGGCGGGTCGGCGTTGGACATCGTCGGTACCAGGTCGAGCCCGCGCAGGATCGCGTCGGCCTCCGGGCACAGCGGGTAGAGGGTCCGCTGGGCCTCGGCCGCGGAGAAGGTCTCCGGGTCCAGCAGCACGTGTTCGATCTCCGCGTAGCCGGTCACGACCCAGCGGTCCAGCACCGGGGCGAAGAAGACCGGTCCCCGGTCGCGAACCTTGGCGAGCTCGGGGTACGGGTCCGCCAGGAACGCCTCACTGAGGGGGTCGAACCCGGGCAGCACCGGGCAGGACGGCAGCGCGGCCTCGGTATCCATCAGACCTCCGCGTTGTCGGTCTCGCCCCGGGATGGACCTTACGTCCCGGTCAGCCCTTGCGCGCGACGATCGCGGTGCAGCCCGCCGTCGTCGGGTGGTCGGCGATGTCGGTGAAACCGACGGCCGCGAAGATCCGCGCCAGCTCCGGGCAGGACCAGCACTTGCCCCGGGTCACGTGCATCATCCAGATCGAGAACGCGGTGGCGGCCAACGGGCCGGTCTTGCCGTCGTTGATGTGCACGTCGTGGTCGACGAGCCAGCCGCCGGCTGGCAGCGCAGCGTAGGAGTTGGCCGCCAGCCGGTGGATGCTGGCGGCGTCCCAGTCATGCAGCACGTGCGAGTACGACGTCGAGCACGCGGCGGTAGTCGACCCCGGTCAGCGCCGTGGCGGCATACGGCGCGAGGAACCGGCCACGTGCATCCATGCCCGCGCTGAACTGGTTGGCGAACGGCGCCGTGGCCATCCGCGCCAACCACTGCTGGCCGCGCCGGGCGCTGCCGAACGCGGCCGGCTCACCGGTGCGCAGCACGTCCACCAGTTCCAGGCAGCCCGGCCGCTCCCGTGCCATGCCGAAGTACAGCCGCAGGTCGTCCGCCCCCGCGCCGGCCACCAGGTGCGAGCGGGCGACCTTCGTGGGTTCGACCGACTGGTCGGTGAGCCGGTGCAACAGCCCGGCGGCGACGAGGTAGGTGACCGTGACGTCCACGGCCCGTTCGTCCAGCCCGAAGTGCCTGGCGATCTCCTCGGTGTCCGCGCGCCCCCGACGCTCCAGCCAGGTGAAGAGGTCGAACTGGGCCGCGATCAGATCGCTCGCGTACATTCCGTCGACGGTGGCCACGATGTCGCTGGGCTGCTCGATTCGCACCGGGCCGACCGTATCCGGGGCCCGCCGGCCGGCCGGCATGATTAAGCCGCCCCTGGCCGCCCGGCATGATCAACCGTGCGAGCCGGCGCGTTGCACGAGCACGGCGATCCGGTCGGCGACCTCCGGCCACAGCTCCCTCGGCAGGTTGTGCCCCATCCCGTCGAACACGACCAGTTCCGCGCCGGGGATCGCGGCAGCGGTGGCGCGCCCGCCGCTGAGGTCGACCATGGGGTCGTCGGCGCCGTGGATCACCAGCGTCGGCAGGTCGAGCGTGCGCAGCAGCGGGGTCCGGTCGCCCGACGCGATCGTGGCGACGGCCTGCCGCACGATGCCGTCGAGGTCCGGCGCCGCCCGTTCGAAGGCGGCGCCGGCCCTGGCCCGCACCTCGGCCTCGTCCAGGGCGAAGCCCGGCGACCCGACCACCCGCAGTGCGTTGACGGCCTGGTCGGCGGCCTGCCCTCGGGTCGTGACCGGCGGCGCCGCGAGCTTCTCCCACGTGCCGGCGTGGATCTGGCCGACCGCCGGGTCGCCGGTCGTGGTGCTGATCGACGTCAGCGACCGGATCCTGTCGGGGTGCTCGATCGCCATCGTCTGTGCGATCTGCCCGCCGAGCGACAGCCCGACGACGTGGGCGCGCTCGATGCCGAGCGCGTCGAGCAGCCCGATGCCGTCGGCCGCCATGTCCGACAGCGTGTACGCGGCCGTCGACAGGTCCCCGGCCAGGGCGCCCGCGAAGTCCGGCAGCGGCACGTCGGACAGGTGGGTCGAGCGGCCGATGTCGCGGTTGTCGAACCGGACCGGTTGCAGGCCCCTGGCCACGAGCTCGGCGCAGAACGCCTCGTGCCAGCCGAGCATCTGCTGGGAGAGGCCCTGCAGCAACAGCACGGCGGGCGCGTCGGGCTCACCGAAGCGCTCGTGCGCGATGTCGATGTCCCGGCCGACGCAGACGATCTTCTCGGTGCTCACAGGCTTGTCAGACCGGCCACGACCTTGTCGAACACGGCCCGCTCCTCGGGTTTCGGGGCGTAGCAGACGATCTCGTCGAACCCGAGTTCCCGGTACCGGTCCACCACGCGGGCGAACGCGTCGGGGGAGGCCCACGGGGTGATCGCGCCGTAGGCGAGCAGGATGCGGCGCAGGCCGGCCGGCTCGCGGTCTCGCTCAACGCACAGCCGGTCCAACGTGCGGGTCCGCTCGAGGGTCGCCGCGCCGAACTCGTCCTCGGTGGCCGGGCCGGGGAAGGTCACCCAGGCGTCCCCGTGCTCGGCGGCCACCGCCAGCGACCTCGCACCGTTCGCCGCCACGATCAGCGGAATCCTGGTCTGGATCGGCCCGGGGGTGGTGGACGCGTCGGCGTAGGGGTAGTTCGGGCCGGCGTGGTCGCGGTTGTCCCCGGCCAGCAGGCGGTCGACGATGCCGACGAACTCCGCGAGCCGGTCGGCACGCTCCCGGGGGCTCCAGAACGGCACGCCGGACATGGCGTGGTCGGTCGGCCACAGCCCGGACCCGATCCCGAGGTCGAACCGGCCGCCGGACACGTGGTCGAGGGTGATGGCCTGCTTGGCCAGCACCGTCGGGCGGCGGAACACCGCGTTGGCGATCAGTGCGCCGACCCGGATCCGGCTGGTCGTGGCCGCCCACGCCGCCATCACCGTCAGGCCGTCGTGCACCGGCACGGCGGGATCGCGGGGGTTGCGCATGTTGTCACCGGTCCACAGCCCGTCGAAGCCGGCCTCCTCGGCGATCCCGGCCCACTGCTGGGCCTCGCTCCAGGTACCGGCGTTGACCTTGAGGCCGAATCGCATCAGCTGGCTCTCCAGTTCGGGTAGTGGCACGGGCGGTCGTTATTCGGTGGAGGTACACCGACCGGTATGTATATTCGACGCCGTGCCGTCCCGCACCGGAATTACCCGGCAGGCCCTGCTCGAGGCCACCGCCGAGCTGATCTACCTGCGGGGTATCACGGCGACGGGGGTGGACCTCATCGCCGAGCGTGCCGGCGTCACCAAACGCACCCTCTATCAGCACTTCAGGTCGAAAGACGAGCTGGTCGCGGCCGCGCTCAGCCTGCGGGGCGAGGTGGCGCTCGAGTTGTTCGAGCGGGGCGCGGCGGCCCGCGCACACCGTACCGGGCAGCCCGCCGTGCTGGCCCTGTTCGACGTCATCGAGCGGTTGCTGGCCGGTCCGACGCCGGCCGGCTGCGCGCTGCTGAACGCCAGCCTGGAGCTCACCGATCCCGAACACCCGGCCCGCCGGGCGGCCTGCCGGCAGCTCACCGGCCGGGACGAGCTGGTGGCGCGGCTGCTGCGGCAGATCGGGGTGGAGGACGCCGACCTGGCCGGCCAGCTCGCGCTGCTCGTCGACGGCGCGTTCGCAACCGGCGGCGCCCACCGGGACCCGGGCGCGGCTGTCCGGGCCAAGCGCGCCGCCGCGACCCTGCTCGACCACCACCGCGCCGCCGCCCAGACCTGAGGAGCCTTGCCCGTGTCGACCACCGAGAACAAGCGCCTGATCGAGCACGCCTACACCCGAGGCATCCCGGGGCAATGCCGAACCGCTGGTCGCCGCCCTGTCCGACGACGTCCGCTGGACGATCATCGGCACGACGCCGCTGTCCGGCACCTTCGAGGGCAAGGCGCGCGTGCTGCGGGAGCTGCTCGGGCCGCTGCGGGCGCGGTTGACCGGCCCGGTGTCGTTCACCCTCGACAGGTTCATCGCCGAGGACGACCACGTCGTGATGCTGGCCAGGGGAGACGCCACCGCCACCACGGGCCGGCCGTACCGAAACGTCTACTGCATCGTGGCCCGGTTCGAGGCCGGCCGCATCGTGGAGATGACCGACTACGTCGACACCGAGCTGATCACGTCGGCGCTCTACGGCTGACGACTGCGGGGTCACCCCCAAGATGTTGAGAGGTCCAACATCCGACCAAGATGGACGGCATGACGTATCTCGCCGCACCGGACCGGTACGACAACGCCGACTTCCGCCGTTGCGGGCGGAGCGGGCTGCAGCTGCCCGCGATCTCGCTCGGCCTCTGGCACAACTTCGGGGACCACGAGCCACTGGCCACGCAGCGCGCCATCCTGCGCCGCGCGTTCGACCGGGGCGTGACGCACTTCGACCTCGCCAACAACTACGGCCCGCCGTACGGCAGCGCCGAGCGAAACTTCGGCAGCCTGTTCCCCCAGGACTTCCGGCCGTACCGCGACGAGCTGATCCTCTCCACGAAGGCCGGCTACGACATGTGGCCAGGGCCGTACGGGCAGGGTGGCGGCTCGCGCAAGTACGTGCTGGCCAGCCTCGACCAGTCGCTGAGCCGGATGGGCCTCGACTACGTGGACATCTTCTACAGCCACCGCTTCGACCCGGACACCCCACTCGAGGAGACGATGGGTGCACTGGACTCGGCGGTGCGGGCGGGGAAGGCGCTCTACGTCGGCATCTCCTCCTACGGTCCCGAACGCACCCGCGAGGCGGTCCGGATCCTGCGCGAGCTCGGCACCCCGCTGCTGATCCACCAGCCGTCCTACTCGATGCTCAACCGCTGGATCGAGACGCAGCTGCTGGATGTGCTCGAGGACACCGGCGTCGGCTGCATCGCCTTCTCACCGCTCGCGCAGGGCATGCTGACCAGCAAGTACCTGGACGGCGTCCCGGCCGGCTCGCGCGCCAGCCGCGACGCATCGCTGTCCACGGACCTGTTGAGCGAGCAGAACCTGGCGCACGTCCGTCGGCTGAACGCGATCGCCGCCGACCGGGGTCAGTCGCTGGCCCAGCTGGCGCTTGCCTGGGCGCTGCGCGACACCAGGGTGACCTCGGTACTGATCGGCGCGAGCAGCGTGCGTCAGCTGGACGACAGCCTCGGCGCACTCGACAACCTCGCCTTCGACGCCGATGAGTTGAAGCGGATCGACGAGCACGCCGTGGAGGCCGGGATCAACCTCTGGGCGACCTCCGGCGAGGCCTGAGG
>DATAYB010000578.1:0-2864 GCA_036272795.1 Pseudonocardia sp.
GCAGTGCGCGGCGAACTCGCGCTGGTGGTTGAGCGCCGGCAGTGACCCGATGCCGATGTACGGGTGGATCGCCGGCACCCGCTGCGAGACGTTGCCCATGTCGGTGGACGCCCGGTTCATCCGCGCGGCCATCGCGTCGCCCGCGAACGTCCTGCCGAGCGCCTCGGCGTTGGACCGGTAGGCGGCGAGCGCGCGGGCGTCGGTACGGAACTCCGCGTAGGGCTGGCTCTCCGGGTGCACTTCCAGCTCGCAGCCGGTGGCCAGCGCGCCGGCCTCGAAACACCGCAGCACCCGAGGCTCCAGGTCGGCCAGCTCGGCGAGCGACTCGGCACGGACGTACCAGCGGCCCTCCGTGTGCTCCGGGATCGCGTTCGGCGCCTCGCCGCCGTTGACCACGATGCCGTGCACCCGCGCACCCGACGGCAGGTGCTGGCGCAGCAGCCCCCCGATCGCCACCTGCGCGACGGTGAACGCGTCCGCCGCGTTGACGCCCTGCTCCGGGTACGCCGCCGCGTGCGCCGCCCGCCCCCGGTAGCTGATCCGCGAGTGCGCCACCGCGAACGGGCGGGCCTCGGCGACGTCGACCGGCGCGGGGTGCACCATCAGCGCGAGGTCGACGCCGGCGAACGCGTCCCGGTCCAGCAGCTCGATCTTGCCGCCGCCGCCCTCCTCGGCCGGCGTGCCGTACACCTCGACGGTCAGCCCGAGCTCGTCCGCGACCGCCGCCAGGCCCAGCGCGGCGCCGACGGAGCTCGCCGCGATCAGGTTGTGCCCGCAGGCGTGGCCGAGGCCGGGCAGTGCGTCGTACTCGGCACACAGCGCGATCCGTACCGGCCCGTCGCCTGCGCGCGCCACGAACGCGGTGTCCAGCCCCAGGTAGTTTCCGGTGACCTCGAAGCCTGCGGCGGCCAGCGGCTCCGGCACCCGGGCGGCGGCGCGGTGCTCCTGCCACGCCGTCTCAGGGTCGGCGTGCAGTGCCTCCGACAGCCCGATCAGCCGCTCCGCGTCACGCTGGATCCGGTGCCGCGCCACGTCCTTCAACCGCTCACCCCGCACACCCGCCGCCGTCCCACCTGTCGATGCGCACGGCACACACCGTCGTCACGCCGCACACGGAACCTGACCTGTGTGCCGCGCGATGACGCTGTGTGCCGTGCTCGTGCACCGGTCACTCATCGCCCCCGGTTACTCATCGCCGCCGGTCACTCGTGCACCGGTCACTCATCGCCGCCGGTCACTCATCGCCGCCGGTCACTCGTCGCCCGGGACGCCGTACGAGGGCGCGTCGCCCGGCGCCAGGCCCCTGCTGACGTAGTCGTCGCGCTGCGGCAGCCACAGCTCCACCAGCCGCGCGAGCTCGCCGACCGGGTCGTCGTGCCAGTCCACCCGCAGGTCGGTGACCCGCCACGTCACGCCGGCGACCACCGCCAGGCCGGCCGAGCGGACCGGCCCCGCCTCCCCACCCGCCGCGAGCCCGGCCGCCAGCGCGGTGACCAACCGCTGCTCCAGCTCGCCGGTGGCTCCGGTGAACGCCGCCACGATCGCCGCCGGCACGCCGTCACCGGCCAGCAGGTTGCCGGCCGCCACCACGCCCGGTCCGGACGCCGAGGCATACACCCCGAGCGTGTGCGCGCCGCTGTACGACGCCGTCCGCCCGGTGCCGTCGACCACCATGAGCTGGCGGTACTCGACTTCCGGGGTGTCCGCGCGGACCTTCTCCAGGGCCGCCGCCGCGTCCCCGAGATCGGCCACCGCGTCCAGCAGCCTGGTGCCGAGGCGGGGGTCGGTGATGTTCTGCGAGGCCGCACCGCCGACCCCGGGGCGCAGGTGGATGCACCGCGCGCCGACCGCCGGGCTGGACGAGCTGACCGCCATGCCGAACCGGCCGCCGCCGTCCGTCGCCAGCACCGCGAACGTCATGCGCCGGCCTCCCCCGCCGCGCCGCGCGGGATGACCGCGATCGCGTCCACCTCGACCAGCCATTCCGGGCGGGCCAGCCCGGCCACGACCACACCGGTGGAAATCGGGTGCACGCCCTTCGTCCAGCGGCCGACCGTACGATAGGCGTCCTCCCGGTAGCGCGGGTCGACGAGGTAGATGGTCAGCTTGACCAGGTGCTCGAGCCGGCTGCCCGCCTCGGTGAGCAGCAGCTCGATGTTGGCCATCGCACGGTCGGCCTGCGCGGCTGCGTCGCCGATGCCGATCGACTCGCTGGTCTCCAGGTCCTGGCCGACCTGGCCACGCACGTACACCGTGTCGTTCGCTACGACGGCCTGGCAGAGGTCGTTGTCCAGCTTCTGCTCCGGGTACGTGTCGCGGGTGTTGAACGGCCGGATCCTGGTGTGGGCGTTCTTCAGCACGGCACGGCTTCCCGAGCCGGTCACCGGGCGCCCGCCGCCGGGACGTTCTCGGACAGGTCGGCGGCCGAGCGCACCAGGTCCAGCGGGCCGTCCCAGTCGAAGTTGCGGTACACGGCGGCGAGGTGCGCGAACGGCGGCGACTGGGCGAACAGCTGGAACGTCAGCCGGTGCCCCGCGTAGTCGGAGTTGAGCAGGTCACGGGCGAACGCGAGGAGCTTGCGCCGGTCGTCGGCCACCCAGCCGTCGTTGATCGAGTAGTACTTCTCCAGCCACGGGCCGGTCTCCGGGTTGGCGAAGCTGGCGGCGTCCGGGGTGATGCAGATCTGCCCTCCGCACAGCTCGCGGGCCAGGTGCATCATCGCTGGCAGCTGCGTGGTGGCCAGCACGCGCCCGGTGTAGAGCAGCGACTGCTCCGGCATGAGCAGGCCACCCGGGCTGCGCTGGGCAAGCGCGATCGCGGCGGTCAGGTGCGCGTTGATGCCCTCCCGGTAACAGGCCAGCTGC
>DATAYB010000579.1:0-3032 GCA_036272795.1 Pseudonocardia sp.
GCGCAAGCTCATGGTCATCTGCGACCTGGCCAGGTTCGTGCTGTTCTTCTCGATACCGCTGGTCGGCTCGCTGTGGTGGCTGTTCGCGGCGACGTTCCTGATCGAGATCTGCTCGATGTTCTGGATCCCGGCCAAGGACGCGTCGATCCCGAACCTGCTGCGCCGGCCCGACCAGGTGGAGACGGCCAACCAGCTGAGCCTGGCGATGACCTACGGCGTCGCGGTGCTCACGGCGTCCGGACTGTTCACCGCGGTCTCCACGGTCGGCAGCTTCCTCGGGGACCGGCCCAGCCCCACCACGACCGTCTACATCGCGCTGATGATCAACGGCGCCGGCTACCTGCTGACCGCGCTGACCGTCTGGTTCCGCATCCCGGAGATCTCGGGGCGCTCCCCGGGCCGGTCCAGGGAGGGCGACGCGGGGCTGCTCGCGCTGCTGCAGGACGGCGCCCGGTTCGTCGGCTCGACGCCGCTGATCCGCGGCCTGGTGATCGGCATCATGGGTGCCTTCGCGGCCGGCGGCGCCGTGATCGCGCTGGCCAAGCTGTACGCCACCAGCCTCGGTGGGGGCGACGCGGCGTACGGCATGTTGTTCGTCTCGGTGTTCATCGGGATGGCGGCCGGCATGGGCGTGGTGCCGACGTTGGCACGGCGGCTGCCCCACAACCGGCTGTTCGGCGCCGCGATCGTGGCCGCCGGGCTGAGCCTGGTGCTGGTCGCGGTGGCGCCCCACCTGTTCGTCGCGCTGGCCGCCGTCGCGCTGGTCGGCTGCTGCGCGGGCGTGGCGTTCCTGACCGGGCTGACGATCATCGGTGCCCAGGTCGCCAACGAGGTGCGCGGGCGCGTGGTGGCGTTCGTGCAGTCCATCGTCCGGCTGGACCTGCTGGCCTCGATGTCGGTGGTGCCGCTCGCCGTCGGCCTCGTGCAGACCCGCGTGATCAACATCTTCGACCATCCGTTCCACGTCGACGGCACGCGCACGGTGCTCGGGGTGGCCGGGCTGATCGCCTCGGTGGTCGGCGTGCTGGCGTACCGGCAGATGGACGACCGGCGTTCCGAGCCGCTGCTGCCCGACCTGCTCGGTGCGTTCCGCCGAGGTGCCCGGCGCCCGGTCGGCGGCGTGCTCATCGCGGTCGAGGGGGCCACCTCGGTGGAGTCCGCCGAGCAGACCCGGCGGCTGGTCGGCTGGCTGCGCGCGGAGGGTTACCAGGTCACCCAGCCCGGCGAGTACCGCGAGGACGCCCCCCGGCTGACCGGCGCGGTACTCGGTGCCGACCTGACCGGCACCAGGGCACGCGCGCTGGCCGCCGCCGCGGTCCGGGCCGACGTCGTGGAGCGCGAGGTGCGCCCGGCGCTGCAGGCCGGCGAGATCGTCGTGATGGACCGGTTCGTGGCCAACCCGCTGATGCAGCTCGGGCTGGACAAGGCGGCAGCCGACGCGGCCGGTGGAGTCGGAGCCGACTCGTCCGACGACCTGGACAGCAACGAGCTGCACAGCCTGACCAACTGGGCCACCGGCCGGCTGCGCCCTGACGTCACCGTCCTGCTGGACCGCGCACCCACCGACGGCGCGACCGGAGCCGGCGCGCGCCGCCTGCTGGCGATGGGCGAGGACCACCTGCGTGTGCAGCGCTGGCTGACCAGGATGGCGGCCGCCGAGCCCCACCGCTACGTGGTCGTCGACGCGGACGCCGCCCCGGACGCCGTCGAGGAACGGATCCGCGAAGGCATCCGGCCGCTCGTGCACACCGCCGCGCTGCGCCAGACCAAGCGGCGGCCCCGGCTCGGCGGCCTCGGCCTGAGCAGGCGGTAGGCAGCGGTGGTACCGGTGGCATCCCTCGGCGGGGTCTGGTCGGACGTGGTCGGCCAGGACCGGGCGGTCGCCGAGCTGTCCGGGGCGGCGTCCGAGCCGAAGGCGATGACCCACGCCTGGCTGTTCACCGGCCCACCCGGATCCGGCCGCTCGGTGGCCGCCAGGGCGTTCGCGGCCGCGCTGCAGTGCCCCACCGGCGGCTGCGGCGAGTGCCAGTCCTGCCGCACAGTCATGGCCGGCACACACCCCGATGTGCGCGAGGTGGTGCCGGAGGGGCTGTCCATCTCCGTGTCGGAGATGCGCGCGCTCGTCCAGATCGCCGCCCGCCTGCCGAGCACCGGCAACTGGCAGATCGTGGTCATCGCCGACGCCGACCGGCTTACCGAAGGAGCGGCCAACGCGCTGCTCAAGGCGGTGGAGGAGCCGTCGGCCCGTACGGTGTTCCTGCTCTGCGCGCCGTCCGACCACCCCGACGACGTACCGGTGACGATCCGCTCGCGCTGCCGGCTGGTGCCGCTGGGTACCCCGCCGCCGCCGGCCATCGCGGCGGTGCTGGTCAACCGGGACGGCATCGACCCCGAGACCGCCGACTGGGCCGCCTCGGTGTGCGGCGGCCACGTCGGGCGGGCGCGCCGGCTGGCCAGGGACGGCGACGCCCGGCAGCGCCGCGAGCAGGTGCTCGGGCTGCCGATGTCGCTGCGCGGCTTCGGTGACGTGTTCCGCGCGGCCGACGACCTGATCGGCTCCGCCGAGGCCGAAGCGGCCGACGTGGCCGGCTCCCGGGACGCCGCCGAGCGGGAGGCGCTCTCGGTGGCGATGGGCTCGGGCGGCACCGGCAAGGGCGTGGCCGCCGCGCAACGGGGTGCGAAGGCCGCCGAACGCGAGCTGGAGCGGCGGCAGAAGTCGCGGGCGACCCGGAGCCAGCGCGACGCCCTGGACCGGGCACTGGTCGACCTGGCGGGCTTCTACCGGGACGTGCTGGCGCTCCGACTGGGCGCGCAGGTGGCGGCCACACACCCCGACCGCGCCGCCGACGTCCACACAGCGGCCACGGACTGGTCACCGGAGTCCACGCTGCGCCGCCTCGAAGCGGTGCTGAGCTGCCGCGAAGCGCTCGAGCTGAACGTCAAACCCCGCATCGCCGTGGAGGCCATGCTCACCGTTCTGCACCGAGGCTGACGCGGTCGCCGGCCTGCGTTGAACCCGAGCCCGAGCGCCC
>DATAYB010000580.1:0-1551 GCA_036272795.1 Pseudonocardia sp.
CGCCCTCGCCGACTGGGGCCTGGGCCGCGAAGCACTGACCCACGTGCTGCTCACGCACTGGCATCCTGACCACGTCGGCTCAGCCGCCGAGCTCGGAAGCTGGCCGAACGCGCAGATCTGGGCGCACCGGGTCGACGCTCCCATCATTCGAGGCGACAGCGCCGGGGCCTTCGCCGACCTCACGCATACCGAGCAGCAGTTCTACGCCCAGATCGCCGGCTCGATCCCGAGCGCCGCGCCAGCCCGCGTCGACCGCGACCTCGGCGACGACGAGCACCTCGAAGAGCTGGGCGCGCGCGTCATCCACACCCCGGGACACACGGACGGCAGCATCTCCTTTCTCTTCGAGGAGGCCGGCGTCCTGTTCACCGGCGACGTGGCTACCCAGCAGCAGGGTCAGGTCGTCCTCGGCCCCTTCGACAACGACCGCCCGACGGCCCGGCAATCGTTCCGCAAGTTCGCAGACATCACGGTGGACACTGTCTGTTTCGGGCACGGCCAGCCGCTCGCGGGGGATGAGACGAACAAGCTCAAGGCGGCGGCAGCGGCGGACGAGGTTCCTGACCCTCTGGGCTGACCAGCAGCAGTGACTTGCCCACCGTAGTACGCGCGGCCAGTGCGCGGTGGGCGTCGGCGGCCCGCTCCAGTGGGTAGGCTGCGCCGATCGTCGGCCGCAGCCGTCCTTCCGCGGCCCGCTCCAGCGCCAGGCCCAGCAGCTCGCGCGCGGTCTCCTGGTCCGGCGGGCCGTCCAGTAGCGGGGCAAGCACGCGCACGCGGCGGCGGGCAGCCAGCTCCGGGTCCGGGGCGGCGAAGCCGTCGGCGGTGCCGTAGGTGACGAGTCGGCCGCCATCGGACACCGCGTCCAAGGCGGCCGTGCCGAGCCGGCCTCCCGCGCCGTCGAAGACCAGTGCGACGCCGCCGCCAGCCGCCTCGTGCACCTGCTCGATCCAGCCTGGTCGTGCATAGTCGACAGTGGCCTCCGCACCCAGCTCGCGCGCCAGCGCCAGCTTGGCGTCGCTGGACGCAGCGGCCACCACCCGAGCGCCCGCGTCGACGGCAAGCTGCACCAGCAGCGACCCGGCCCCGCCCGCCGCCGCCGACACCAGCACCCACTCTCCCTTTTCCGGCGCGCCCAGCCGGTCCAGCCTGAGCGCGGTCACGCCGTCGTGAACCAGCGCCGCCGCCGTCTCCGCGGTCAGACCGACGGGCACCGGCATGATCTCCTCGACGCCGGCGACGACCCGCTCGGCGTATCCGGTAGCGGTCCGCACGACCACGCGCCGGCCGGCCCACGCCGGGTCCACCCCCTCGCCCGTCTCCAGCACCTCGCCCGCTCCGCCGCCGCCGGGCACGTACGGCAGCTTCCGCGGAAAAAAGTCCTGGCCCCAGCCGCCGCGCAGCATAACGTCCAGGAAGATGACGTCCGCCACGGCCATGCCGACCACGACCTGGCCGGGCCCCGGCACCGGGTCGGGCAGCTCCACAGGGGACAGCACCTCCGGACCGCCGAACGAGGCCACCTGGATTGCGCGCATGACTAGCACCTTCCAA
>DATAYB010000581.1:0-1721 GCA_036272795.1 Pseudonocardia sp.
CCCGCTACGAGGGGCAGGAGTCCTCCCCGTTCATCCGGCGCTCGGTCACCGACGAGATCATGTACTCGCTGATGGAGCTGACCGGGCTGGAGTACGTCGACCAGTACCACAAGCGCCCCGACCAGAAGGCCGCCTGACGACCTCGGCGCTGTTAGCCGAGGTCGTACTCGTCCAGCCGGCCCCGGCCCCGGCCGAGGTCGTGGGCGTCGAGCCGACCCTCCCCCAGGGTGTGTTCGTTGCACCGGCCGCGCCCGAGGTCGTGTTCGTCCAGGCGGCCCCCGCTGAGGTCCTGGTCGGTCGCGGGGACATCGCGCTCAGTGCTGTGCTGCCGCCAGAAGGAACCCATGCGCTGAGGATGAGGGTGCTCGGGTGCGGACGGAAGAGCTCTCCGGCGATATTCGCCCCCGAGTTGGCTGGCGCCGGCCGCCTGGCGCGAGGCGCGGGGTACCCGATCTGACTCGTGTGTGGTGTCCGAAATCCGTGTGCCGGCTCCAGGAGCTGTGTGCCGGCCGGGGTCGCCGAGATCGTCAGCGGGCACCCGGTTGACACTAGGCTCGGGCTGTGACGGCGGCCGGGCGTACTCGTTCATGGTGGGGCTGGGGCTGGGCCGAGTCGGCGCTGACCGACGCGGAGTGCGCGGCGCTGGGGGTGGCGCTGCCCGGGGCCGACCGGCTCGGGGGTCCGCTGCCGGTGCCGGAGCTGGACCGGCTGAGCCTGCCGGCACCCCGGGTCGGGATACCGGCTGCCTTCGGGACCTGGTGCTCCACGGCGCCCGCCGACCGCGCCGGGCACACGTACGGCAAGGCATTCCGGGACGTGGTCCGCGCCCTGGCCGGTGACCTCGCCGCCGCCCCCGACTTCGTGGCGTTCCCGACCACCGAGGCCCAGGTCGGCGAACTGCTCGACTGGGCGGGCGAGCACCGGGTCGCCGTGCTGCCTTACGGCGGCGGCAGCTCGGTGGTCGGCGGCGTCGAGTACCGGGGGTCCGCGCACGTCGGGGCGGTGTCACTGGACGTCAGCCGGTTGGACCGCGTGCTGGAGATAGACCCGGTGGCGGGGGCGGCGCGGATCCAGGGCGGCGCGCTCGGCCCCGTGCTGGAGGACCAGCTGCGCCCGCACGGCTACACGCTGCGGCACTTCCCGCAGAGCTTCGAGTTCTCCACCCTCGGCGGCTGGCTGGCCACCCGCGCCGGCGGGCACTACGCGATGGGCGGCACGCACATCGACGACTTCGTCGAGTCGATGCGGGTCGTCACGCCGGCCGGGGTGAGCGAGTCGTGGCGGCTGCCCGGCTCCGGCGCCGGCCCCTCCCCGGACCGGATGTTCCTCGGGTCCGAGGGCACCCTCGGCGTGATCACCGAGGCCTGGATGCGGGTCCAGTGCCGGCCCCAGTACCGGGCGGGCGCCGCCGTGCTGTTCGAGAGCTTCGCGGACGCGCTGGGTGCGCTGCGGGCGATCGCCCAGTCCGGGCTGGTGCTGTCCAACTGCCGGCTGCTCGACCACGGCGAGGCGCGGTTCAGCGGGGCTTCCGACGGTTCGCGCGCGGTGCTGGTGCTCGGCGCGGAGTCGGCGGGGCGGCCGATGGACGACGTCGTGGCCGAGGCGGTCGAGCTGGCCCGCGCGGGCGGCGGTGTGCCCGAGGACCGTGGGCAGGGCGCGGTGGGGTCGTGGCGGTCGTCGTTCCTGCGGATGCCGTACGCCCGGGACGCGCTGGCCAGGGT
>DATAYB010000582.1:0-4931 GCA_036272795.1 Pseudonocardia sp.
CATCGAGGCCAGCTCGGCCTCACCGAACAGGTTGGGCGCCGAGACCCCGATGAACACGTCGGCACCGACCATGGCGTCGGCCAGGGTGCCGGCCTGCGCGGCTGAGTTGGTGTGCCCGGCGATCCAGGTCAGGTTCGGGTCGGCGTCCAGCCCGGCGCGGCCCGGGTGCACGATGCCGTCCACATCGACGGCGAGCACGTCTCCCGGCCCCTCGGGCAGCATCAGCCGGATGATGGCGGAGCCGGCCGCGCCGACCCCGCAGACCACGATCCGGCAGTCCGCCAGCGACTTGCCGACCACCCGCAGCGCGTTGCGCAGCGCGCCGAGCACCACGATCGCGGTGCCGTGCTGGTCGTCGTGGAACACCGGGATGTCCAGCAGCTCGCGCAGCCGCGCCTCGATCTCGAAGCAGCGCGGCGCGGCGATGTCCTCCAGGTTGATCCCGCCGTAGGCCGGGGCGATGATCTGCACCGTCCGGATGATCTCCTCGGTGTCCTGCGTGTCCAGGCAGACCGGCCAGGCATCCACGCCGGCGAACCGCTTGAACAGCGCCGCCTTGCCCTCCATCACCGGCATCGCGGCCGCCGCGCCGATGTTGCCGAGCCCGAGCACCGCCGAGCCGTCGGTGACCACGGCGACGGTGTTGCGCTTGATGGTCAACCGGCGGGCGTCCTCCGGGTTGGCCGCGATCGCCCGGCAGATCCGGGCCACGCCAGGGGTGTACGCGCGGGACAGGTCGTCCCGGGTGCGCAGGCTGACCTTCGGGGTGACCTCGATCTTGCCGCCGAGGTGCACCAGGAACGTCCGGTCGGAGACCTTGCGCACCTGGACCCCGGGCAACGCGGCGAGCGCGTCGGTGATCTCCTGGGCGTGGCCTTCGCTCAGCGCGTTGCAGCTGATGTCGATGACGTTGTGGTCGACGTTCGCGTCCACCACGTCGAACGCGGTGACGACTCCGCCCACCTTGCCGATGGCGGCGGCGAGATCGCCGGCCGCGCTCGCCGACGGTGGGGCCGAAACTCGGGCAGTGATCGTGTATCCGGGACCAGGAACGGGCACCCGACCACCCTACGACTTGCGACGCTCGGTGAACTCCCACAGTGCCGCCGGGGTGTCGACATCGCCCGGATCGGCCACGTCACCGCATTCGACCAGCCGCAGCGCGGGGTGCCCTGCGAGGTAGCCGCGCGCTCCGGCGTCGCCGACGGCGGCCGCCCGCACGCCGGCCCAGTGCGACCGGCCGAGCAGCACGGGATGCCCGGGCACACCGTGGTAGGCGGCACGCGCCAGCACGTCCGGGCCGGCCGACGCGGCGGAGGCGAGCCGCTCGATCGCGGCGGCGCCCACGCCGGGCAGGTCGACCAGGTGCACGAGCACCGCCGGCGCGGGGGACCCGGCGAGCGCGTCCAGCCCGGCGCGCAGCGAGGCACCCATGCCCTCGGCCCAGTCGGGCGCGTGCACGGTGCGCACATCGCCGGGGACCAGCTCGGCGACCTGGTCGGCCGCCGCCCCGAGCACGACGAGCAGCGGGCCGCACCCGCCGGCCCGCAGCGCGTCCAACGCCCCGAGCAGCAACGGCCGCCCGCCCAGCTCGACCAGCGCCTTGGGCCGCCCCATCCGACGACCGGCGCCGGCGGCCAGCAACAGCCCGACCGCCCCCGGCGGGGGACCCGAAGGCCCGCCCACCGGCCCGCCCACCGGGTCGAACTCCGGCGTCAGCGGTTGATCACAGTCACCGGGTGTTCGTAGGGCACCTCGTCGAGCGGGAACTCCAGGTCCCCGAACGGAGAGAGCGAGCCCTGGGTGGGTGCCGCGAGCTCGCTGACCGGGTGGCCACCGTCGGGCAACTCGGGCCAGCTGGGGTCGATATGCTCCGGACGAGCCGACTTGGCCACCGTCTCCTCCTGGCGTCAGGTTTCAGGGAACGCGGCCATGCCCCAGGCTCGAGGCACCCCGCACGCGACCAAGGTTACCGTGGAGCAGATGGCCGGCAATTCCCTGCTCGACTGGCTGCGTGCCAGCGACGACGTAGCGCTCACCGCGCTGCTCCGCGCGCGCCCCGATCTTGCCGTGCCCCCACCGCCGGACATGACGGTGCTCGCGACCCGCGCGGGTATCCGGGCCTCGGTGAACCGGGCCTGCGAGGACCTGGACACGGTGACGCTGGCCGTGCTCGAGGGGCTGGCGGTGGCCGGCGCGGACACCGAGCCGGTGCCGCCGGAGCGGCTGCGCGAGCTGTTCGGCACCAAGATCCGGGCCAAGCGGCTGGCCTCGGCACTGGACACGCTGCGCGAGCGCGCGCTGGCCTGGGGCGATCCCGAGGTACGGCTGGTGCCGGCCGCGCTGGAGGTGGCGTCGCGCTACCCGGCCGGGCTCGGCCGCTCGGCAGCCGCGCTGACCGACCCGACCGTGCTCAAGGGGCTGCTGGCCGAGACGCCGGAGCCTGAGCGCCGGGTACTGGACGCGCTGGCCGGTGGCCCGCCGATCGGGCGCAGCAGGGAGCCGGGCGCCGCCGTGGTGCAGCGCCTGCTCGCGAAGGGCCTGCTGCTGCGGATCGACCCGGAGACGGTGGAACTGCCGCGTGAGGTCGGCCTCTCGCTTCGGGGGCCGGCGCCGCTGGGTGCGCTGGTGGCCGACGAGCCGACGCTGGACGTGGTCGACCCCGGTACCGATCGGGTGGACGGCACGGCGGCCGGCGCCGCGCTGGAGCTGCTGCGCCGGGCCGAGGCACTGCTCACGGCGTGGTCGCAGGAGCCGCCGCCGGTACTGCGCTCGGGTGGGCTCGGGGTGCGTGACCTGCGCAAGGCATCCCGTGACCTGGACATGGATGTCGCCGAGGCCGGCCTGCTGATCGAGGTGCTGGTGGCCGCGGGGCTGGCGGCCGACTCCGAGGGCACCGGGTCGGCCACCACCGGCTCGGAGTGGGTACCGACCACGCAGGTCGACCTGTGGGCCGCCGGTGGCCCGGAGCAGCGCTGGCTCGCGCTGGCCAGGGCCTGGTTGGAGCTGCCCCGCTTACCCGGGCTGATCGGCCAGCGGGACGGCGACGGCCCCGGCGACCGGATCCTCGGCCCGATGTCCGACGAGCTGCGCCGGCCGCTGGCCCCCCGGGACCGCCGCCGGGTGCTGGACGCACTGGCCGAGCTGCCGCCCGGGCAGGGCGTGGCCACCCCGGAGCGGTTGGCCGCCGTGCTGGCCTGGCGGGCCCCTCGGCGCGGCGGCCGGCTGCGCGACCAGCTGGTGACCTGGACGGTGGCGGAGGCGACGCTGCTCGGCGTGGTCGCGCTGGGCGCCGTGACCGGCCCCGGGCGGGCACTGCTGGCCTCACCGGACCTGGCCACCAATACCGCCCCGGTGCTCGCCGCGCTGCGTCAGACGCTGCCGGAGCCGGTCGACAAGGTGCTGCTGCAGGCCGACCTGACGGCGGTGGCCCCCGGCCCGCTGCGCCAGGACGTCGCCGAGGAGATGGCGTTGGTCGCCGACGTCGAGAGCGCCGGCGGGGCCACCGTCTACCGGATCACCGAGGCCAGCATCCTGCGCGCGCTGGACACCGGGCGGGCGCCGTCGGAGCTGCACGAGCTGTTCGCCACGCGCTCGGCCACCCCGGTGCCGCAGGGGCTGAGCTACCTGATCGACGACGTGGCGCGGAGGCACGGCCGGTTGCGCGCCGGCGTGGCCCGCTCCTTCGTACGGGCGGACGACCCGGTGCTGCTCGCCGAGGTACTGGCCCACCCGTCGGCGGACGCCTGGGAGGTGCGCCGGATCGCACCGACCGTGCTGATCAGCGACCTGCCACTGGTGTCCCTGCTGGAGGGGCTGCGGGCGGCCGGGTTCAGCCCGGCTGCCGAGGCCGGCGACGGCACCGTGCTCGACCTGCGCCCCCGCGGCCGCCGTATCCCGGCCAAGCCCCGCCCCGCGGCCACCCGGTCCGCGCTGCCCACCCCGGACCAGAACCAGCTCATCGCGCTCGTCGCGTCGATCCGGGCCGGGGAGCACGCGGCCACGATGGCGCCCTCCGCGGACGCACTGCGGCGCTCTGCCGACGGCAACGGGCGCAACGGCTCCTCCGCCACCCTGGAGCTGCTGCGCGGGGCGGCCCAGCAGCGGCGCAGCGTGTGGATCGGCTACATCAACTCACTCGGGGTGGCCAGCAGGCGGATCGTCGAGCCGGTCAGCGTGGGCGGCGGGGTGCTGGAGGGCTACGACCGCCAGCAGGGCGACCTGCGCCGCTTCATGCTGCACCGGATCACCTCGGCGGCCGTGGTCGAGGACCCGAACCCCGACGCCGACCCCGCACCGGAGTCCCCGTAGCGCCCTGACGACAGAGCGCGGTGGTCGCACTCAGCGAACCGCCCGCCTCGCACACGGCGCCCGCTGCTGGCACACGGAGTCTGGATACGGCGCATGAGTTCCAGCTCGTGTGTCGTGTCAGAAGTCCGTGTGCGGGGCGGCGGGACTGTGTGCGGACGACGGCTGCCCGTGTGCGGACTACGCGCCCCGGGAACGTCGGCTAGCGGGCCTTGGCCAGCCAGTACTGCATGGCGTGCTCCACAAGCCCGATCAGGGTCTGCTTGGTGGAGTCGCGGTCGCGGGCGTCGCAGCTGACCATCGGGATGTGCGGGCTGATCGCCATGGCCTCGCGGACGTCCTCGATGCGGTGCGTCTGCACGCCGTCGAAGCGGTTCAGCGCCACCACGTACGGCAGGCCCCGGTCCTCGAAGAAGTCCACGGCGGCGAAGCAGTCGGCCAGCCGGCGGGTGTCGACCAGCACGACCGCGCCGATCGCGCCGCGCGCCAGGTCGTCCCACATGAACCAGAACCGGTGCTGCCCGGGCGTGCCGAACAGGTAGAGGATCAGGTCGGAGTCCAGTGACACGCGGCCGAAGTCCATCGCGACCGTGGTCGTGCGCTTGTTCGGCGTCGAGCCGAGG
>DATAYB010000583.1:0-5516 GCA_036272795.1 Pseudonocardia sp.
GCCGTAAAGAACGCAAGAACATCGCCCACGGGCATGCCCACATCCGGAGCACGTTCAACAACACGATCGTGTCCATCACCGACCCGCAGGGCAACGTGATCGCCTGGGCGTCGTCCGGCCACGTCGGCTTCAAGGGCTCGCGCAAGTCGACCCCGTTCGCTGCGCAGCTGGCCGCCGAGAACGCCGCCCGCAAGGCGCAGTAGCACGGCGTGAAGAAGGTCGACGTGTTCGTCAAGGGCCCGGGTTCGGGCCGCGAGACCGCGATCCGGTCGCTACAGGCAGCCGGCCTCGAGGTCGGCGCGATTTCCGATGTCACCCCGCAGCCGCACAACGGCTGCCGTCCGCCCAAGCGGCGCCGGGTCTAGGGGAGAGGGAGTAACCAGATATGGCTCGTTACACCGGCCCCATGACCCGCAAGTCCCGCCGGCTCAAGGTTGACCTTGTCGGCGGCGACCAGGCATTCGAGCGCCGTCCCTACCCGCCCGGCCAGCACGGCCGGATCCGGATCAAGGAGACGGAGTACCTGCTCCAGTCGCAGGAGAAGCAGAAGGCCCGCTTCGCCTACGGCGTGCTGGAGAAGCAGTTCCGCCGCTACTACGAAGAGGCCAGCCGTCGCGACGGCAAGACCGGTGACAACCTGCTGCGCATCCTCGAGACGCGGCTGGACAACGTGGTGTACCGGGCCGGCCTGGCCCGCACCCGCCGGATGGCTCGCCAGCTGGTGAACCACGGTCACTTCACGGTCAACGGCAAGAAGGTGGACATCCCCAGCTTCCGGGTGTCCCAGTACGACATCATCGACGTGCGCGTCAAGTCGACGAAGATGGACCCGTTCATCATCGCCAAGGAGACCCAGGGCGACCGTCCGGTGCCGGCATGGATGCAGGTCGTGCCGTCCACCCTGCGCATCCTGATCCACCAGGTTCCGGAGCGGGCGCAGATCGACACCCAGGTCACCGAGCAGCTGATCGTCGAGCTCTACTCGAAGTAAGCGGCTCGTGAGTAGCTAGGTCCTCCGGGCGCGGCATGGAGCGCTTCGGAGGTGGTCGGGGGCCGTGTCGCTGGTTCGCCAGCGGCGCGGCCCGTCCGGCCGTTTCTGACACGACGTCAAATAGCGGATGTCGTGGAACGAGAGGAAAACGCACGTGCTGATTTCTCAGCGTCCCAGCCTGGCTGAAGACACTGTTGCCGAGACTCGGTCCCGGTTCGTCATCGAGCCGCTCGAGCCCGGCTTTGGCTACACCCTCGGCAACTCGCTGCGCCGGACCCTGCTGTCGTCCATCCCGGGTTCCGCCGTGACCAGCATCCGGATCGACGGGGTGCTGCACGAGTTCACCACCGTCCCCGGGGTCAAGGAAGACGTCACCGACATCATCCTGAACCTGAAGGAGCTGGTGATCAGCTCCGAGGAGGACGAGCCGGTCACCATGTACCTGCGCAAGCAGGGCCCCGGCTCGGTCACCGCCGGCGACATCGTGCCTCCGGCCGGTGTCACCGTGCACAACCCTGACCTGCACATCGCCACCCTGAACGACAAGGGCAAGCTCGAGGTCGAGCTGGTGGTCGAGCGCGGCCGAGGCTACGTCCCGGCCGTGCAGAACAAGGTCAGCGGCGCGGAGATCGGCCGGATCCCGGTCGACTCCATCTACTCGCCGGTGCTGAAGGTGACCTACAAGGTCGAGGCGACCCGGGTCGAGCAGCGTACGGACTTCGACAAGCTGGTGCTGGACGTCGAGACCAAGCCCTCCATGACCCCGCGCGACGCGCTGGCCTCGGCCGGCAAGACCCTGGTCGAGCTGTTCGGCCTGGCGCGCGAGCTCAACGTCGACGCCGAAGGCATCGAGATCGGCCCGTCGCCGCAGGAGGCCGACACCATCGCGGCCTTCGCGATGCCGATCGAGGAGCTGGACCTCACCGTCCGCTCGTACAACTGCCTCAAGCGCGAGGGCATCCACACCGTCGGCGAGCTCGTGGGGCGCAGCGAGGCCGACCTGCTCGACATCCGCAACTTCGGGGCCAAGTCGATCGACGAGGTCAAGATGAAGCTGGTCGGGCTGGGTCTCGCACTGAAGGACAGCCCCCCTGGCTTCGACCCGTCGGTGGCCGCTGTGGACTACGACAGCGAGGGTTTCGACCCGGACCACCTCGGCGACGACGGCCAGGACTACGCCGAAACCGAGCAGCTGTAGCCCGGTGGCTACCCGTGGGTGGCGAGTGTCGCGGTAGCGCCACTCGCCACTCACGCCCGTATCGAAGGAGTGCAAGATGCCTGCCCCGACCAAGGGTCCCCGCCTCGGCGGGTCGCCGTCGCATCAGCGGTTGATCTTGGCCAACCTGGCCACCTCGCTGTTCACCTACGGCAAGATCACGACCACTGAGGCCAAGGCCAAGCGGTTGCGGCCGTACGCCGAGCGCCTGATCACCAAGGCGAAGCGGGGTGACCTGCACAACCGCCGCGAGATCCAGAAGGTGATCCGGGACAAGGACGTGGTGCACCGCCTGCTGACCGAGATCGGCCCGCTGTTCGCGGCCCGCGAGGGTGGCTACACGCGGATCACCAAGACGATGCCACGCAAGGGCGACAACGCCCCGATGGCGGTCATCGAGCTGATCACCTCGCAGACGGTGACCAACGAGGCCGACCGCGCCCGTCGCGTGGCCGCCTCGCAGGGCACCACCGCCCCGGCGACCGAGACCGAGGCGCCCGCCGTGGCCGCCCCGGCCGAGGACACCGCTGCGGCGGAGGTCGAGGAGAGCTCGTCCACCGAGGACGCCCCCTACGGCGAGGGCAGCCACGCCCCGCTGGCGGACGGCGGCCAGCCGGACGGCTTCCCGGTCAAGGGCAACGACGACTCGAAGCTGTACCACCTGCCCGGGACGTCGCACTACGACCGCACCGTCGCCGAGGTCTGGTTCGCCAGCGCCGACGCGGCCGAGGCCGCCGGCTTCGCGCTGCCGCCCTCGCAGCGGGAGGACGCCGAGTCGGGCGAGAAGGCCGACTCCTGATCTCTGCCGAGATCGGTCCGGTTGCGCTCCGGCGAGTGCGGCTGGACATCAGCTATGACGGCACCGACTTCTCCGGTTGGGCCGTACAACCCGGCCGGCGCACCGTGTGCGGCGTTCTCACCGAGACGCTGAGCATCCTGGTGCGCCGGCCGGTCCTGTTGACGGTGGCCGGGCGGACGGACGCCGGCGTGCATGCCACCGGTCAGGTCGCGCACGTCGACATGCCTGCCGAGCTGGAGCTGCCGCCCCTGGTCCGCCGGCTCGCCCGGATGCTGCCGCCGGACGTACGGGTGCGTGCGCTGGCGGAGGTGCCGGCGGAGTTCGACGCCCGGTTCTCCGCGCTGCGCCGCCACTACCGCTACCGCATCGCGGTCACCCCGTTCGGCGCCGAGCCGCTGCGCGCCCGCGACACGGTGTCCTGGCCCCACGGCGCCGACCTGGCCACGCTGAACGCCGCGTCCGCCCTCCTGCTCGGTGAGCACGACTTCGTCGCGTTCTGCCGCCGCAGGGAGGGCGCCACCACCATCCGCGCGCTGCAGCGGTTCGAGTGGCGCGCGCTGGACGACGGGGTCGTGGTCGCCGAGGTCAGCGCGGACGCCTTCTGTCACTCCATGGTGCGGTCCCTGGTGGGTGCGCTACTCGCCGTCGGCCGTGGCCAGCGCCCGGTGGACTGGCCGGCCTCGCTGCTGCGCCGCCCTGAACGGGCCAGCGAGGTGACCGTCGCCCCCGCGCACGGCCTCACCCTCACCGCCGTGGACTACCCGCCTGCCGACGAGCTGGCCGCCCGCGTCGCCATCACCCGCCGCGTCCGCGTCGCCGCCGAGACCGCCGCTCCGCCCCTCGCCGAAACTCCAGCTCAGACCCCGTGAGTGGTATTGGTCGCCATAGCGACCAATACCACTCACAGGGCTATGAATGCTGTCTTGCCGGGTTCGTCTCGCGGGGGGCCAGTGCCGGGATCTGGTCGATGCTGACGCGGTGGTCGCCGGCGCGGCCCTCCCGCCGGGCCAGCGTGTCCGGGCGGTGTGACCAGCGGTCCAGCAGGTCCCGGTCGGTGGCCTCGGTCATCGTCGGCACGCTGTAGCCGCAGGAGTCCGCGATGAGGTCCAGCTCGACGACGATCACCGATCGCACGCCGGGGTGCGGCCCGAACCGCGCCAGCAGCCGCTCCCAGCCCGCGTCCGACGGCACCACCACGCTGCCCCGCCCATACAGTCGAAGGATCTTCGCGGTCCGGCCGAACGAGCAGAACATGATCGTGATCCGGCTGTTCTGGCGCAGGTGGGCGATGGTCTCCACGCCGCTGCCGTCCAGGTCGAGATAGGCGACCGTCGTGTCGCCGAGCACCGCGAACGTGTCCGCGTAGCCCTTGGGGGAGACGTTGACGTGTCCGTCCGGCCCGGTCGGCGCGGTGGCCACGAAGTACATGGGCTGCGCCGCGATGAACCGCCGCCAGCGGTCGTCCAGCCGTTCGAAGACCTTGCCCATCGTTCGACCGTAGGTCGGCGTGGCGCGGAACGCGAGGCTCTTTCGCGAGCGGGCCATCGGTGCCCGCGGTTCGGTGACAAGCCCGTTCGGGGGCTGTGCCACGATTTGGGCCACCGGCCCGCCACCGCCGGTCGGCGAGCAGGAGTCGGCGGGCGACGATCAGGGGGTGGCGTGGTGGCGGAGTCGGCCGAGCTGACGGCGGGGACGGGGCCCTCGGCCGAGACGACAGTGCCGGTGGTCGAGCCGGTGGTCGACCCGGTCGCTCGGCACTACAGCCGGCACGCGCTGCTCTCCACGCTGCTGGATGCGCTCTCGGCGGCCGGCAAGTCCGCCGCGCCCATCGACTCCGACGACCTGAGCCCCGTCGACGAGCTGCACACCGGTGGCCGCGCGGCCACCGTCGAGCTGGCCGACCTGCTCGCGCCCAGCGCCGGTGCGCACGTGCTGGACCTCGGCTGTGGCCTCGGTGGCCCGGCGCGCTACCTGGCCCGCCACCGAGGCTGCCGGGTCACCGGGGTGGACCTGGCCAGGGAGCACGCCGAGGTCGCCGCCGAGCTCACCGAGCGCTGCGGGCTCGCGGAGCTGGCCACGTTCCGGCAGGGCAGCATCACCGCGCTCCCGTTCGGCGACGAGGGCTTCGACGCCGCGGTGCTGGTGCATGTCGGGATGAACGTGGCCGACAAGGCGAAGCTGTGCGCCGAGGCGTACCGGGTGCTGAGGCCCGGCGGCCGGTTCGCCGTGTACGACGTGATGCGGACGGCCGAGGATGTCGAGCTGACCTACCCGGTGCCGTGGGCGAGCAGCGCGGAGATCAGCTTCCTGGAGTCGCCGGCCGACTACCGCTGGCAGCTCACCGAGGCCGGCTTCACCGTCGAGGAGGGCCGCGACCTGAGCAGCCTCGCGCTGGAGCAGCTGGAGCGGGTGCGCGACCTGCCGGAGGACAAGCTGCCTCCGCTCGGCCCGCACGTGCTGCTCGGCGAGGGGTTCCGGGCCAAGGTGACCAACCTGGCCGACGCGCTGCG
>DATAYB010000584.1:0-5105 GCA_036272795.1 Pseudonocardia sp.
GTCCATCGTGGCGAACACGCTGCTCGCCTGTGCCAGGCTCGCGTGCTGGTCGTCGGTGAGCTTCTGGGCGACCTGGTTCCAGGTGTTCCAGATCGGGGCCGCGCTCCAGAACTTGCCGGCCACGGTCTGGTCCGGGGTGCGCGTGGTGCTCGTGTCCTGCCCGATGCTCTTCACCTCGGCCAGCGCGGTGGCGTACTGGGCGGTGCTGACCGGTGGCGGGGGCGCCGGGCGGAACTGGCCGGCGTTGTCGAGCAGGAACGGGCTCACCGCGCCCCAGCCGGTGTACATCGGGGGCCCGAACTTGGGCGGGGTGGGCCGGTAGTCACCGGGCGCCGTGCCGGGCACGAACGGCGCCGGGGTCGTCGCCGCGCCGTCCGCGCCGCGCAGCCCGAGCATCGCGGTCGCCGATGCGGCGCCGACCGCGACACCGTCCTGGGTCGGCGTGCCCGTGGGCAGGGCGGCCAGCTGGGTGGCCAGCTGGTTGTCGAGCGTCGGCCGCATCGACGGGTACAGCGCCGCGAGGACGTCATGCGCGGCCTGGTCGGCAGCGGCGTCCGGGCGGGCGTCCGCGGCGGCCGGGACCGCCGAGTGGAAGGGCCGGCCCGCGTGGGTGATGGAGACCACCGCGTTGTACTGGGCGGCCTGCAGCATGGCGAAGCTACGGGTGGGGTGCACCGAGGCCGGTTGCGCGCCCGGGGTCCCCTGGATCGTGATGAGCGTGCGGTTCCACTGGGCGACCGGCTGTCCTGATCCGGCGGCATCGGCGATTCCGGTGGGCGTCGCGGCCGGCAACGCCGCCCCGCCGCCTGAGGTGTGGGCCAGTACGGGGATCGCGATCCCCACGGCCACGGCGACCGCGGCCGCCGTGCCGAGCACCTTGGTTGTCCTGCGCATCGAATGTCCCTGCCGATCATGTCCGTCGGGGCGGGATCGCACCCGCGCCGGGCGCCGGCACCCGGCGCACACTGACAAACACGATCGGCGCCGTGGCCGTGTTCACCACCGGTCCGCACCGAGCATCGGGGCCCACCGCTGTAACCGGGCGGCCTATGAACAGCCATGACTCCCGTTCTCACCCGCCCGCTGCCGCCGCCCGCCGGAATCCCGACCGACCTCGACGCCCCCGCCGGCACCACGACCGAGCCGCTGCGTGCGATGTTCGACGACCACGGCCCGGCGCTGCTGGCCTTCGCCGAACGCTTCACCACCCGCGAGTCCGCCCAGGACGCGGTCCAGGAGACGTTCCTGCGGGCGTGGCGCAACCTCCCCCGCCTGCGGACCGACCCCCGTGACCTGCGCCCGTGGTTGCTCGTGGTGCTGCGGCGGGTACTGATCGACGCCCACCGGGCCGACCGGTTCCGGCCGATCAGCGTCGCCGAGAACGACGTGCTCGACCGCGCGATCGAGGACGGCCACGACCGGCTGCTCGAGCGGTGGCGCCTCGACCACGCCCTGGACTCGCTCGCACCGTGCCACCGCCAGGTGCTGGTGGGGATCTACTACCGCGACACGCCCAGCCACCGGCTCGCGGTCGAGCTCGGGATCGCACCGGGCACGGTCCGCTCGCGCCAGCACTACGCCCTGCGCGCGGTGCGCAGCCAGCTCACCGACGCCGCCGATCCCACCGGAGACGCCACCGGCGACCGGTCGGCCGGGGTCCGCCGCAGGGGCGAACCCACGAACGCGACGCGAGGAGCGGTCCCCCGCCTGCCTACCTGTCGGCGAGCCGGACCGGCAGCCGGGTGAGGCCCCGGAACAGGGTGCTGTTGCGCCAGACCAGCTCGTCCGGCTCGCCCGCCAGCGCGAGCGTCGGGAACCGCCGCAGCAGCGCCCGGAACGCGATGTCACCCTCCATCCTGGCCAGCGGGGCGCCGAGGCAGTGGTGGATGCCGTGGCCGAAGGCGAGGTTGCCGGTATGCCGGTGCAGGTCGAGCTCGTCGGGGCGCTCGTAGTGTGCGGGGTCGCGGTTCGCGGAGCCGAGGGAGAGCAGCACGATCTCGCCGGCCGGGATGTCGGCGCCCGCGATCGTCACGGGCTCGGCGCTGAACCGCATGGTGGCCAGGTTGACCGGCCCCTCCAGCCGCAGGAACTCCTCCACGGCTGCCGGTACGAGCGATGGGTCGGCGCGCAGCTCGGCCAGCTGGGCGGCGTTGCGCAGCAGCGCGAGCGTGCCGTTGCCGATCAGGTTCACCGTGGTCTCGTGGCCGGCCACGAGCAGGAGGAAGGCCATCGAGACGGCCTCGGTCTCGGACAGCTGGTCGGCGTCCTCACCAGTCGCGACGGCCGGCGAGAGCATATCGTCACCCGGGTTGGCCCGCTTGTCCCGGACGAGCTCGATGAGGAACCCGGCCATCGCGGCGCCGGCGGCACCCCGCTCCTCGATCGGCGCCGCCGAGAGCAGCGTGTTGGACCAGACCCGGAAGTCGTTGCGCCGCTCCCCCGGCACGCCGAGGATCTCGCAGATCACCGTCATGGGCAGCGGGAATGCGAACTCGTCGAGCAGGTCCGCCGTGCCCTCGGCAGCCAGCCGCGCCGCCAGTGAGTCGGCGAGCTCCTCGGCGAGCTGCTCGATCCTGGGGCGCAGCAGGCCGATGGCCCTCGGTGTGAACCCTCGGTTGACCAGCTTGCGGAGCCTGGTGTGATCCGGCGGGTCCGAGTTGAGCATGTGCGCGCTGAGCTCCTGGGCCCACCGGACGCGCTGCTGGCCGTCCCCGAGCCGGCGGTCGAACACCTCGGAGAGGCCCGCGCTGTCCTTGGCCAGCCGCGCGTCGACTAGTGCGGCCCGCACGTCCGCATAGCGGGTGACCAGCCAGACACGCAGGCCCTGCGGCATCCGCGCCTGGGTCACCGGCCGCTCCCGGCGCAGCAGCTCGTACAGCGCGTGCGGGTCGGCCATGAAGCTCTCGTCCAGCTGGACCAGCTGGTCGGCGTGATCGACTGCGGTACCGGTCATCGACGGAGCTCCTCCTCGGCGCGCACCAGTGGGCAAACCCGGACTACTCGGCATACCCACGGTACGGCGAAACGGTCGCCCCGGCGAGAACCTTCGTCGACCGGTCCGGAGCTTCACAGGTGCGGGCCGCGAACCGGCCCCGGAACGGGGGTTCCGGGGCCGGGGGCACCGCCTGGTGTCAGCCCTCGGCGAGCTCGGCGACCGGGTCGAGGTGGCGCGGCTGCCAGTCCAGCTGCTGGCGGGCCCGCGCGCCGGTGAGGCGCTGGTCCAGCACGAACGCCTCGGCGATCGGGCCCATCTTGGCGCGGGCCTCGTCCAGCGTCAGGGTGCCGGTCCGGCCCGCGATACCGAGCGAGCTGGCGACCGAGGCGACGACCTCGGCCTGTGTCGGGTACAGGTCGATGACCCCGGCGTAGCTCGCACCGGCCGGGGCGTGCAGCGCCGCCACGTACAGCTCGGCGACGTCCTCGACGTGCACCAGCGACCAGTGGTTGGAGCCGTCCCCCACGGAGCGCACCAGGTTCTCGGCGCGGCCCGGGGCGGCGTAGAAGATCTCGAGCAGACCGGCGCCCGCGCCGTACACCAGCCCGGGCATGACGATCACCGGGTGGGCGCCGTTCGCCGCGCTGGCCAGCACACGCTTCTCGTTCTCGGCCCGCCACGCCACGAGCGGCGGCGCGCTCGTCGGCGCATCCTCGTCGACCACGCCGTCGGTGTCGCCGTAGACCCAGGTGCCGCCGGTGTGCACGTAGGCGCCCCGGCCGCCGAGCCCGGCGAGCAGTGCCTCGCTGGCGGCACGGTCGATGTCGGCGGTGTTGTCGGCGCGAGCCTGGCCGAGGTGGATCACCCCGTCGGCGTCGGCCGCCGCGGCGCGCAGTACGTCCACATCGGTCAGGCCGCCGCGCACCGGGGTTGCGCCGAGCCCGGCCACGACCGCGGCCGACCCGTCGCCGCGGACCAGCGCCGACACCTCGATGTCCCGGCGGCGCAGCGCCGAGATGGTGGGCCGTCCGATGTATCCCGAACCGCCTGTGATGAACACCCGCATGGTGGACCAGCCCCTTCCGCTTCCAGTGCAAACCTCTCGAGATCCACAGTGCGACTCGGGGGTGGCCATCGTCCAAGACCTGTTCGGTCCGGCGTGATACCCCCACGGCATCAGGCCGTCTGGGCGGCCGGATACGGGTTGTCTCGCCTGTTCCGGCGCGAGGCCGTAGGGTTCTCCAGCGCACTGTCCGGGCACCCCCGGACCAGGGGACAGGAGCGATCATGGGCTCGACGGTGACCGTCAACGGCGGCCAGCGGCTGCACTTCGTGGACTACGGCGGCGCTGGCACCCCGGTTGTGCTGCTGCACAGTTTCCTGATGGATCTCGAGATGTTCGCCCCGCAGGTCTCCGCGCTGGGCGGCGAGTTCCGGCTGATCGCGGTCGACGAGCGAGGCCACGGTGGCACGCCGGCGGACCGGCCCTTCGACTACTGGGATGTCGCCAGCGACGTGCTCGCGCTGCTCGACCAGCTCGGCGTGACCCGCGCCGCCGTCGTCGGCACCAGCCAGGGCGGCTTCGTCGGCCTGCGGATGGCACTCACCGCACCCGACCGGATCACCGCGCTGGCCGTGCTCGGCACCTCGGCGGCGGCTGAGGACGCCAAGATCGCGGCCGGCTACCGGGAGCTCGCCTCGTCCTGGGCGGCCAGCGGGCCGGCCGACCAGCTCGTCGACATGATCGCCACGATCTGCCTCGGCGACACCGACGCCGAGGCGTGGAAGGCGAAGTGGCGCGAGGTGCCCGCGAGCCGGTTCTCCCGGATCATGGACACGCTGGTGGAGCGCGACGGCCTGCTCACCCGGCTCGGCGACGTGCACTGCCCGGTGCTGACGCTGCACGGCTCGGCCGACGCCGCCTACCCGGTCTGCCGGGGCGCCGAGATCGTCGAGGGTGTGCCGCACGCCGAGCCGCTCGTCGTGGTGGACGGCGGCGCACACTTCCTGAGCCTCACCGACGCCGACGCCGTGAACCCGCACCTGCGCAAGTTCCTCGCCGACTACGCCTGAGCAACTCGGTGGAGCTGCGGCAGCTGCGCTACTTCGTGACGGTGGCGGAGGAGCTGCACTTCGGTCGGGCCGCCGAGCGGTTGGCCATCGTGCAGCC
>DATAYB010000585.1:0-2141 GCA_036272795.1 Pseudonocardia sp.
CCTCGACGAGGCGCTGGTTCGGAACGAAGTCACCGTCGACGATGGCGGCGCGGATGGCGTCGACGACCGACAGCACCGGGCCGCCCCCGGCCGGCTCGGCCGTCCCGTCCCCGGCCGGCTCGGCCGTGCCACTCCCGATCATGGCGAGAGGATCTCGAGCACCCGGTTGCGTGCTCGC
This sequence comes from Pseudonocardia sp., assembly GCA_036272795.1. GTDB lineage: Bacteria > Actinomycetota > Actinomycetes > Mycobacteriales > Pseudonocardiaceae > Pseudonocardia. Next base: position 179 of record DATAYB010000585.1, read on the forward strand.
GGCGTGAACTGCGCGATGACGGCCGCGACCACGAGGAAGGACGAGATGAGCACCATCGCCGCGAGCGGGCTCAACCGCGGCACCAGCGGTGCGACGACCAGCAGACCGACCGCACCACCGATGACGCCGAGGCCGTCGACCAGTCCGAAGCCCGCGGAGCGGAACCGGGTCGGGAAGCTCTCGGCCGAGAGTGCGAACGTGGGCGGGACCCAGACGTTGAAACCGAAGAACACGATGAAGAAGCCGACGAACGCCCAGCCGATGTTGCTGCCGAGCGTGGCGACCAGGATGCCGCCGAGCAGGGTCAGCGCCGCACCGACGGGCAGCCAGTAGCGCCGCTCGAGAACCTCCGACCAGCGGGCCGAGAACAGGCCCTGCACGAAGAACCCGACGCCGCCGACCGCGGTGATCATGCCGGCCACCGGCGGGGTGAAGTGCAGCGCGGTCAGGATCGACGTGGAGCTGGTACTGAAGGCGAACACGGTGGCGTAGCCGAAGAACCACATTGCGACCAGCACCAGCATGCGGCGGCGGTAGCGGCTCACCCGGAACAGCTCGCGGTAGGCCGCCGCGGTGGATTCCTCGTGCTCGAGTGGGCCGGCCTCGACGACGGTGGGCTCGGGCAGCGGACCGCGGCGCAGGGCACGGGCCTCCAGGGCGGCGATCTCGGCCTCGGCCCGGTCGACCCGCCCGTGATCGAGCAGCCAGCGGGGTGACTCGGGCAACCGGGTGCTCGCGGCGAGCGCGACGACGCCGACGATCACGGCGACCCAGTAGACCCAGCGCCACCCGGATGCGAAGCCGGCGCCCGCGAGCGCGACCGGCAGCCCCTCGGGGAACGACGCCGGCTCGGTGGTGAGCAACAGGCCCAGCCCGATTCCGACCATCGCGCCGAGGGTGCACAGCACGAAGGTGATGGCGGTATACCGGGCGCGGGCGGCTGACGGGGCGATCTCGCCGATGTAGGTGTTGGCCACGGCGAGCAGCGCGCCCATGGCGATGCCGGTGATGCCCCGGCCCAGCACGAACATTCCGTAGCCGGTGGCGAGCGCGGTGACGACCGAGCCGAGGACCGCGAACACCAGGCTGTGCTTGACGACAGCGCGTCGGCCGAGCCGATCGGACAACGGAGCCACGACCAGGCCACCGATGAGGTACCCGGCGAGGTACAGCGAGACCGGCAGCGTCTCGGACGCGCCAGCGGTCCCCGGGGTGCAGCCGTCGCGGATCTGGCCGCAGGTCTGGATGAACGAGACGTTGATGTCGAAGTTGCAGTAGAACACCACGAACAGCGCCAGCCCGAGGATGCCGGTGGCGGCCCAGCCCACCGCGTACCGGGGGAGGCGCTCGATACGGGCGATGAGCTGCGCCTCGACTGCCGGGGCGCCCGTTGGCGGCGGCGAGCTCGGCATGGCCACGGGTCCGTCACTCTCGGGCATCAGGACTCCTTCGTCGACGCGTCCGTGCGCGTACGAGGCCGGCCGGAGCGACGTCCGGGTGCCCCGCGGTGGACGGTAACCACGACGCAGGGATTGGCGCAAGAATGGCTGACGAAATCGTCAACAATCTTGCTCCAGAGTTCCGCACCGAGAATCACCCGACGCTACTGCCACAGGCGCCCCCAGCACACGACAAGTCACTGAGGTCGACGATCGACTCGTGTGCCGGGTGGGACAGTCCCCTGCCGGGTCAGCCAGCGCCGTCGGACGGCGTCTGCGGGCTACCGCCGGTGTGGAAGATCGGCCATCCGATCTCGGTGATCCACTCGGATTCGTCGGGGGTGTCGTGGCGGTCGGTGAGGTAGTACTCGCGCAGGGGTCCTTCGACGGCGAGGGCGTGGCGCGTGACGTAGGTGGCGAGGGTTCCGTAGGCGCGGTCGATGTCCTTGTGCGGACCTGCATGTTCGATCGTGGCCAGCTCGACGGGCGGGATGACCAGCGGGACGAGTCGACCCATGGGCCGG
>DATAYB010000586.1:0-3990 GCA_036272795.1 Pseudonocardia sp.
ATGGTGCCAAGGGCATGCAGCCGGTCGAGCTCGGCGGCCTCCACCGCGAGCAGGTCCTGGCGCAGCTGGCGGTAGAGGCCGGCGGCGGCCAGGTCCTCGGGGTCGTCGCCGCCCCGGGCCACGATGCGGTCCAGCCGGGCGCGCCAGCCCCGGCGCAGCTGCTCGACCGCGAACTCGGGCGTGGACTCCGACTCCCCGATCTGGTCGAGGTAGGTCAGCGCCGCCCTCGTCAGCTCCGCCCGCGCGGCGGTGTACTCCTCGTTCACGTGGTGCACGGTGAGCGCGATGCCGGTGCGCTTGACCAGCGGCGCGAGGGTGAAGCCCTGCACGATCAGGGTGGTCACGATGACCGCGATGGTCAGCACCAGCACCAGGTCACGCTGCGGCAGCGGCGTCTCGTCGCCCTGGACCAGCGGGATGGACAACGCGGCGGCCAGCGGCACCACACCGCGCGCGCCGGCCCAGGACACCACCGCCGGCACCTGCCAGGACAGCCGGCTCGCCGAGTTCGGCCGGGACAGCGCGGCGAGCGGGAACACCCACAGCATCCGGACCAGGATCAGCGTCGCGGCGATCGCCAGCGCCTGCAGCGGCCAGGCCGACTCGGTGCCGGCCAGCCGCCGGACCAGCGCGGGCAGCTGCAGCCCGATCAGCCCGAAGATCACGCTCTCCAACAGGAACACCACGGTCTGGAACACCGCGTCGAGCTGCAGCCGGATCCGCGCGGTGGTCAGCCGGCCCGCCTGCGTACCGAGGATGACGCTGGCCACCACCACAGCGGTCACCCCGGACGCCGAGATCGACTCCGCCAGCACGTAGGCGAGGTACGGGGTGACCAGGCAGACGACGGTCTCCAGCACCGGATCCTCGATGCGCCTGCGGATCAGGAACGCACCGAGCGCCACCACCGCGCCGACCAGCAGACCGCCGCCGGCGAGCAGCGCGAAGGTGCCCAGCGTGGCCGTCCAGGTGAGCGAGCCGACCGCCACAGCCACCGCGAGCGCGACCCGGAACAGCAGCAGGCTCGTCGCGTCGTTGAACAGGCTCTCCGCCTGCACCAGCGCCTGCACCCTCGGCGGCAGGGACAGCCGGCGGCCCAGCGCGGTGACCGCCACCGGGTCGGTGCTGGCCAGGATGGCGCCGAGCACGAACGCCATGCCGAACGGCAACGGGGTGAGCGCGACCGCGACGAAGGCCACCGCGGCGGCGGAGACGAGCACGAGGCCGATCGAGAGCACCGTGACCGGCCGCCACACCGCCCGCAGCTCGCGCCACGGCAGCTCCTCCCCCGCCGCGAACAGCAGCGGCGGCAGCACCACCAGGCTCACCAGGTCGGGGGTGACCTCGACGGCAGGCACCCCCGGCAGCACCCCGACGAGCACGCCCGCCACGACCAGCAGGGACGGGGCCGGCAGCTGCCACCGCCTGGCGAACGTGGCGACCACGGTGGCCAGCACGACCAGCAACAACACTGTCTCGACGCTGCGCATCGCCCGGTACCGACCTCCCTTTGGTCCCCTGGCCGGAGTCCTGGGTCTCTGGCCGGAGCCATTGTCGTCCCCGCTCGGCACCGACCCGCGCGACGGCCCTCGGGAACAAGGCGGGCGCGCGCCATGTTGACGTCAATGTCCATGCAAACGCATCAAACAGGTGCCGGGGCATGGCAGGGAGGACACCATGCAGATCGGCATCTTCAGCGTCGGCGACGTCACCACCGACCCGACGAACGGCACCACCCCCACCGAGCACGAGCGGATCCGGTCGATGGTCACCATCGCCGAGCACGCGGAGGCCGTCGGCCTGGACGTGTTCGCCACCGGCGAGCACCACAACCCGCCGTTCGTGCCGTCCTCACCCACGACGATGCTCGGCTACCTCGCGGCGCGCACGTCGAAGCTGATCCTGTCGACGTCCACGACGTTGATCACCACGAACGACCCGGTGAAGATCGCCGAGGACTTCGCTATGTTGCAGCACCTCGCCGAGGGGCGGGTCGACCTGATGCTCGGCCGGGGCAACACCGCGCCGGTGTACCCGTGGTTCGGCCAGAACATCGGCGACAGCGTGGCGCTGACCGTGGAGAACTACCAGCTGCTGCGCCGACTCTGGGACGAGGACGTGGTCGACTGGGAAGGCAAGTTCCGCACTCCGCTGCACGGCTTCACCGCCACGCCGCGCCCGCTCGACGGCGTCGCGCCCTTCGTATGGCACGGCTCGATCCGCACCCCCGAGGTGGCCGAGATCGCGGCGTACTTCGGCGACGGGTTCTTCGCCAACAACATCTTCTGGCCGGCCTCGCACTACACGCGGCTGATCAACCTCTACCGCGAGCGGTTCGAGCACTACGGCCACGGCCGCGCCGACCAGGCGATCGTCGGGCTGGGCGGCCAGTTCTTCATGCGGAAGAACTCGCAGGACGCCTGGAACGAGTTCCGGCCGTACTTCGACAAGGCGCCCGTGTACGGCAACGGCCCTTCGATGGAGGACTTCACCGCGCAGACACCGCTGACGGTCGGCAGCCCCCAGCAGGTGATCGACAAGACTCTCACCTTCCGTGAGCACTTCGGCGACTACCAGCGCCAGCTGTTCCTGGTCGACCACGCCGGCCTGCCGCTCAAGACCGTGCTGGAGCAGCTCGACCTGCTCGGTGAGATCGCGCCGACGTTGCGCGCGGAGTCCGAGTCGCTGCGTCCGGCCGGGGTGCCGTCGGACCCGCCCACGCACGCCAGCCAGGTCGCCGCGCGCCTCGAGTCCGAGCGTGCCGCCGCCGAGGAGGCCGGGGCGGAGGAGGTCGACGGTGACGTCGACATCGCGGTCTGAGTCGCGGCCGCCGTCCGGGACCCGGGCGCGGCCTGAGTCGCCGGCGCGGTCCGGGGCGCGGGCGCGGTCCGACGCGGGCGGCGACGCCCGCGCCGCGGTGGAGTCGTGGGAGGCGTTGTTCCGGGCGCAGGTGACGGTGCTGCGCCGGCTGGCCGGCGACGACGTCTGGGAGCCGGTGACCATGCGGGAGTACGACGTGCTGTTCACACTCAGCCGCTGCCCTGACAGCAGGGCGCGGCTGCATGAGCTGAACCGCGAGGTACTCCTCAGCCAGCCATCGCTGTCGCGGATGGTGGAGCGCATGGAGTCCGCCGGGTACGTGGCGCGCGAGCCCGACCCGGCTGACCGGCGCGGCACGGTCGTCGCGCTGACCGACTCGGGCGCGGCCATGCAACGCCGCATCGGCACGCGGCACGCCACGAGCATCCGCCGCTACCTGGGCCCGGCGCTGGACACCGACGAGCTCAACACACTGCGCACCCTCTGCGACAAACTCCGCCTGGCGCAGGAGTCGATCCCGGACGCGTGAGTTGACCCGACGCCGCGTGGCCACCGGCGCCGGCACGCGGCTGGCATGCCCTGGCGCCGGCACGCGGCTGGCAGGCCGCCCCTTGCAGGTGCGGGCAGATGCGGGCACTTGACGCGGGAATTGGGCAGGCTAGCCCGCACTTGTCGCGGGTAATAGACGCACCGACCCGACTTGTCGTTGGAAATAGACATGACAAGACCCACCTGTCACGTCAAATAGCCATGACAAGTCGGGGCGGTGTCACGTCAAATAGCCATGACAAGTCGACGCGGCGACAGGTCACAACGGCGGCGACGAGTCAGAGCGGCGCCGCGGCGGCGGTTGGGTGACGCCTCGGATCAGGATGTCGACGACGGCGGCCGCCAGCTCCGGTGGGGCGACGGCGGTTGGGGTCGTCGTCTCGGTGCGGTGCCAGGCGGCGACGGCGTTCAGGCCGCCTAGCAGGGTCCGGGTGGCGATGCTGACCGGCACCTCCCGGATCGAGCCATCGGTGATGCCGGCCGTTATGACCTGCGAGAACAGGCCCTCGTACTCGTCGCGCAGCGCGTTGAGCCGGCGCACTGTCCTGTGCCGCGGATCGGTCGGCTTCAGCCCGCGCAGCCGCTCGAGGCCCTGGCGCATCGCATCGTGGTACGCCGTAC
>DATAYB010000587.1:0-4558 GCA_036272795.1 Pseudonocardia sp.
AACGACGAACGCGGCGGCCACCTGGTGAGGTGGCCGCCGCGTACGGGGTCGGACGTGAGTCAGGAGGCGGAGACGCGCTTGGCGGCGAGGCGCTCCTGGTTGGGCCAGCGGACGTTGGACGCCCAGCCGAGCTGCTCGAACCAGCGGATCACGCGCGCGGAGGAGTCCAGCTGGCCCTTCAGCACACCGTGCCGCGCACAGGTCGGGTCGGCGTGGTGCAGGTTGTGCCACGACTCGCCGAACGACGGGATGGCCAGCCACCACACGTTGCGGGAGCGGTCGCGGGTCGTGAAGGTCTCCTCACCGAACACGTGGCAGATCGAGTTGATCGACCAGGTGACGTGGTGCAGCAGCGCGATCCGGACCAGGCTGCCCCAGAAGAACGCGGTCAGCGCGCCGAACCAGGACCAGGTGACCAGGCCGCCGATCAGCGCCGGCAGCAGCAGCGAGCCGGCGACCAGCAGCGGGAAGTAGCGGTGGATGCGCTCGATGTCCTTGTCGGCCACCAGGTCGGGGGCGTACTTGGCGCGGTTGGTGCGCTCGCTGCTGAACAGCCAGCCGACGTGGGCGAAGAACAGCCCCTTGGTCAGCGCCTTCCAGTCGTTGCCGAAGCGCCACGGCGAGTGCGGGTCGCCCTCGAGGTCGGAGTACTTGTGGTGCCTGCGGTGGGTGGCCACCCAGTCGGTGACGCTCATCTCCAGCGAGATGCTGCCGGCCAGTGCGAGCGCGACGCGCAGCGGCCGCGTGGCCTTGAACGAGCCGTGCGTGAAGTAGCGGTGGAACCCGACGGTCACCCCGAGCCCGCTGATCAGGTAGAACACCGTGAAGATCACGACATCGCTCCAGCCGAGCCAACCGGCCCCCCACGCCAGGGGAACCGCGGCCAGCACGGCGAGGAACGGGAGCACCACGAAGACGACCAGCAGCACCTGCTCGAGCATGCTCTTGGGTTCGGGTTCGAGCTCCGGTCGCGCCGTCGTCTGGGAGGCGGTTGGGGCTGCGGTCATCGGATTCCTCTTGGCTGAAGGGATGGAACGGATCGTGCCGGCCGGACGGCCGGTGGTATGACGAACGTGCCGCCTCCGGAGTTCCCTGGCAAGGGATCCGACCGAGACTTAGGGCGACCTAACCTACAACTACAGAGTGTAGAAGCAGCGTCGCGGCGGGACAATGTGAATGCGTCCGCGCTCACGCCCGCACGCCACGCAAACGTTGCGCGGCTCACCCAGTGTCATCCACTCGCCACGCTCCGCTCACCTCACGGCCAGGACTGTCAGCTGGACCACAGGTCGAGCATCGGCGGCAGCACACCTTCCAGCCCGAGCAGCCAGCGCTTCGTCTCCAGCCCGCCACCGAACCCGCCCAGTCCGTCGGCGGCCAGCACGCGGTGACACGGCACGATCACCGGCACCGGGTTCGACCCCATGATCGCGCCGACCCGGCGGGCGGCCTGGCCGGGGCCGTGCTCGCTGCGATAGGCACCGCTGAGCACCACGAGCTCGCCGTACGTCGTCGTCTTGCCGTAGCCGACCGAGTCGTACAGCGTGGTCAGCACGGTGCGCTGGTCACCGGTGGTGAGCCGCCAGTCGACCGGCTGGTCGAACGTCGTGCGGCGCCCGGCGAGGTACTCCGCCAGCTCGGTAGTGACCGGCTCGGTACGGGCGGCATCGACCGTCGGCTCGGCGCCGAGCCGCTGCGCCGAGATCTGCAGCTGCCGGCGCGCGATGGACGCCGGGCCGAAGCACACGAGCGCCACGCCCACGTCGGTGACGCCGACGGTGAGCGCCCGGATCGGCCCCGGCGCCGGTACCTCGGACCACGCGAACCACACCCCCGCATTATGGCCGCCACCCCCGACAGTCCGGCCGGGGCGACCGCTCCGCCGGGCTCAACGCACCCCGGTGTGCCGACGGAGATCGCGCATCGACGTCGAGCAGCGGCACGCGCCGACGCGGTCACGGCGGCCACCTCGGCGTCCGGCCCCCGTGATCACCAGGGCAACAGGGTTTTTCGATCATGAGCGGGACAGCCCTGATGTCCTGATGATCACGGCTGGGGCTTGGCGGGGTCGACTACGGCTGGGCGTGGCGGAGCACAGGGTGGGCGCGGGGGTCGGAGTCGGGTGGGCAAGGGCGGGCGAGGGTCGGAGTCGAGTGGGCACAGGCCGGGCGCGGGGTCGGAGTGCCACGGGGGCGGACCCGCACCGTCGAGTTCGGGGCATCCGCCGTTCCGACTTGTTGCGGGAAATAGTCACGACAAGTCAGAGTTGTCGCGTCAATTAGCCACGGCAAGTACGAAGTTGTGGCGGTGCGGCCCTCGGACGGCCGCCCGACCTGATCGGCCGGCCAACCGCCCAGCCGGACCACCCGTCCAGCCGGACCACCCGTCCAGCCGGGCCGCTCAACCGGCCGGACCGCTCAACCGGCCGGCCATCGCCGGGATCGCCTTGCCCATGGTCAGCGCGAACTCGACGCTGATCTCCACCAGTTCGTCCCTGCTGACGTCCATCCCGCCGTCCAGCCAGGCCAGCACGAACTCGGTCACCCCGCCCGTGAGCAGCACAGCGACGGCCGGCAGCAGCCGGTCGCCGCCCGGTGGCAGGTCAAGCAGGTCGTGGCTCTGCTCCACGGCCGCCCTGGCGAGCCGGCGCATCGCCGCGAACCGCCGCCGGACCAGCGTCTCGCTGCCGTACGCCTCGACCCACAGCACGCGCGCGCGGCGCGGGTCGTCGGTGATCTCGCTGATCATGGCGCGGAAGGCGGCCGTGGTGCGGGCCCGCAGGTCGTCGGGCGCGGCGTCGATCGCGGCCATGGTGCGGGCCAGCGCGGCCTCCAGTACCTCGTCGTGCAGCGCGGCGGCCAGCGCGTCGAGGTCGGTGAAGCTCTCGTAGAAGAAGCGGGGGCCGACCTTGGCCCGCTCGCAGACGCCGCGCAGGGTCGTCGCGGACCAGCCCTGCGTGCCGATCACGTCCAGCGCCGCGTCCAGCAGCCTGCGGCGCCGCTCGGCCCGCCGCTGCTCGGCCGACACCCCGCCGTAGGTACCGGTCGCGGTCCGAGCCATGCGGCCAGTCTTTCACAGCGCCGCCAAAGAGGAATCATCTGTTTACGGAAACACTCGATTCCTCTATCGTGGTGACCGGCATCGGTGCTGATCCCGGCCGATGCAGGCGCGGCGGAAGGGTCACGGTCATGACTGGTGCGCTCGTCAGGCAGGTGCAGTCGGCGGCGGCCGCGTTGTCCGCGCGGATCCCGGCCTCGCCCCGTCCGCTCGCCACGCCGCCGGACCCCCAGCTGAAGCCGGTGATGGGCGACCCCGGGCCGCCGTTCATCGGCCACGCGCTCGGCGTGCTGTACGACACGCTGGAGTTCGGCAGGCGCCGGTACGAGAAGTTCGGCCCGGTCAGCTGGGGTGGCGTGCTCGGCACCAGGGTCGTCAGCGTGATCGGGCCGGAGGGCACCGAGATCGTGGCGGCCAACCGGGACAAGGCGTTCGCCAACCAGGGCGCCTACGAGTACTTCATCGGCCCCTTCTTCCACCGCGGCATCATGCTGATGGACTTCGAGGAGCACATGCAGCACCGCCGGATCATGCAGGAGGCGTTCACCCGCCCCCGCCTGGTCAACTACCTCGACGCGATGAACCCGAGGATCACCCAGGGCCTCGCGCGGTGGCGTCCGGGTCGCAAGTTCGAGCTCTACAACGCGACCAAGCAGCTCACCCTGGACATCGCCAACGAGGTGTTCATGGGTGAGAAGGTCGGAGCCGACGCGGACCGGATCACCAAGGCGTTCATCGACGCCGTGCACGGCGGCCAGGCCTACATCCGCGCGAACGTGCCGGGTGGGGTGTGGGCACGCGGGCTGCGCGGGCGGCAGGTGCTGGAGCGGTACTTCCGCGAGCGGCTGGCCGCGCACCGCGCCGGCCACGGGGAGGACCTGTTCAGCGTGCTCTGCCGGGCGTCGAGCGAGGAGGGCGAGCGGTTCACCGACGACGACATCGTCAATCACATGATCTTCGTGATGATGGCGGCGCACGACACGAGCACGATCACGCTGGCGATGATGGGCTACTACCTCGGCCGGCACCCGGAGTGGCAGGACAAGGTGCGCGCCGAGGCCCAGGAGCTCGGCAAGGACGCCATCGAGTTCGCCGACCTCGACCGGCTGACCACCCTGGACCTGGTGATGAAGGAGGCCATGCGGATCAACGCCCCGGTCGGCGGGCTGTTCCGCGAGACCGTCAGGGACACCGAGATCCTCGGCCACTACATTCCGGCCGGCACGATCGTCATGACCAGCACCTACGCCACCCAGCGGCTCGCCGAGGTGTGGCCGGAGCCGGACGAGTTCGACCCCGGCCGGTTCGCCGAGGACCGCCGCGAGGACAAGGTGCACCGCTACGCGTGGGCCCCGTTCGGCGGCGGCGCGCACAAGTGCATCGGCCTGCACTTCGGCGGCATGGAGGTCAAGGCGATCATGCATCAGCTGCTGCTGCGGTACCGGTGGAGCGTGCCGGCCGGCTACGAGCCGCCGATCGGCTACGGCACCGGCCCGATGCC
>DATAYB010000588.1:0-6786 GCA_036272795.1 Pseudonocardia sp.
GACTTCCTGCACCTTCCCGTGCGAGACGACGTCGACCCTGCCACCTACCTCGCCCCGCTGACCGGACTGCGGCTGAACCCTGCCACCGACCTCTACCTCGGCCTGATCACCGACCGCGGCGGTGCCGCCGCGGCACTGACCCGCATCGCCGCCGCGCGCCAGGTGGTAGCCCGGTTCGGTGTCGCTACCGAGTGCGGCATGGGCCGTCGCTCACCAGACGCGATCCCTGACCTGCTGGCCATCCACGACGCGGTCACCGCCCCGCACTGATGGGCGCGCACGGTCAGCTACTCGCCAGCAAGCTCTGGCCTCCTGCTTGAGGAGGGCGTATCTGGGTATGCCAGTGCCATGGCTGACTACAACCCAGCTGAGGCCAGCGCTACGAGGAACCACACGGCTGACCCACCCGAGCTGCCGCGCCCGACCCATGCCGGGGTGCCGGGGCCGAACGACATCACCCAGCTCATCCTGGATGATCACGAATGGTTCCGGCGGGCCTTCGCGCGGCTCGACGAGCTGCAAGCCACGAAGGTGCCCTCGGTGGACCTGCTGCGGGTGTGGACGCCGCTCGCCGGGCGGCTGGACGCGCACGCCGTCGCCGAGGAGGAGATCTTCTACCCCCAGCTGCTGCGCAAGGGCGCGGACGCCAGGGAGGAGACGCTCGACGCGATCGGCGACCACAACGACATCCGCGACGGCGTGCACGACGCGGGCCGCCGGGCGGTGGGCAGCGATGGCTGGTGGGAGGCGGTCGGCCGGGCTCGAGCGGCCAACGACGAGCACATGGCCGAGGAGGAACGCGAGGGCCTCGCCGACTTCCGGCTGCACGCCACCATCGGGTTGCGCGAGGCGCTCGGACGCCGCTTCCGCGCGTTCATGGCCGAGCACGGTGACGCCCACGACCTGGACACCTCCGACAAGGACCCGCAGGAGTACGTCGATACGGAGGGTGGCACCTCGAACGGCCACACCTCCAACGGCACCGAACCCGCGACCACCCCCGACACCACCACACGAGCCGACCACTCACTCGGTATCGGCAGCCTGAAAGGACGTTGACCGTGGACCACCTGCTCCGTGACCTCGCCCCGATCCCGAGCGCGGTCTGGCCCCTGATCGACGACGAGGCTCGGGAACGGCTCGTCCCCCTGCTCGCCGCGCGCCGGGTCGTGGACTGGCAGGGACCGGACGGCTGGGAGCACTCGGCGCTGCGCCTGGGCCGCACCGAGGCGCTGGACGGGCCGCCCGGTACTGACGGCGGCGCGGTCCGCGCCCGGCGACGCCGCGTCCAGCCGCTGGCCGAGGTCCGGATCCCGTTCACGGTCAGCCGGGCGGAGATCGACGACGCCGAGCGGGGCGCGCGGGATCTCGAGCTCGACGACCTGGAGCGGGCGACCCGCCAGGCGGCCGAGATCGAGAACCGGGTGGTGTTCCACGGCTGGCCGGACGCGGGGATCGTCGGCATCGTCGACGCCGCCCCGGACCGCCAGCCGAAGCTCGGCGAGACCACCCACGACTACCCCGGTGTCGTCGCCGCAACCGTCGACCGGCTGCGCCTGGCCGGCGTGGAAGGGCCGTACGCGCTGGCCGTCGGCCCCGACGTCTACACCCGCATCATCGAGAGCACCGAGAACACCGGCTACCTGCTGCTCGACCACCTCACCAAGATCCTCGGCGGCACCGTGGTCTGGACCCCGGGCCTCGACGGCGCGGTGGTGCTCAGCCAGCGCGGCGACGACTTCCACCTGCACGTCGGCCAGGACCTGGCCATCGGCTACAGCCACCACGACGCCGACACGGTGCACCTCTACCTCGAAGAGAGCTTCACGTTCAAGGTCACCGAGCCCGACGCCGCCATCGCGATGACCACCTGACCGGCATGGAGCCTCGCACCGTCGGTGTCGAAGAGGAGTTCCTGCTCGTCGACCCGAGAGATGGCCGACCGCGCGCGGTCGCCTCGGCGGTCCTAGCCGCTGACCAGGCACGATCGCCCGACGAGCCGACGAACGACGACGAAGACGGCGCCGTGGAGGCGGAGCTGCAGCTGCAGCAGGTCGAGACCGGCACACAGCCGTGCCGCACCCTCGACGAGCTGGACAAGCAACTTCGCTCCGCGCGCCGCCATGCGGCCGAGGCGGCCCGGTCCCGGGGTGTCGAGATAGCGGCGATCGGCACCTCGCCGCTGCCCGTGCAGGCCGAGCTGACCCCGTCACCCCGGTACTGGCGGATGGTGCGCCGCTTCGGCATGACCGTCAGCGAGCAGCTCACCTGCGGCTGCCATGTGCACGTCGGGGTGGAGGACGACGAGGAGCGCGTCGCGGTGCTCGACCGGATCCGGCCGTGGCTCGCGCCGCTGCTCGCACTCTCGGGGAACTCGCCGTTCTGGCAGGGCGAGGACTCCCGCTACGCCAGCTACCGCTCCCAGGTGTGGGCCCGCTGGCCGTGCACCGGACCCACTGAGCTGTTCGGGAGTGCGGCGGCCTACCACGGCGCGGTCGCCGCGATGACCGGTTCCGGCACGGTGCTGGACCCGGGCATGGTCTATTTCGACGCCCGGCTGTCCCAGCACTACCCCACGGTCGAGGTCCGGGTCGCCGACGTGTGCCTCGACGCCGACCACGCCCTGCTGCTGGCCGCGCTGGTCAGGGCGCTGGTGGAGACCGCCGCCCGCGGCTGGGCGGCCGGCCATCCACCCCAACCCGTGCGGATGGAGCTGCTCCGGCTGGCCGCCTGGCGAGCCGCGCGCTCCGGGCTGGAGGACGACCTGGTCGACCCCCGCACCCTGCGGCCGGCGCCGGCGCGGACCGTGCTCGACGCCCTGCTCACCCACGTGCACGACGCCCTTGAGGACTCCGGCGAGCTCACCGAGGTGTACCAGCTCCGCGAGGCACTGCTGCGCGGCGGCACCGGGGCGCAGCGCCAGCGCGCGGTGTACGCGCGAACCGGTAGCTTCGCCGACGTCGTCGCCGACAGCGTGCGCCGCACCCACGACGACTAGCCACGACAGGCGCCCACGCGGCACGACCTCGCGGACCGCAGGCCTCGAGCGACACCGGAACACCGGGTGACAGCCGTCCCACGAGGTGTGAACCGCCGCTCACCGGGCAACCCATCGGTACGTGCTCCGCAACGGCGGGGTGTCGGTGAACACCACATCGAGAGGTTGGGTGCACAACATGGTGGACAGGGACTCCGGTCCGGAGGCCGGGATCAAGGGCGTCGTCGAGGACGTGAAGGGCAAGGCCAAGCAGGCCGTCGGCACCGTGGTCGGGAACGACTCGCTGCAACGCGAGGGCGCCGCGCAGCAGGACAAGGCGGAGTCCCAGCGTGAGGTGGCGACCAAGGAGGCCGAGGCCGAGAAGGCGCGCGCCAAGGCCGCCGCCGACGAGGCCCGCCAACGCGCCGAGCAGTAGCCCGCGGTCGGAGCCCGCTGGTTGAACACACAGCCGGCGGGTTCTCCGCGAGTCGTGAGCCCCGACCGACTCAGTACTCGCTGATCGGCAGTTCCCCGCTCTCGAGGACGTCGGCGGCGAGGTCCCGGAGCTTTCGGTTCGAGTTCTGGCTGGCGATGCGCAGCAGGGTGAAGGCCTGCTCACGCGTCAGCTCGTGGCGGGTCATCAGGACGCCGACCGCCACGCCGATGTCCCGGCTGGTGGCCAGCGCCCGCTCCAGGTTGTCGGCGCGGTCACGCTGGGTGTCGGCCGCGATTGCCAGTGCGCTGTGGGTGGCCAGCAGCAGACCGACGTCCGCCGCCGCCGCGTCGAAACCGTGGGCCCGCTCCGAGTACAGGTTGAGCCCGGCGATCACGTCGTCCCCGGCCAGGTCGGTACTCAGCCGGTAGGACAGCATGCTGGTCCAGCCCAGTTCCTTGTTCGCCCTCGCGCCGTACTCGGGCCACCGGTCGTCGTGGCGGAGGTCCTCCGGGCGGTAGAGGGTCCTGTCGAGGATCGCGTCCACACACGGACCGGAGCCCAACTCGTACTGCAGTGCGTCGCCCCGCCGCGCGAGGTCGTCGGTGGCCGAGACGGTGCTGAACTTGCCGTGGCGCAACGTCGTGATGCTCGCGGCCCGCGCACCGGGAACCCGCTCCACGGCGACCCGGGTGATCGCGTCGAAGGTGTTGCGCTGCCCAGCCGAGGTCACGTATTTGTCCAGCTCGGCGAACATGTCGAGGACCGCGCGCAGCGGCTGCTGCTGCCCATGGGGATCCGTGAACGGACGCACCGTGGCTGCCACCAATCCGGGCCGCGACCATGGCCCACGATGCCGCTCGAGGCCATGGCCCGGCTGCCGGGCCCACCCCTCGACTGGCGGGCCCACCCTAGACCAACCACAGCGCCGGGTGCCGCCGGATCGCGCAGCGCGGTCAAGCCGTAGAGTCGAAGCGAGACAAGCCATCGCGGTCCAACAGTGGGGCGCCGGTCGTGCGGATCATCGCCGACCAATCACCCCACGGCGCGCGGAGGCCGACACATGCCCATTTCAGGCGAGCACGACCTGTCGGCGGCTCGAGTGGACGCGACCACCCAGGCGCTCAACGACCTGCGTGACATTCTCGAAGCGGAGGAGCCTCTCTCCGTGGTACTGCAGCGCGTCGCCGTGAGCGCGGTGCTGGTGATCCCGCAGGCCTCCGGGGTGACGATCACCGTGCGGGTCGGCGACGGCCCACCCCAGACCTTGGCGTGGACCGACCGGCGCTACCTCGACGTCGACGCCGGCCAGTACGCCGCCGATCGGGGACCGTGCCTGGACGCGGCCCGCTCCTACCAGCCGGTGCGGGCCGACCTGACGCAGCACCGCGAGCGGTGGCCGGAGTTCGCCGAGGCGGCGGAGCTTGCGGGGGTTCGGGCGTACCTGGCCGCTCCGCTGGTGCTGGACAAGTCGGGTACGGCGAGCGAGTGGGTCGGGTCGATCAACACCTACAGCGAGGTGGCGACCGCGTTCGCCCCGTTCGACGAGGCGCTGATGGTGCTGTTCACCACCGAGGCGACCCAGGCCATCGGCAATGCCCACCGCTGGCAGCAGTCCCGCGACGAGGCGCGCAACCTGCGCGTCGCGCTCGACTCCCGCGCGACGATCGACCAGGCCAAGGGGGTGCTGATGGCGATTCACCGCTGCACAGCCGAGGACGCCTTCACCCGGCTCGTCGAGCAGTCCCAGCACCGGAACATCAAGGTCAGGCAGGTCGCGACGGAGCTGCTCGACTACATCTCACACGCCGACTGACCGCACGTATCCCGCCCCAGGGTCCGGGAGGCAGGACACTGCGCACGCATGGGCCGACTGTTTGACCTGTGACCGCACACTGGCCTGGCCAAGCTGACTGTTCAACCTGAGCAGGTTGGGACCACGGTAGCCGGTGTCCGGGCGCGACTGAATACCGAGAGCAGACGATGAACGTGAACGTTCGGTTTGAGACAATGTCGGTGCGAGGCTTCAGAAGGCAGGCTGAGCAGTTGTGGTGTCTTCGCGAAAGGAGCTTGCGGTGGTAGCGGACCCGGTGGCAGGCAGCGCCGACCAGCAACCTGAGCTGGCCGTCACCTATCCCCAGGACGGAATCTGTGTGCTGGCCGTGCACTGTGACCTGGACATGCAGACCGCGCCGTCGTTCGCGCAGCTGCTCACCCAGGAGCTCGGTGGGGGCAACCGGGCCCTGGTGGTGGATCTGAGCGGCTGCGAGTTCCTGGGCTCGTCCGGGCTCGCGGCGCTGGTGGAGGCCAAGCACCGGGCCGACAGCACCTCGACAAGCCTGCTGCTGGCCGGGCTGAACAGGGTGGCGTCGAGAGCACTGGAGGCGACCGGGCTGGAGTCGCTGTTCACCACCCACCCCACCGTCGCAGACGCGATCTCCTCCCTGGGCACGAGCTAGCGGTTCACCACTTGGCGAGGTGTGCGCCGCTCGAGCAACCTGAACGCCTGACAGGAAGGTCGACGAGGCGGTCAGCAACGCCGTGGCCCACGCCTACTCCACGCACCCCGAGCGCGACCTGAAGCCAGGCGTCGAGCTGAGTGTGACCGACACCGAGGCACCCGACGACGCCCACCGCGCCACCGTGACCGTGACCGACCGAGGCCGCTGGCGGCCTCGACTAGTCTCGGCGGACGCGCCACGCCGGGGCCTGGACATGATGCGTGCACTCACCGAGTCCGTCGAGGTGACCCTGACCGGCACCGGCACGCGCGTCGAGATGATCAGCCGAGCCGTGCCGTGCCCCCGGCACCCGTGAGACCGCCCCGCCGACGAACCATCGCCGTCAGAGTGCCGTCTTGCCGCCGTTCACGGCGACGATCTGGCCGGTGATGAATCGCGCCTGTTCGGAGGCGAGGAACCGGATGACGTCGGCGATCTCGTCGACCTGGCCGAGGCGCCCCATGGGGACGCCCTCGGCAAGGGCAGCACTCGCGTCCGCCCCGCCGGCGAAGTTGTCGAGACCGGCGGTGGCCACCGGGCCGGGGGCGACCGCGTTGACACGGATGCCGTCGGCCGCGACCTCGAGGGCCGCGGACCGGGTGAGCCCGTTCACGGCGTGCTTGCTGGCCACGTACAGGCCCGCGCCCCGGCTGCCGCGCTCGCCGAAGGTCGAGGAGAGGTTCACGATGCTGCCGTGCCCCTGCTCGATCATGACGCGCAGCTCGTACTTCAGGGAGAACAACAGGCCGAGGACGTTGGGGTTGAACACCGTCTCGTACGCCTCGGCGGTCTGGGCCGTGAGCGGGCCGGCGCTGCCGGTTTAGCCGGCGTTGTTGACCGCCACGTCGAGCTTGCCGAAGATCTTGACGGTGCCC
>DATAYB010000589.1:0-8359 GCA_036272795.1 Pseudonocardia sp.
CTCGGGGTCCACGGTCACGTAGAGGGCCCGGAACCGCTCCGCCGCCGGCCCGAGGCGCTCCAGCGCCGCCGAGAGCTTGCCGAGCGCCCTCGGGCACACCATCGCGCAGTGCGTGAACCCGAAGAACACGAGCACGTAGCGGCCCCCGTAGCTGGCGTTGTCGACCCGCACGCCGTGGTGGTCGACCAGGTCGAAGCGGGCACCCACCGGCGAACGGGGGCCCGGCCGGGCTCCGGCGCTCACTCCGCCACCCCGCCCTCGAAGCGCAGCGTGAACCGCAGGGGACCACCCGGCGGGCAGACCAGCCGGACGCCGTCCTCGACCCGGCGCACCTCGGCGCCGTCGGAACCGGAGACCTCGCCGCCCCGCCGGCCCCGCGCCACGACCCGGTCGCCGTGCCACAGGGCCCACCCTTCACCGGCCCGGTCGAGGTTGCCGAGCAGCACCGACCCGCCGCGGTCGCTCCTGGCAGTCACCGTGAACACCAGCTCGCGGCCGTCGGGGTCGTAGTAGGCCCTGGTCACGTCCACGTCGCTGACCGAGGTCAGCGCCGGCTCGACGTGGTGAGTGCGGTCCCAGGGCTGGTTGTAGAGCTTCCAGAAGCCGTCCGCCACGTTCAGCCGCGCGTAGGCGAGCAGCACGTTGCCGCTCATGGGGTCCATCTCGGTCCGGTGGCCGTCGGCGTCGACCCGCTGGTCGTTGCGCGGGTAGTAGAGGCCGCCGTCGCGCCACCTCGGCCCCGGCTTGAACACCCCGGGCGCCGCCGGCAGCCGGTGCGCGTGCGTCAGGGCCAGCGCATATGTCATGTAGGCCAGCTGGAAGCGGTAGCCGCCGAAGTCGTCCTGCCCCATGCCCTTGCCCTGCATGAGTGACCAGTCGTTCGGCTGCTGGGCGAGCAGGTTCTCGAAATGTCGCAGGTGGCCGACCTGTTCGGCGCTCAGCTCGGCGCGCATCTCCGGCGTCACCCTCGATCCGGCTTCGCCGGTCGTTGCCATGGCGCACTCCCCGATCGGCGCGATAACCCGTGTCGGATCATGAATATGGTCGGTCATTTTTCCGGTGTCAAGGGCCGCCACTCCATGGTCCGGCGACGTATCCGGCGGCCGACCGGCTCGCCGATCGCCCCACACTCCGGCCAGCCCGGCGGGCAACGTGCTAAACCGGTAGTGCGGGGGTTGCCCCGCACTCCGACCCCGCTCCGCCCGGCCGCCCGTGTCCACCGGCACGAACCGATGAGGTACCGACGTATGGACGCCACCCTCCCCGGCGAAGGGCGGGCCGTGATCGGCGCATCGTTCGAGCTGCTCGAACACCTGCGCCGGCTCGGCAGGGCCCGGCTGGTCGAGCTGGTCCGTGCCTCCGGATTACCCCGGGCGACCGTGCACCGCATGCTCGTCCAGCTCAGTGCCGTGGGCGCGGTGCGGCGCGACGGTGACCACTACCGCCTCGGCGCCACCCTGCTCGCCCTGGGCGGCAGTGTCAGCCCGGCCCACCGGCTACGTGAGGCGGCGGCCCGCCCCCTTGCCGAGCTGGCCATCTTCACCGGCGGCGCCGTCTCGCTGAGCGAACGGATCGACCGGGACGCGGTCCTGCTGGACGCCATCCCGGGCCGGCGCGCGCTGCCCGGCGCCATCCGCGCCGAGCCTGGCGCCACACTCCCCCTGGGCACCGCGACCGCGCGGGTACACGGCGTCGGCAACACGTCCACCTCGGCCGCCCCGACCCTCGCCCTCGACGACCGGAGTGTGTCGGCCGACCTCAGCTGCGTCGCCGCCGCCGTGGCACTGCCGGGCGGGCACCGGGCGGCCGTCACTCTGGTACTGGTCGACTGCCGGCCCGGGCGTGCACTCCAGCACGCCGTGCAGGCCACCGCACTCCGCATCTCGAACGCGCTGGTCAGCACGCACTGAGCCCGGCCGGGCGCGGCGCTCCCACTCAGCGGACCATGATTCGAAACCGGGCGCCCCGGATTCCTACCGTGGCGCCATGGCCAACCCCCAGCACTCCGAGCGCCGCTACGACGTCGTGTTCATCGGCGCCGGACACAATGCCCTCGTCGCCGCCTGCTACCTGGCCAAGGCCGGGCGCAGCGTCTGTCTCCTGGAACGCGCCCCGGTACCGGGCGGCTGGGTACGGAGCGAGGAGCTGACCCTGCCCGGCTTCGTGCACGACACCTACTCCGCGATGCACCCGACCCTGGCCAACGGCCCGGTGTGGGCCGAGCTCGGCGCCGACCTGTCCGCGCGCGGCCTGCGCTACCTCAACGGGCCGGTCGCCACCGGCGCCTCGCTGCCGGACGGCCGGTCCATGGTGGTCCCGACCGACCGGGCCGACCTCGCGGCCGAGCTGGAGCGCCTCGGCGAGACCGCGGCGTGGGGACGGCTGATGGCGGACATGGCCCCGTACCTGGCGACGGTCCCGGCGCTGCTCGGGATGGACCTCACCTCGCCCGAGGCCGGTGAGCTGCTCGGGCCGCTGCTGCGGGAGGGGCCCGGCTACGCGCTGCCGCCATCCGACCTGTTCGCCGGCCGCGGCCTGGACATCGGTGCGCGCTTCGGCACGGAGGAGCTGCGCTCGGCCGTGCTGCCCTGGCTGCTGCACCTCGGGCTGGGGCCGGCGGACCCGGGCGGCGCGCTGTGGGCCGCGCTGGTGCCCGCGCTGCTCAGCGGCGGCAACCCGACGCCGGAGGGCGGCAGCGGCCGGCTGACCGACGCGCTGTGCGCCCTGCTCGCCGACCACGGAGGCGTGCTCCACACCGGCGTCGAGGTGGACCGCATCCTGCTCGAGGGCGACCGGGCCTCGGGTGCGGTGGCCACCGACGGCACCTCGGTGCTGGGCACGCACGTGGTTGCCAGCACCACCCCCGACCTGCTCTACGGCCGGCTGCTGCGCGACGTCCCGGTGCCCGCCCCGGTCCGCGACCAGGCCGGCCGCTACACCCACCGACGTGGCTGCGTGCAGATCAGCCTGGCGCTCTCGGCCCGGCCCCGCTTCACCGACTCGCGCCTCGACGCCGGTGGAGGGATCAACCTCGGCCGGGGCATCGACGACCTGGTCACCTCCGTCCGCCAGGCCGAGGCGGGCCTGCTGCCGAGCCACCCGTCGATCTCCTGGCACGAGCCGACGGCGCTCGACCCGGGCCGTGCCCCGGAGGGACGCGCGGTGGTCCGCGTGCAGGTGCTCGACGCCCCGCTGCGCCCGACCGGGGACGCGGCGGGTGAGGTCCGGGCCGACGGCACCTGGACGGCGTCGCTGGCCGAGGCGTTCGCCGACCGCGCCATCGCCGAGGCGAGCCTGCACGTCAAGGACTTGGAGTCGCTGGTACTGGCCAGGCACGTGCTGCACCCCGGTGACCTGGCCAGCTCCAACCCGAACGCCGGCCCCGGTGACCACGCCTCGGGCCACAACGCCCTCGACCAGGCGTTCCTGCACCGGCCGATCCCGGCGCACGGAGGCGGCTACGCCACGGCCGTGCCCGGCCTGTTCCTGATCGGCGCCGCCACCTGGCCGGGACCGGGTATCGGCGGCCTCTCCGGCCGGGCCGTGGCGAAGGCGCTCCTGGCCGGGACGCCGGTGGCCGAGGACTCGCCCACCGGGAGCTGACCAGCGGAACCCGCCTGTGATCGCCTACTGTCCAGTGGTCCGACGGTCGGAGTCGGAGCCGGGGCAGGCGGAGAGTGGGGAGGCAGGGTGGAGCGCGAAGAGCTCACCTGGGAGCTGTTCGGCACCGCGAGCCGGGAGCTCGCCCAGGCGGTGGCCGACGACGGGTTCAGCGCGGACCTGATCCTGTCGATCGCGCGCGGCGGTCTGTTCGTCGCCGGGTCACTGGGCTACGCGCTGGACGTCAAGAACCTGCACGTGATGAACGTGGAGTTCTACACCGGCGTCGACCAGCGGCTCGAGCTGCCGGTGATGCTGCCGCCGGTGCCGAACGCCGTCGACCTGGCCGGGGCCACGGTGCTGATCGCCGACGACGTCGCGGACACCGGTGCCACCCTGAAGCTCGTCCGGGACTTCTGCCTCGAGCAGGTCGCCGAGGTGCGCTGCGCGGTGATCTACGAGAAGCCGCGCTCCGAGGTCAAGTGCGAGTACGTCTGGAAGCGCACCGACAAGTGGATCAACTTTCCCTGGTCCGTGCAGCCGCCCGTGGTCCGGAAGGAGGGCCAGGTGCTCGACGCGTGAGCCCGGCAGAGGCACGGGTCACGGCTGGCTCCGTACAAAGCTCACATCGCGCAACGGGACCACGGTGCCCCGGTCGTCGATGATGGCCGCCCGTACAGGCCTCCCGGAGCTCCTCGAGCGACGCTGTACCGAGGGGCCGGCGGGCCGGGGCCGGTACTCGTCGCCCCACTGCTGCAGCGCGACGAACAGCAGCCGAAGCTCCCGTCCGGCCCTGGTGAAGTAGTAGCCGTGCCGAACCCTGCTGCCGGGGTCCCGGTACTCCCGCTGCTCCAGCACGCCCTCGGCCACCAGCATCCGGAGTCTCGCGCTGAGCAGGTTCGGCGGGATCCGCAGGTTGTCCCGCAGGCCCGCGAAGCGGTGATGGCCCAGCGAGATCTCGCGCAGGATCAGGAGGGTCCAACGCTCACCGAAGATCTGCAGGCTCCGCCGAATCGAACATGCCGGCTCGTTCGGGTCGTCGTCCATCCCCCGAGGATAGGTCGCGGTTCGACCGGAACCCACCGTGACCGGCGCGCCATCACCTGTGACCAGCGTCCCGGACAGGCGTCTACCAAATATCTATCCTCCTTCGAGGCAGGGGTGTCATCCTGAGCCGCGCGCCCGTGCGTACCTATGGCCCATAACCCCGCCCATAACCGGGCACCCCGACGCCTCAGCACAATGACCGACCATCGGAGCAGTCCATGAGCACCGCCGTGTCAGCGCCGTCCCGGAGTCGTATCGCGGTCGCCAGTTTCATCGGTACCGCGATCGAGTTCTACGACTTCTACATCTACGGCACCGCGGCGGCATTGGTGTTCGGCAAGCTGTTCTTCCCGTCGTTCTCGGCGACGGCGGGAATCCTGCTCTCCCTGGCCACGTTCGCGGTCGGGTTCATCGCAAGGCCACTCGGCGCGATCCTGTTCGGCCACTTCGGCGACCGCCTCGGCCGCAAGCGCATGCTCATCGCGTCACTGCTGGTCATGGGCCTGTCCACGGTGGCGATCGGGTGCGTGCCGTCGTTCGCCTCGATCGGGGTTGCGGCTCCGATCCTGCTGGCTGTGCTGCGTTTCCTGCAGGGCATCGGCCTCGGCGGCGAATGGGGCGGCGCCGTGCTGCTGGCCACCGAGTACGCGCCGCCCGGCAAACGCGGCCTCTACTCCGCATTTCCCCAGCTCGGCCCCGCCGTCGGGTTCGTACTGGGCAATGCGTTGTTCCTGATACTGAATGCCGCGATGTCGCCGGAGGCCTTCCAGAGCTGGGGCTGGCGAATCCCGTTCCTGGCCTCGGCCGTGCTACTCGTCGTCGGCTTCTACATCCGCCTGAAAATCGCGGAAACGCCGGTCTTCAAGGCCGCCATGGACGCTCATGACCAGGCGGGAGTGCCATTCCTGGAACTGCTCCGCCGCCAACCCCTGCAGCTTCTACTGGCGACCTGTTCGTTCATTCTCGCCTTTACTCTCTTCTACACCATCACGACTTTCTGCCTGTCCTACGGCACCAGCACGCTGAAGATCCCCCGCACCACGATGCTCATCGAAGCGATCATCGCCGCCGCCGTGATGGGTGTCGCCACCCTCGGCTTCGCCGTCCTGTCCGACCGGATCGGCCGCCGCTCGCTCTGCATCGGCGCCGCGATCGTGTCGATGCTCTGGGCGTTCCCGCTGTTCTGGCTGATCAACACCCGCCAGCCGGTGCTGATCGGCATCGCCATGATCGTCGGTCTGATCTGCTTCGCCCTGCTGTACGGCCCCATGGGCGCGTACTTCCCCGAGCTGTTCCGGGTCCGCTACCGCTACTCGGGCTCGTCCTTCGCCTACAGCGCCGCCGGCATCATCGGCGGCGGCATCAGTCCCCTGATCGCCACCGACGTGCTCGCCAGTACCGGCACCACCACCGGCGTCTCCTGGTACCTCATCGGCGTCGCGGTGCTCTGCCTGGTCTGCCTGCTGTTCCTCGCCGAGACCAAGGACAACGACTTCAGCGACGGGCACGGCGGCCGCCCGCTCGACGCCTGATCCCAACCCCTACCGGCCGAGCTCACCCATCGGCGTCGGCGCACCAGGACAGCACCGAACTACCCGGCCACCCGCTGCAGCTGCCGTCCCCGTCCAGGACCAGACCGATCACTACATTGGCGACGAGCACGGCCACCAGCACGATGACCATCGCCGC
The DNA here is from genome assembly GCA_036272795.1 of Pseudonocardia sp. Taxonomy (GTDB): domain Bacteria; phylum Actinomycetota; class Actinomycetes; order Mycobacteriales; family Pseudonocardiaceae; genus Pseudonocardia. Next base: position 6,337 of record DATAYB010000589.1, read on the forward strand.
TCCCAGACCGAGCAGTGTCTTGATCTTCACGAGCTCTCCGGAGTAGGACTGCCGCTGCCTCACGACGCACCCGCGTCGTCGGGGTGTGGGGAGAACGAAGGCCGCGCGGGCCCCCCACGGTAGAGCCCGGCCGTAACCTCGAAGTCCTCCGGGGTCCAGAACTGGTCCGCGACGCGATGCAGAGCCACGATGCACTCCTTTCTGCATTTCGTCTGCGCATCGATTACTGAGAGAAACCTTAAACCGCGCGGATCGACATCAAATATATTTCCGGTCGACGCGAAATTAAGAACGGTCACACCGGCCACGTCCAGGGCGTCAACGGGAGTTTGACGAGACGCCAACGCCGAGAGGCGCGAGTATCAGCTCGGCGAGGTACAGGTCAGCCGCGCGGTGCCCCACGAGTACGAGCCGATCAACCGCCGGGAGTCGTAACCGGCAAAAGCGGGCTGGCCGGCGCGGGCAGAAGTAGCAAGCAACGCAACAGGTCACATACCTGAAACTCAGGGCTCCGCGCGAGTCCGCCTCCCGGGCCGGGTGGGTGAGATGATCGGCAGCACGATGTCGTCGACGATGTCGAGCGGAACGGAGTCCGGCACCGGTGCGCCATGGATCAGGAAGTGGTCGCGCAGCAAAGCGGGCCCGACGCTGGCGATCCGCTCTGTCAATGCGGACCGGCGGACCTCGCCGCGCGCCGCGCCGGCCCGCAGCACCTCGAGCACGAGGCCGATGGCCGGGGTGATGAACCGCTCCCGGACGGCGGCCAGCAGCTCGGGGTGGCGCAGTACCTCGGCGAGCAGCCCGTGCGTCGCCTCGCCGGCCGGGCTGTTGTGCACCGAGATCATCCTGCGCAACAGGATCAGCAGGTCGTCCCGCACATTTCCAGTGTCGGGCGGCGCCAACTCGTAGGGCCGCACGCACTCCATGGCGTCCACGACCAGTTCGGTCCGGTTCGGCCAGCGACGGTAGAGCGACGCCTTGCTCGCCTGCGCGCGCAGCGCCACGCTCTCCATCGTCATCGCCGCGTAGCCGACCTCGGCAAGCTCCGCCAACGTGGCCTGCAGAATCGCCTGGCTCAGCACGTTCCCGCGGCGCCGCGACGCCGACCTGCCGTCCGCGGACTCCGTCTCCCGGGTTACCGAAGCCGTCATGATGGGTTGAACGCCTGCCCTCGACCGGTCCAATTCATATTGCCCAGACGTTAACCCGAAAAGATAGACAAGGTATTGACTACCTGTTCACGTGGCCTGTGAGTGGTATTGGTCGCTATAGCGACCGATACCACTCACAGGACCACCGACCGGCTGAGCTGGGACTCTGCCGGGCGGCGTAACGCCTTCAGCCGGACCCGCGATGGAGTGACCGCCACCACACGACAGGCGGAGACCACCATGGCTGACCCGGCATCAGGACCCACCTCGCTGCTCCATTCGGCGGACTGCCCAGGCTGCGCGGCCGACCGCACCCTGACACACGAGGACAAGACGTTCCTGGACTCCCACGGATGGAAACACCCCGGTCACACCATCATGCCTCCACCGCCGGATCCCGACCCTCCTCGATATCGCAGCCATCAGGAGTCAACCCAACTGCTCGTCCGACGCCTGCTGCTCGCGGGGGTCGGTGTGCTCGCCGTCGGGGCCGGGCTCAAGGCGCTCGGCCCGTGGTTCGTCCCGGTGCTGCTCGTGGCCACGGCCGCCTGGGTGCACCATCTGCTGCACCACCGGGCCCAGCATGCCCAGGACCACCTCGCGCCCGGCGGCCACGACCCACTCTGCCGGTTGTGCCGCCGCGCCAAGGCACGCGATGCCGCCAGGCAGTCGGCGCACGACCAGCGGCTCGCGACCGCGGACGCCGCGGCCAGGCTGCGCGAGACCAACGCCGCCCACTTCCAGCGGCTGCTGCACGAGGACCGCAAGCGCCGCGGCCTCGTCTGACCGCACCCCGCGGCTCCCGATCAGTGGAGGTCGGGCTGGTGCACGATGTTGGTCGGCATGTAGGTGCCGGGGTGCCGCGGCTACCG
>DATAYB010000590.1:0-2445 GCA_036272795.1 Pseudonocardia sp.
GGCCAGGTACGCCGCCGCGACCAGCCCGTTGTGACCGGCCCCGACCACCACCACGTCCGCCGAGCGCATCCGATCGTCCACGTCCGACCTCCCGCACATTAATTTACGCTAGCGACAAATAATCCTCCGATATTTAAACACCGTTCGGTTCAGAGTGCCAGTGCCGAACGAAGAAGAGAGGGGCCAGCCCTACCGGGAGCGGCGGCGCGCCGACTGGGGCGTGCGGTACTGGCCGAGCGGGTCGCCGTGCGCGTCCGGCTTCGGCCCGAACAGGATCAGCAGGTCGACGACCAGCGACGGCACCAGCAGCACCACGAGGAACAGCACGGCGTCACCGGTGATGAGGTTGCGCTCCAGGAGGAACAGCACGAGGGCGAGCGCAAGCACCACCAGGGTCATACCGCCTCCGAGGCCGGGTCCCGACACGCTACCCGACAGTAACCCCGCGCGGCAGCGGCAATTCGGTGAACCGCGCGCGCCCGGCCCGGGCGCCGCTCAGCGCCCGAGTGCGCTGAGCTCAGCGGCCGGTAGCGGGAGGCGGGGCCGGGGCGTTCGGGTCGGCCGGCAGGTAGGCCGACGCGTAGCGGACGTGCGCGGACCGCAGCTGGGCGCCGAGCCAGTCGTTCCAGACCTGCTGCGAGCGCTCGTCGAGCAGCTGGGCACGCAGCTGCTCGCGCACCTGGTCGAGGGTCAGCGGCACGGCCGGCGTCACCTCGAGCACCTGGCCGACGTTCCAGCCGTACTGCGAGTGCACCGGGCCGAACACCGCGTTGGGCGCCGCGCCGAACGCCGCGTCCGCGTAGGCCGGGTCGAGCTGGTCCCTGGTGACCTGGCCGAGGTCGCCGCCCTTGGTCTTCGTGCTGTCGTCGAGCGAGGACTGGCCGGCCAGCGTGGCGAAGTCCGCCCCGGAGCCCAGCTGGGAGCGGATCTGGTCGGCCTGGTCCTGCTGCTGGACGACGATGTTGCGCACGTGGCGCTTCTCCGGGATCGCCATCTGGTCGTGGCGCTGCTGGTAGGCCTGCGCGACGTCCTGGTCGGTCGGCGTCGGCACCCCGGCGGTGACCTGCTTGTAGAGCTCGGAGTCGGCCAACTGGCGCTTGATCTCGTCGACCAGGTCCGGCTCGGTGAGGCCGACCGAGGTCAACCGCTGCACGAAGGCGTCCCGGCCCTGCGGGAAGGAACGCTCGACGATGTTCGTCAGCTGGTCGCTCGCGGTCTTGTCCGCGATCACGATGCCCTTCGCGGCGGCGGCATTGTCGAGTACGTCGCTGACCGCGATCGCCTTGGCGGTGTCCCTGCGGAACCGGTCCATCGCGGCAGGGTCCTTGGGCGGGATGACGCCGTACAGCGCGCCGAGCAACTTCACGCGCTGGCCCAGCTGCTGCTCGGAGACCAGCGTGCTGCCGACCCGGAACGCCGACCCCTCCGGCACCGAGAGCATCCGGTCCAGGGTCACGGCCGTGGTCGAGCCGACCACCAGCAGGGCCAGCAGGGCCACCGCGACCACCCTGGCCGGACGCCCGGCCGGGGCGAGGGGCTGGCGCCGGACCCAGTCGAGCACCAGCCGCACTGCTCGTGCCATCACGCGTTCACCTCCACGGCGGCCGAGGGTCGGCTCGCCTCCGCACCTTGCGAGTCCTCGGTGGGCGCCACCCCGGGCGGGGCGAACCACCCGACCAACCGGGCGGCCAGGTAGGACAGCAGCACCGCGCCGGCCAGTACCAGGCCGAACTCGCGCACCAACCACAGCTTCGACGCCACCAGCACCAGGTACCCGAGTACCGAGGTGATGCAGGCGTACACCACGCCGCGGTGCAGCCACCGATGGTCCCGCCTGCGGGCCTCGGTGAGCAGCACCACGAACTCGCAGCCAGTCACGGTAACGAGTGAGCCGAGGGCCACCGTCAGCGGGCTCAGTGGCACGCCCAGCAGCCACAGCGCGGCCAGGCCCCACCCGGTCGCCGCGGCGGCGGCCAGCACCGCCCGCACCGCGTCACCCCGCCGGCGCAGCCCGACCGCCAGCACGAGCCCGGCCGCCACGATGCCGGCGAGGTTCGCCAGGTAGCGGTCGTCGAGCAGCAGCTGGTAACCCCGGGCGGCGGCGACCGGCAGGCCCACCACGTCGGTGCGGTAGCCGGGCGGGGGCGGCGGCAGGTCGGCGCGCACGTCGGCCAGCATCTGACGCTGCGCGCCGAGGTCCTGCAGCCGCACGCCGTAGACGAGCACGGAGACCTTGTGGTCGGGGCGCACCACGGACGAGCTGAGGTACGGCGGGATCAGCTCCAGCGCGCCCGAGACCTGCTCCGGGGTGGGCGAAGGGCCGAGGAACGCGAGCAGGCCGGGCGCGCTGACCACCGGCCGCAGCTGGTCACCGTGCCGGTCGGCCAGGGTGGCCTGCGCCGCGCGGGCCCAGGCCAGCGCCGCCGGGCTGACGACGTCAGGCCC
>DATAYB010000591.1:0-1682 GCA_036272795.1 Pseudonocardia sp.
ATACTTTTACGGAAGCCCTCACGCCGGCGTGACTAAGGAGACGTGGATGCACCGCATGCTCATCGACGGGAAGCTGGTCACAGCCGACCGTACCTACCCGTCGGTCAACCCGGCCACCGGGCAGGTACTCGAACAAGCGCCCGACGCGTCGGTCGCCGACGCGCAGGCCGCGATCGCCGCCGCCAGGCGCGCGTTCGACACCACCGGCTGGGCGGCGGACGCCGCGTTCCGCGCCCGCTGCCTCGGCCAGCTGCACAAGGCGCTGACCGAGCACAAGGAGGAGCTGCGCGAGCTGACGATCGCCGACGTCGGCGCCCCCCGGGTGATCACCTACGGCGCGCAGCTCGACGAGCCGATCGAGATCGTCCGCTACTACGCTGACCTGCTGCCCGGGTACCCCATGACGCAGGAGCTCGGCCTGACCGACTTCCGCGGCCAGCCGCACCGCCGCTGGATCGAGAAGGAGCCCGTCGGCGTCGTCGCCGCCATCATCGGCTACAACTACCCGACCCAGCTCGCGCTGGCCAAGCTGTCGCCCGCGCTGGCGGCCGGCTGCACGGTGGTTCTCAAGGCGGCCCCGGACGACCCGCTGATCACCCTCGCGCTCGGCGAGCTGATCGCCGAGCACACCGACATCCCGGCCGGCGTGGTCAACGTCATCACCTCTTCGGACGTGGCCGTCGGCGAGGCGCTCACCACCTCACCCGACGTGGACGCGGTCACGTTCACCGGCTCCACCGCGACCGGCCGGCGGATCATGGCCGCCGCGAGCGCGACCATCAAGCGCGTGTTCCTTGAGCTCGGCGGCAAGTCCGCCCTTGTCGTGCTCGACGACGCCGACCTCGCCGGGCCGATCGGCACGGCGGCGTTCGCGACCTGCTCGCACGCCGGCCAGGGGTGCGCGATCCCGACCCGGATGCTGGTGCCACGGCACCTGCACGACGTGATCGTCGAGCAGGTCAAGGGGGCGATGGCCCGGGTGACCTACGGCGACCCCACGGACCAGGCCAACTACATGGGCCCGCTGATCAGCGAGAAGCAGCGGGACAAGGTGGACGGCATGGTGCAGCGGGCGGTCGCGGCCGGCGCCACGCTGGTGGCCGGCGGCCAGAAGGTCGACGGCCCTGGGTTCTTCTACCTCCCGACGCTGCTCACCAACGTGGACCCGGACAGCGAGATCGCGCAGGAGGAGGTGTTCGGGCCGGTGCTCGTGGTCATACCGCACGACGGTGACGACGACGCGGTGCGGATCGCCAACAACTCGATCTACGGCCTGTCCGGCGCGGTATTCGGCCCGGAGGAGCGCGCCCTCGCGGTCGCGCGGCGAATCAGGACCGGCACCATGGGCGTCAACGGCGGCGCGTGGTTCGGCCACGACGTGCCGTTCGGCGGTTACAAGCAGTCCGGCATCGGCAAGGAGTCTGGCGCGGCCGGGCTTGAGGAGTTCCTCGAGGCCAAGTCCCTGGCGATCCCGGTCGGCTAGCGATGGAACGCCAGAACGAGGCAGGTCTTTCCGGCAAGGTGGCGATCGTCACCGGTTCAAGCCGCGGCATCGGCAAGCGCACCGCGCTGGCGCTGGCCCGCCGCGGCGCGCGGCTGGTGGTCACCGCGCGCACCGTCGAGGAGTCCGGCAGTGAGCTGCCGGGAACCATCGGCCAAACGGTCAAGGAAATTGAGTCGCT
>DATAYB010000592.1:0-2118 GCA_036272795.1 Pseudonocardia sp.
TCGAGCGGGCCCGACAGCTGCCTGGTCAGGATGTCCACCGCCCGGCTGGGGTCGGCCCGGGTCACGATCGCCCAGATGACGTCTTCCAGGTCGGTCACGTCGATGTCGTCGTCGACCACGGTGACCACCCGCCCCATGTAGGCGGCGGCCGGGACCGTGGCCGCCGCGTGCAGCACCTGGCGGGCGTGGCCCGCGTACCGCTGCTGTATCGACACCACGTTGAACAGCCGGGTGCCGCCGATGGCGAAGCAGTTCGCGTCCACCACGCCGGGAACCCCGGTGCTGCGCACCTCGCGCAGCAGCATCGCCGACCGCAGGTACTCCCGGTACAGGTAGGGGTCGTAGGCCGGCGGCTTGTTCGGCGGCACCCCGAGCATGATCGGGTCGTTGCGGTAGTAGAGCGCCTCCACCTCGAGCACCGGCTCGGCGGCTCGTTTGCCGCCGTAGTAGCCGGTCCACTCGCCGAACGGGCCCTCGGGCGCCATCCGGTCGTGGTGCAGGTAGCCCTCGATCACCATCTCCGCGGCGGCCGGCACGGGCAGTCCGGTGACCGGCAGGTTGACGACCGGGTAGGCCTTTCCCCTGATGGCGCCCGACCACTCGTACTCGGAGACGCCGAAGGGGACCTCGAGGGTGGACGCGGCGAAGATGAGCGGGTCCATGCCGCAGATGACCGCGACCGGGCACGGCTCCTTGCGGGCGAAGTAGGCGTCGCGCATCTGGCGGCCGTGCTTGCCGGGCGAGATGTAGACGCCGACGTGCTGGCCGTCGTGCAGCATCACCCGGTAGCAGCCGAGGTTCACCCAGCCGGTGTCGGGATCCTTGGTCACCACCGCGCAGCCGGTCCCGATGTAGCGGCCGCCGTCCTCCGGGTGCCACAGCGGGGTCGGGAAGCTGAGCAGGTCGACGTCCGCGCCCTTGATCACGTTCTCGAAGACCGGTCCGTCCGCTTCCACGCTCGGCGCGACGCGCCGGTCCGCCTCGGTCAGGCGCAGGAAATCGGCCATCAGCTGCTGCCTGGTCGACTCGGGCGGCAGCCCGAGCGTCAGCGCCAGGCGGCGCGGCGCCGCGTTGGCGTTCACCAGGATCCGCTGGCCACGCGGGTGGCCGGGAATCTCGTCGAACAGCACGGCGGGCGAGCCGAGCGTGTGAATGAGCATCTCGGAGATCTGCCCGATGTCCTCCTGCCAGGAGGCGCCGGTCACGTGCTTGAGCTCGCCCATCGACTCGGCCGCGGCGATCCAGCCGCGCAGGTCGTCGTATTCCATGCGTTACCTCTTCTCAGATTTTGAGCGGGCCGGCCGGGGCCAGCCCGTCTTTGTCAGCACGGTGTGGCCGTCAGTCGTCATGACCGGGCAGCCCGTCCCACCGGGGGGTTAGCTCGTGTTCGATGCCGAGCGAGTCGAGCACCTTGCCCACGGTGTGATCGACAAGCTCGGCGATGGTCGTCGGCCTGGTGTAGAAGCCGGGCACCGGCGGCAAGATGACCGCGCCCGAGCGGGTGGCCAGCGTCATCAGCCGGAGGTGGCCCTCGTGCAGCGGCGTCTCCCGCACCACGAGGACCAGCCGGCGCCGCTCCTTCATGTGCACGTCGGCCGCGCGGACGAGCAGGTTGTCGTTGGCCGAGTTGGCGATCGCCGACAGTGACCTGATGCTGCACGGCGCGACGACCATCCCGTCGGTGCGGAAGGTGCCGCTGGCCAGCGGCGCGGCGAGGTTCCGTTCGTCGTGCACGTGGTCGGCCATGGCCGCGATGTCGGCCGGCTCCCTGTCGAGTTCGTAACGGATGGTGGCTCCTGCCCCGGCGCTGATGACAGCGTGGAGCTCTATGTCCGGCAGCGCGGCGAGCACCTCGATGAGCCGGACGCCGTAGACCGCGCCCGAGGCGCCCGACATCGCGACCACGATCCGGCGGGCGGTCAAATCGGGTACCCGTCAGCAGCGGGCGCGGTGACCGGCTGTCCGGTTTCCAGGTAGCGCCGGTGGTGACGAAGCAGCAGCGCTGTCTCGTCGGCCAGGCCGCGGAAGGCGCTGACCTGGCCGAAGATCACCTGGTGGTCGCCGACCGGCAGCGCGCCGGTAACCTCGCACCACAAGACGGCGGCGGCACCTTCGACC
>DATAYB010000593.1:0-3504 GCA_036272795.1 Pseudonocardia sp.
CCGACGCCCGGACGCTCGCGCAGCGCCAGGCTGACCGCCGACACGGAGATCCCCAGCGACTCCGCGATGTCACGCATGGTTACCGAGGAGCTGGTGGGGCGGGCCACGCGGCGGATCGTATCGGGCTCAGGGACTGGGCCAGGGGGCCTGCCGCCCGCCGGCCGCCGCACGACCGGTCGCCAGCTGGACCAGCAGCGCCGCCGCGACGAGCACCGCGCTGGCCCAGCGGCCAGTGCCAGCCCGCCGATCGCCGGCCCGGCCGCCGCCCCCGACGTTGAACGCGGCCGTGGCTGGGCGAGCCGCGTCGGCTGGTCGAGGGGGATGAGCGTGTAGCTGTCCGCCACCTCGACCAGTCGCCCATCCGGCAGCAGCTCCGCGAGACGCCGGCCGTGTTCCGGTGACATCACCCGGTCCTCGCTCGCCCAGATGACCAGTGCCGGCCGGTCGAAACGTGGCAGGAGCTCGGCGGCGTCCACCAGCAGCCGGGTGTCCGCGCCGGCCGCGCGCAGCATGCGTACGGCGTCGCGGCGGATCGGACGCATCCCAGGACACGAAGGTCGTCAGTGACGCGCTCGAGCAGCTCGCGGCGCCGCGCCTCACCCCTCGGTGACCCCGTCGAGCGCCGGTAGCCTGCCGCGCCCTGCTTCGCGGAACCGTCCACCCGAACAGGATCCATGATCGGACCCCCGAACCCACCCAGCCCACCCACCCCACCCAACCCACCCAGCCCCGCCCCCGAGCAGGCCTGGTGTTACCGAACTCCACCACAGGCAGGTTTTTCCATGATCGAACCTGCCTGGTGTGCAGTTCGGTAACACCAGGCGTGGTCTGGGTTCTGCCGGCCCGCGCCCGTTGTCTTTTCAAACTCGCGTCATTATGTTCAGTGGATCTCGGCACAGGGCTCACGTTTCCGAGTGGCGGGGGCCGGTCCGGCAGGTCACGCACTGCCGGGGACCGGCGGAGACGATCACCTGAACTGAAAGGTCAGCGCATGGCCACCTCGTCCTCGGACCTCGCCGGGCAGCTCCGCGACCTGCTCGCGCTGGACCACCCGCCGGTCGCGGTCAGCATCGACCCGGCCCCGCCGGCTGACCTCGATCCGCTCGGCGACGCGAGCCGGTCCGGCGACGCGAGCCGGTCCGGCGACGCGAACCGGTCCCGCGACCCGGACCCGTTCGGCGACGCGCACCCGTTCGGCGACGGCGGGCCCGGCCCCGTGCCCGCGGGCTGCTGCTTCTGGGAACCCGCCCAGCGCGCTGCCCTGACGACCACGGCCGCCGACCACGCCAACTGCAGCGTCGGCAGCTATACCCACGGCTTCGTGGAACTGCCCGTGGCGGCCGCAGGTGCGGACACGGCGGCCCTGGTCGGCAGCGGCTGGGTCAGCGAGGCGGACCTGATGGCGGCGCCGCACCTGCCGCTGACGCCGTCGGCGATCCGGTACGAGCCCTTCGACGGAGCGCTGGACCCGGACGTCGTGCTGGTCCGGCTGACGCCTGCGGCGCTGATGACCCTGCAGGGGGCGGTCCCTCGGCTGCGACTGGTGACCAGGCCGCAGTGCCAGATCGTCCCGCTGGCCTTCGGCGGGGAGAGCACCGTGAGCCCCGGCTGCGCGGTCAGCCGGGCTCGCACCGACCTGCCCGCCGGCGAGCTCACCTGCGCACTGCCCGCCGCCGAGGTGCCCACGATCGTCGACCGGCTGGTGCGGGCCGTCGAGGCCGACCGGGCGGTCGCCGCGTACGCCGCCGCCGACCGGGAACGTTTCGACCGCCCCACCGACTAACGCCTCCCCCACCTCCTGTCCGGCTGACGCCGTGCCTGACCGCCTGTCCGGCCGACCCCTGCCGCGCCGACCCCTGCAGCGCCGACCCCTGCCGCGCCGGACGCAGCCGCGCCGGACGCAGCCGCGCCGGACGCAGCCGCGCCGGATACAGCCGCGCCGGATGCTGCCCCGGCGGACGCTGCCCGGCCCGCCGCTCGACCGACCTCGAACGTGATCGTCCACAATGGCGCCCATGACGCGCCGGCCGCTGTTCGACCCGACCGATCTCGAGACGTTCCGCGACCGGACCGGCCGCTACGACTGGCACCTGCTGCGCAGCTCGCCGGTGCACCGCGTGGACACCTCCGACGAGCTGCGGGTCGCCGCGGACCGGCTGGCCGGGCTGGGCTATCTCGTGCACCGGCTGTCTGCCGCGAACTGGCGGACCAGGGACGACGTGCACGCCGCGCTGGCGGAGGAACTGTCGTTCCCCGGCTACTACGGCCACAACCTGGACGCGCTGGACGAGTGCCTCGGCGACGTGGCCGAGTTCGAGTACGGCAGTGACCCCGCCACCGCCGGCACGGTGCTGGTGATCGACGGCGGCGACCTGCTGGTGGCCCTCGACCCGGCCTTCGCGCACGCGCTGCTGGACAGCTTCGCCGGGGCCGCACGCCTCGGCGCGCTGCTGGGCCACCCGATGCTCTGCATGGTGGCCACCACCGCCGAGCTCGCCCCGGTCGGCGCGCGCCCGGTACCCCGCGAGCGCCCGTGACCCCGTGAGTGGCGAGCGGGGTCCTGACCCAACTCGCCACTCACGGGTCTGCTCGGCTGCCACGAATGTCGTAGTCGATGGGGTGCGGGGCGGGGGTCGGTTGCCTCGTCCGGGGGACGTTCGGTGGTTCGGCCCCACGCCGGGGCGCGCGCTGGGACGGTTCGTGCGGCAGCGAGGGTGAAGGAGCGTGCCGGTGGGAGCCATCACGAGGACGGGTCAGGTTGGTACCGCGAGGCGGTCGGGGCGGTGCGGTCGGCCGGGCCGGTTGGGTGGCTGCTCGGCGGGGGCGGGGTTGGTCGTGGCGGCGGTGCTCGCGGCGTCGCTCGGCGGTGCCGGTGCCGGCTTCGCCCGGGGGTCCGCTGCCCAGGAGCCGAGGCCCGCCGTGCCGGTCAGCGCCGTGCCGGTCAGCGCCGTGCCGGTCAGCGAGGTCAGCGCCGTGCCGGTCAGCCAGGTCACTGTGCTCCCAACCGGGTCCAGCTCGAACGGCGGCTGCCAGTTCAACAACAACACGATCAACTCCGGGCCGGGCTTCGACCGCCGTGACCTGCCGTTCTTCTCAGGCAGGGGCTTCCACCGCCATGGGGTGCCGTTCCTCGGTGGGATCGTCACCGACCTGATGCGCCGGTGCTTCGACCAGATGGACAACCGAGGCGGCGGCTTCTCCCACCGAGACTCCCTCCGAGACTCCCACTCCGACGACTGACACAGACGACTGACCGGATCCACCGGACTCCGATCGTTTGTTGATCACGGCGGGCTAAGGTCAAGGTCACCTTTTCGCGTAGCTCGGAGGAGTCCTGTGCCCCGGCGTCCGTCGCGTCTGCTGGCTCTGGGCACGCTCCCGGTCAGTGCCACCGTCATGACCGTGCTGCTGGCGCTGTACCTGGTCCTGGTCACGCTCGGCAACATCACCGACTTCGGCACCAACCTGGCCTTCGTGCAGCACGTGCTGGCGATGGACACCACG
>DATAYB010000594.1:0-5147 GCA_036272795.1 Pseudonocardia sp.
GTCCGGATCCACCAGCACAGCGAGATCGGGCACGGCGAGGTGGCGTGGGACGAGTTCTTCACGACGCTGCGCGGCATGGAGTTCGACGGGATCGCCACAGTGTGCGTGTTCGGCTGGGAGGAGACCGCGGACGCCATCCACCGCCGCATGCTGCACCGGGTGACAGCGGAGCTTGCGCGCTAGCCGGCGCTCGCCGAACTGGTTCCGCGCGAGTACTCCGCGGGCGGCGGCCAGCTCAGCGAGCGGCGGGCAGTTCAGTGAGCCGCCGACGGCGGCCGGTTCAGCGGGCGGCGGTCAGCGGGGCGGGGACGTCGTGTTGCGGACTACCAGGTGGGGGGCCAGGACTACTTCGCGGTGTTCGGTGCGGGTGCCGTCCAGCCGTTCGACGAGTAGCTCGATCGCGTGCGACGTCAGCTGGCCGGTGTCCTGCCGCACGGTCGTGAGGGCGACGTGCGCGAGCCGGGCGACCGGGTCGTCGTCGTAGCCCACCACCGAGACCTGGCCCGGCACGTGCACCCCGCTGCGCACGAACACGTCGAGCACACCCACCGCCGACCGGTCGTTGAACGCCACCACCGCGCTCGGCAGCGGCTCACCGGAGTCCAGCAGCGCCCGCGCCACACGCATGCCGGCCGCCTCGTCAGGACCACCGGCGAGCACCGTGGCGTGCGCCGCCAACCCCGCGCCCCGCATCGCCGCCCGGTAGCCGTCCCTGCGCTCGGCGGCGATCATGCCGGAGCCGCCGTCCAGGTACGCGATCTCACGGTGGCCGAGCCCGATGAGGTAGTCGACGGACTGGCCCACGCCGACGTAGTCCGCCACCCGGAGCACGTCGACGTCGGTGGTGTCGAGGCGGCGGCCGACCGTGACGACCGGCACCTGGCGGTCCAGCGCGACCAGTTGCTCCGCTGGCGCCTCCGTGCCGAGCAGCACGAGCGCCTCGCAGCGGGAGTCCAGCAGCGTCTCGACCGCGCGCCGCTCGGGCCGGCTGCGGGTGATCGTGCTCAGCACCAGGTCATAGCCGTGCTGCTCGACGGTCTCGTGCAGGTCCTCGACGAACTCGGCGTGGAAGGTGCTGCGCACGTCCAGCAGCACGCCGATCAGGCGGCTGCGGTGCGCGGCGAGCAGGCTGGCGGCCCGGTCGGGGCGGTAGCCCAGCCGTTCGGCGGCAGCCAGCACCCGCTCCCGGGTGGCCGCGCTCGGACCGGGGGCGCCGCGCAGCACCAGCGAGACCGACGCGGTGGAGAGCCCTACGTCGGCCGCCACGTCGTCCAGCCGCACCCGCCGCTCGGGGTTCAGCACGCTCAGCGCTCGCCTTCCTTCGGACCATTGACACCGGACGTGTCAGCTCGGATAGTACTCGGTATTAAAGCGCTTTAAATGCGCGCCGGAAACCCACTCCGCACCGCTGAATCTCGAACCACCGGAAGGACCCGCCATGACGTCCGGGGCCTACAGCGAAGTACCCCACGACCGGCCGGGCGCGAGCTCCGAGCCGCTGCGGATCGGCATCCTGGGTGCCGCCCGCATCACCGACCTCGCGCTGGTCAGCCCGGCGCGCACCACCGGCGACCGCCTCGTCGCGGTGGCCGCCCGTTCGAAGGGCCGGGCCGGGGCGTTCGCCGCCGAGCACGGCGTCGAGCGGGTGCTGGACGACTACGCGGCGCTGATCTCCGACGACGAGGTCGAGGTCGTCTACAACCCGCTGGCGAACGCACTGCACGGGCCGTGGAACCTCGCCGCCGTCCAGGCCGGCAAGCACGTGCTGAGTGAGAAGCCGTTCGCCGCCAACGCCGAGGAGGCGCGACTGGTCGCGCGCGCGGCGCAAGCGGCCGGGGTCAACGTCGTCGAGGCGTTCCACTACCTGTACCACCCCGTGATGCGCCGGGTGCACGAGCTGCTGGACTCCGGCGAGCTGGGCGACCTGCGCGAGGTCGAGGCACATGTCACCATGCCGGCCCCACCGGCAGACGACCCGAGGTGGTCGTTCGAGCTGGCCGGCGGCGCGGTGATGGACCTCGGTTGCTACGGGCTGCACGCGCACCGGTCGCTGGCGCCGTGGGGCGGCGGCGAGCCCAGGGTGGTCGACGCACGCGGGGTGGAGCGCTACCCCGGGGTCGACGAGTGGGTCGAGGCCGACCTGACGTTCCCCGGCGGGGCGCGCGGCTTCGTGTACTGCTCGATGAGCGCACAGTGGCGGGTCACCCTGCGTGTGGTCGGCTCGCTGGGCGAGGTCACCGCCGCCAACTTCGTGCTGCCGCACCAGGACGACCGGGTGCTGATCCGCACCGGTTGCGGCGCCTCGGCGACCGAGCGCGCCGAACACGTGGGCACCCGCTCGTCCTACACCTACCAGCTCGAAGCGCTGCGGGCCCACCTGCGCGACGGGGTGCCCATGGCCACGGATGCCCCCGATGCGGTCGCTACCGCCGAGCTGATCGACGCCGTCTACACCGCCGCCGGGCTCCCGGTCCGGCCCGCACACGCCCTGACCCCGTGAGTGGCGAGTGGGGTCCCTGACCCAACTCGCCACTCACGGCCCACCCAACTTCTTCAGGAGGTACCCATGCGACTGGGACTGATCGGGCTCGGCCGGATCGGCGCGTTCCATGCGCGCACCCTGTCCGAGCTGGCCGTCGTCGACTCGCTGGTGGTGACCGACGCGGTCCCCGAGACGACCGCACGGGTCGCGGCCGAAGTCGGTTCGACAGTCAGCACAGAGGCCGCCGACTCACCGGCGAAGCTGTTGGCCGCCGGCGTGGACGGCGTGCTGATCGCCGCCGCCACCAACGCGCACCCGGAGCTGCTGCTCGCCGCCCTGGACGCGGGGCTGCCGGTGTTCTGCGAGAAGCCGATCGCCGGTGACATCAGGGACGCCGTCGAGCTGACGCGCCGCATCGCCGGCCGCGACGAGCGGGTGCAGATCGGCTACCCACGCCGGTTCGACGCCGGGTACGCCGCCGCGCGCGCCGCCGTGGCCAGCGGTGAGCTGGGCTGGCTGCACACCGTGCGGGCCACCACGCTCGACCCCGCGCCACCGCCGGCGGCGTACGTGGCGGTGTCCGGTGGGATCTTCCGGGACTGCTCGGTGCACGACTTCGACGCCGTCCGCTGGGTCACCGGGCGCGAGGTCGTCGAGGTGTACGCGGTGGGCGGCAACCGGGGTGACAAGTCCTTCGTCGAGGTCGGTGACGTGGACACCGCGGCCACCACGCTGACGCTGGACGACGGCACGCTCGCCCTGGTCTCGAACACCCGCTACAACCCGCGCGGCTACGACGTGCGGCTGGAGCTGCACGGGTCGAAGGACAGCATCGCGGTCGGGCTGGACGACGGCCTGCCGCTGCGCTCCGTCGAGCCCGGGGTGACGTTCCCGGCGGGACCGCCGCACAGCTTCTTCATGGACCGGCTCGCGCCGGCGTTCCGCGCCGAACTGGCCGCCTTCACCGCGCTCGTGGCCGGTGAGCAGCCGTCGCCGTGCACCGTCGCCGACGCGATGGAGGCCGGCTGGATCGCCGAGGCCGCCACCCTGTCCCGTCTCGAGCACCGCCCGGTGCGTCTGGAAGAGGTCCGTTCATGAATGCGAAGGCGACAGCGAGCGAGCATCGCAGCGAGCGCCAGCGAGCGAGGAGCGGAACGAGCGCGGAGTCGAGCCATGTGACAGCCAAGATTGCCGGCGCCCCGATCTCCTGGGGCGTCTGTGAGGTGCCCGGCTGGGGCTTCCAGCTGGACCCGGCGCGGGTGCTCGCCGAGATGGGCGAGGTCGGGTTGACCGCCACCGAGTTCGGCCCGGCAGGCTTCCTGCCAGCCGCCCCGGACGAGATGGCCGCGACGCTGGACAAGCACCACCTGGAGGCGGTCGGCGGCTTCACGCCGCTCCTGCTGCACGTGCCGGACCACGACCCGGTGCCCGAGGTTCGCGAGCTACTGGCCGGCTACGCAGCGTCGAAGGCCGGCACGCTGGTGCTGTCGTCGATCACCGGCCAGGACGGCTACGACTCGCGGCCCGAGCTCGACGAGCAGGGCTGGCGCACGCTGCTGGCCAACCTCGACCGGATCGCGGCGGTGGCCGCCGAGGTCGGCGTGCACGCGGTGCTGCACCCGCACGTCGGCACGATGGTCGAGAACGGCGACGACGTGCAGCGCGTGCTGGCCGGCTCGTCGATCGAGCTGTGCCTGGACACCGGGCACCTGCTGATCGGCGGTACCGACCCCGCCGAGCTGACCCGCCAGGCCCCGGAGCGGATCGCGCACACGCACCTCAAGGACGTCGACGCCGGGCTCGCGCGCCAGGTGCAGGACGGCCGGAAGTCGTACACCGAGGCGGTGCGCGCCGGCATGTACCGGCCGCTGGGTGCGGGTGACGTCGACATCGCGGCGATCGTCGGCCACCTGCTCGCCCGCGACTACGACGGCTGGTACGTGCTCGAGCAGGACACCATCCTCACCGAGGCACCCACCGGCGTCGGCCCCGTGGCGGACGTGCACACCAGCGTCGAGCACCTGCGCTCGGTGCTCTCCCACGGCTCCGCACACCCGGGGGTGAGCGGCGATGGCTGACCGATACAGCCTGGTGGGCCCGGAGGGACCGCGCGCCGTCGCGGCCGGCCTGACCACGGGCGAGTGGTTCCGCTCCGCCGTGCCCCGCAAGCGGATGAAGGAGCTGATGCGCCGCACCGACGGGCCGGCGATCCGGGACACCGTGATTTGGCTCGGGCTGATGGTGGTGTCCGGGGTGCTCGGTTTTGTGTGGTGGGGCAGCTGGCTGGCGGTGCCGTGCTTCCTGGTCTACGGGGTGCTCTACGGCTCCTCCGGCGACTCGCGCTGGCACGAGGCCGGCCACGGCACGCCGTTCCGCACACGCTGGATGTCCGCTGTCGTCTACCAGCTCGGCTCGTTCATGATGATGCGCGACCCCACGGTGTTCCGCTGGGGTCACACCCGCCACCACACGGACACGCTGATCGTCGGCCGCGACCCGGAGATCCAGGTCATGCGCCCGGCACGGCTGGCCAAGATCCTCGCCAACTTCTTCGGGCTCTACGACGTGCCGGTCGCCATCGTGACCCTGCTGCGCCACGCCTCCGGGCGGCTCAGCGCGGAGGAGGCCACCTTCGTGCCGGAGACCGAGCGCTTCCGGGTGTACC
>DATAYB010000595.1:0-4344 GCA_036272795.1 Pseudonocardia sp.
GCCGTGGGACGGCAACCCCAAGGCGCTGCGGGTGATCGGCGAGACCATGGAGCTGCGGCCGTTCTTCGAGTGGCGCGGGCTCGGCTTCATCTCGCAGTCGGCCCTGCAGGTGCGCGAGAAGTACGCCGCCTTTGATGCGGAACGGATCTTCTCCGTCCCCGGCGTGCGGGTGGCCGACCCGAAGGCCTGCCAGTGCGGCGAGGTGCTCAAGGGCGTGCTGAAGCCGTGGGAGTGCAAGGTGTTCGGTACCGCGTGCACCCCGGAGACGCCGATCGGCACCTGCATGGTGTCGTCCGAGGGCGCCTGCGCGGCGTACTACAACTTCGGCCGGTTCACGCGTGAACGGGTCAAGGAGGCGACCCGAGCGTGACGCAGGATCTTGGTTCGGACATTCCGGTCCGATCGACGCAGGCCGGCTGGGCCGAGGACGCGGTGCGGGAGGCCGAGGAGCAGGGACCCCACATCGGGGCCGAGCACCTGTCGCGCGAGCAGCAGGTGCTGGAGCGGATCGACAGGGCGCGGGCCCGCAAGCCCCGGGTCAAGGAACCCCGGATCACGCTGTCGCACGGCGCCGGTGGCAAGGCCACGCACAACCTGATCGACGCGATCTTCCTGGACGCCTTCCGCAACCCAGAGCTGGAGCAGATGTCCGATGCGGCATCGCTGCGGGTCGGCGACGCGCGGCTCGCGTTCACGACGGACTCCTACGTGGTGTCGCCGCTGTTCTTCCCGGGCGGCGATATCGGCGAGCTGGCGGTCAACGGCACCGTGAACGACCTCGCCATGGCCGGCGCCCGGCCGCTGGTGATCTCCGCCGCGTTCATCCTCGAGGAGGGCTTCCCGACCGACGACCTACGACGGGTGGTGGCCTCGATGGCGGCCGCGGCCAAGGCCGCCGGGGTACAGATCGTCACCGGGGACACGAAGGTCGTGCAGCGCGGCAAGGGCGACGGCTGCTACATCAACACCGCCGGCATCGGCGTGCGGGAGCGGCCCACCGAGCTGAACGCGGCCAACGCCACCCCGGGCGACGTGGTCCTGGTGTCGGGGCCGATCGGCGACCACGGCGTGACCGTGATGCTGGCCAGGGGTGAGCTGGACATCGACGCCGACATCGTCTCCGACACCGCCCCGCTGCACGAGCTGGTCGCCGCGCTGCTCGACGCCGCCCCCGGCGTGCGGATGCTGCGCGACGCCACCCGCGGCGGCGTGGCCACCATCCTGAACGAGGTCGCGGCCGCCTCGAAGACGGCGATCGTGGTGGACGAGGAGTCGGTCCCGGTCCGGCCGGAGGTGCGCGGCGCCAGCGAGCTGCTCGGCATCGACCCGCTGTACGTGGCCTGCGAGGGGCGGCTCGTCGCGGTCGTGCCACCGGAGCAGGCCGACGCCGCGCTGGCTGCACTGCGTGGCCACCCGCTCGGCGACGGGGCGGCGGTGATCGGCAGGGTGGTCGAGGACCCGCCGGGGCTGGTGCTGCTCAAGACCACGTTCGGCGGCACGCGGATCGTGGACATGCTGGTCGGCGACCCGCTGCCGCGAATCTGCTGAGGACGGCGCGTGCACGAGCTGGCGATCACCGAGAGCATCGTCGCGGCGGTGCGGGAAAAGCTGGGCGGTACGCCGGTCCGGCTGGTGCGGGTGGAGGTGGGTCGGCTGTCCGGGGTGGTGCCGGACGCCCTTCGGTTCTGCTTCGAGGTGGCGACGGCCGGCACCCCGTTGGAGGGCGCCGAGCTGGACATCATCGGCCAGCCGGGACGCGGCCGCTGCCGGGACTGCGGGGCCGAGTTCGACACGGACGACTGGCTCGCGCTGTGCGACTGCGGCAGCGCGGACGTCGAGGTGCTCGGGGGCCGGGAGCTGCGGATCCGAGAGGTCGAGGTGGTCTGACATGTGCGCGACCTGCGGGTGCTCCGAGGGCGCGGCCGGCGTGCGGGTGATAGACCCCTCGGCCGGCGCGACTGGTCGTGATCATGGCCACTCGCACGACGACGGCCACTCCCATGGCCACTCGCACGAGCCTGGCCACGGCCACGGCCGCTCGCACGGCGACGGCCACGGCGACGGCCAACCCGTAGCGCCGGATCCCGACCGTGGCCACACCATCGCGCTGGAGCAGCGGGTGCTGGCCCGCAACGACGAGCTGGCCGAGCGCAACCGGCGCTGGCTGACCGAGCGCGCCATCCTGGCCGTCAACCTGATGAGCTCACCCGGCGCCGGCAAGACCACGCTGCTGGAGCGCACCATCGTCGACCTGGCTGGTGAGCTCCCGGTTTCCGTCGTCGAAGGCGACCAGGAGACCCTGCTCGACGCGGACCGGATCACCGCGACCGGCTGCCGGGTCGTGCAGATCAACACCGGGTCGGGCTGCCATCTGGACGCCGAGATGGTGGACCGGGGGCTGCGCGCGCTGGCGCCTCCGGAGCGGTCGGTGGTGTTCATCGAGAACGTGGGCAACCTGGTCTGCCCGGCGCTGTTCGACCTCGGCGAGGCGGCCAGGATCGTGATCACGTCGACGACCGAGGGCGCCGACAAGCCACTGAAGTACCCGCAGATGTTCGCGGCCGCCGACCTGGTGCTGCTGAACAAGGTCGACCTGCTGCCCTACCTGAGCTTCGACGTGCCGGCCTGCCTCGCCGCGATCCAGCGGGTCAACCCGAGGGCGGCGGTGCTCGAGCTGTCCGCCACGCGGGGCGACGGCCTGGCATCCTGGTACGACTGGCTGCGCGACCGCGTCGGTCCATGAGTGGGCCGCCGTGGCGCTGCCGTACGTGCTGTCCGCCGGGGACCGGGACGCGTTCCTGAGCTGCCGGCGGGCGTGGGACCTGTCCGCCAGGGAGCGCGGCAACCTGGAGCCCCGCCGCCCGGCCGCGAAGACCCGTACCGATGCGGTGCTCGCCGCACTGGCCGTCTACTACTTCCCCGGCATGTGGGACTGGCAGCCACCGCTGGTGCTGCGCCTGGTGCGCACCGCGTTCCTGGACGCGCTGCCCGAGCGGCACGGCTGGGACGACGGCCTGGCGCTGCTGGAGGCGTACTTCCACTGGGCGCCGGAGATCGACGACCTGTCGCCGGTGATGGTGACCACCGAGCTCGACGTGCGGGTCCCCGACCCGGCCCAGCCCGGGCGGGACATCGCCGCGCCGGGCGTCCGGGGTGTGCACTACCGCGACCGCCCGCACCTGCTCGCGATCGACGCGGCGAACCGGTACTGGATGGTCGAGCACCGCCTCGTGCCCGGTCCGTGGCGGCCGGTGGAGCTGCTGCGGCTGGAGGAGCGCTGCCTGTCGTGGTGCTGGGCGTTCGAGCAGGCGTACCCGGGGAGCCGGGTCGAGGGCACGGTGTTCAACGAGCTGCGCGCGGACGCAGAGCCACCGGTCGTCGCTCCCGCCCAGCCGGCGCGGCGCGGGGGCCTGCCGCAGAGCGGGCACAGCTACGTCCGCCCGTGGTCCCCGTCGCCGGAGCCGGCCGATCCAGCCGTATCGGCACCCGTGGCCCAGGTCGTCGAGAGTGCGCTGTTCCGGCGGGTGCGGCTGCCCAGGGCGCGGGCGGAGCTGGCGAGCTTCGGCGTGCGGCTGGCTGCGCAGGTCCACGCGATGGTGGACCCCGGGGTGGCCTGCTATCCGACGCCGTCGCCGGGGCGGTGTACCCGCTGCGCGTTCCGCGCGCCCTGCCTTGCGATGAACTCCGGCGCCGACCCGGCCGCCCAGCTCGCGTCCGACTACCGCGCCCGCAACCACGACCCGGTGCCGGGCCAGCTCGGCGGCGGCACGTGGTCCACGGGCCGAGGCGCCGCACCCCCCACCTTCGGCACCCGCCCGAACCAGCCCTGAGCCGCCCGCCGCCCGCCGAGCCCAGCCGCCGCATCGCAGAGCCGCCCGCCGCGCCCGGCCGCCGCATCGCACGCCGGCCGCCGCGCCGATCACCAAGCCCCCCGGTGCGCGGGGTGAGCGTGCGGCCGCGCGGCTCCGCCGCGAACCCCCGACCGCGCCAGCCACCGCGCCGCGCGCTCGGCGGCCGGGGCGGTCGTACGGTGTGCGGGTGACCTTCCTCCGTACTCGGCCGCCGGGTTGGCGCGGTACACCGGCATGACCCGGTTCCTGCTGGCCGGCGAGCACTGCGAGCTGACCGCGACGGCGCGCTCGACACTGCACCCCGTGCGGGCGGTGTCCCCGCTCAGCGGCTGGGTGGAGGCGACCGTGACCAGCGGCGGGCTGCACCCGGGCGCCCCGGTCACCGCCCGGCTGGAGCTGCCGCTGTCGGCGCTGCGGGTGGACAACCCGCTGATGGGGCGTGAGGTGGAGCGGCGGCTGGAGGCGAAGCGGCACCCGCTGGTGGTCGCCGAGG
>DATAYB010000596.1:0-3636 GCA_036272795.1 Pseudonocardia sp.
GGCCAGGTGCGCGAAGTTGGGCTGGATCAGGAGTTCCTCGTAGCCGTCAGGGATCTCTGCCATACGGCCATCCTGCTCCGGGGTGACCGCCCCCGCTCGCCGGCGCGCGCCCGACCGGCGGGCGTGGCCCACGCCCCGCGGCTTCACTTCGCACGGCGTGCCCTCACTTCGCACAGTTTGCGGAGTATGCGAAGTGACGGCGCGCCGTGCGAAGTGGATGCGGGGTATGCGAAGTGCCGCACGGGTTGGTGCGCCGAGTTCAACCGCACTGGCCGCGGAGCACGGAGGTCACGCCGGTGAGGTTGAAACCGGCGCGGGAGTGGGCAGGGCCAGTCACGGGGTACGCACCCTAGGCTGAAGGCCAGTCGTCAGACGCTCAGCGGCCGCCACGAGAACAGGGGAGACCAGATGTCGGAGCGGGTTCCGGAGCCGGTCCAGGCACTGCTCGACGCCGCGAACGCCGGTGACACCGAGGTCTTCCTGGCCGGGTTCACCGAGGACGGCCTGGTGGATGACTGGGGGCGCGAGTTCGTCGGCGCGGCGCGGATCCGGGGATGGAGCGACGCCGAGTTCATCGGCAAGCAGGTCACCCTGAAGGTCGACCAGGTCGCCGAGCACGCCGGCGACACCGTGGTGACCGCGCAGGTCGGCGGCAACGGCTTCAACGGCCCCAGCCACTTCAGCTTCCGCGTGGCCGGCGACCTGGTGTCCCGGATGACGATCCGTGCCTAGCTCCTGGTTGGCGGGGCCCGTCCGCGCCTGACCGACGGCCGCGGCGCCCGTCCGCCGCGCTGGTCAGCGCGGTTTGCGCAGCAGCGGGCAGATCGTGGCGAGGTCGGTGATCAGCGAGTCGCCGGCGAAGCGCAGGCCCTCCAGGGAGCGCTCGGCCGCCTCCTGGTGCCCCGCGCCGCAGGCATCTTCCACGACGATCGGCAGGTAGTTCAGGTCGGCGGCGTGCCGGCACGTCGGCTCGATGCCCACCTCGGTGGCGACGCCGACGATCGCGAAGCTGTCGATCCCGCAGTCGCGCAGCACCAGGTCGAGCGGGGTGCCGACGAACGCCGACATCGTGATCTTGTCGAAAATCATCTCGGCGGAGGTCGGCGCCAGCTCCGGGGTCAGCTCGAAGCCGGGCGAGTCACGCAGGAACCACGGCGACACGTCGGCGACGCGGTCGGTGCGCTGCCAGGTCATCGCGGTGCGCAGCCGCGCGGATCCGGAGACCTCGTTCGGAATGCCCATGTGCCGCAGGTAGAACACGCGGTAGCCGCCGGCGCGGGCTGCGTCGACGATCTCCACGACACCGTCCACCACACGCTCGGCGTCCGCGATCTGGTTCAGCACACCGACCTGCATGTCGTAGACGATCAGCGCCAGCCGGCTCGGGTCGCAGGCCTCCTCGACCGTACGCGGGATGCTCAACCCGAATGCGCGCTCCATCAGCGGCTCTCCCTCGGTGTGCTCAGGTGTGTGCCCGGGTCTCCTCCGGTGCGCTCCCCAACCTATCGACTCGGCGCGCGAAACCCGGTCGACGACGTCCGGGGACACCGGCCAGTATTCCGAGCTGTGAAGCTCGAGACCCGACACGCCGTCCTCGAAGACCTGCCCGCCATCGGTATCGCCGACGGGCGGGCGTTCGGCCTGCATTACACCGACACGGACCTGGACGACTTCCGTCCGCTGTTCGAGCCGGACCGGTTCCTGCTGGCGAGTGAGCCCGACGGCGGCCCGATCGTCGGGATCACCGGCGCCTTCAGCTTCGACGTCACGATGCCTGGCGCCGACCCGATCGCGGCCCAGGGCGTGACCTGGGTGTCCTGCGCCGCCACGCACCGCCGCCACGGCGTCATCCGGGGCCTGCTGGTCGAGCAGCACCGGGAGTTCGCCGAACGGGGCTACGCGGTATCGGTGCTGACCGCGAGCGAGGGCGGCATCTACGGGCGGTTCGGCTACGGCCAGGCCGGCCGGCGGCGCTGCGTGCGGATCGACCGGCGGCTGGCGAGCTTTCGCTCCGACGCGCCCGACGCGGGCGGTGTGCGGTTCGCCAGCCCCGACGACGTCCGGCGGCTGGCCCCGGACGTGCACCGTCGCTGGGCCGCGCGGACGCCGGGCGCGGTGTCCCGGGACGACCGCTGGTGGGAGTACTGCCTGGCGGACCGGGAGGACTACCGCGAGGGCGGCACGGCGCTGTTCCACCTGATCCACCCCGACGGCTACGCCTCGTACCGGGTGCACGAGGACAGCGACACCTGCCGTGTGGTCGACTTCTTCGCCGCGACCGACGAGGCGCACGCCGCCCTGTGGCGCACCCTGCTCGGTATCGACATCGTGCACTTCGTGACCTCCGAGGACTGCCCGGTCGACGACCCGCTGCCGTTCCTGCTCGACGACCCGCGCCAGGTCACCACGACCGACCTCGTCGACGGGCTGTGGGCACGGGTGCTGGACGTGCCGGCCGCGCTGGCCGGCCGCCGCTACGCCGTCGAGGTGAACGTCGTGCTGGACGTGTCGGACGCGCTGCTCGAGCGGGGCGGGCGGTTCCGGCTGTGCGGCGGGCCGGACGGGGTCAGCTGCGAGCGGGTCACGGCGGCGCCGGACGCGCACCTGACCATCGACACGCTCGGCAGCCTGCTGTTCGGCGTGCACCGGGCGCAGACGATGGCCAGGGCGGGCCTGCTCGCGGCCGACGCCGAGGTGCTGCGCCGGCTGGACGCGGCCTTCGCAGGCGACCGGGAGGTCCGGCACGGCACGGCCTTCTGACCCGTCCCGCTGAGTGGAACGCGGCGCGCCTCCGATCGGAGGCGCGCCGCGCCGCGTTCGGCCGTACCGATGAACACCCGGTCGGGCGTAGAGTGGCGTGACTTCCACCACAGTCGGAGTGTCGAGATGGCGCTGGACACCGCAATTCCCGATCGACAGGACCACGACCGAGCGCTGTCCCACGACCGATCGGACGGCGAGCTGATCCGACTGGTCGGGGTCAGCAAGATCTACGGCACCGCGCAGGTCGACCAGGTGCGCGCCCTGGACCGGGTCAGCATGACGATCAGGGCCGGCGAGTTCGTGGCGATCATGGGCTCGTCCGGCGCCGGCAAGACGACGCTGATGAACGTGCTGGGCTGCCTCGACCCGCCGAGCGAAGGCTCCTACTTCCTGGACGGCACGGACGTCGCCAGCTACAACAAGCGCGAGCTGGCGAAGATCCGGGGCCGCAAGGTCGGCTGCGTGTTCCAGTCGTTCAACCTGATCCCGCGCACGACGGCCGCCCGCAACGTGGAGCTGCCGCTGGTCTACGCGGGCATCCGCAACCGGGCCGCGAAGGCCGCGAAGGCGCTCGAGCAGGTCGGCCTCGGCGACCGGATGAAGCACATGCCGAGCCAGCTGTCGGGCGGGCAACAGCAGCGGGTGTGCATCGCGCGGGCACTGGTCGCGGACCCGGCGATCCTGGTGGCCGACGAGCCGACCGGCGCGCTCGACAGCGTCACCGGCCGGGAGATCCTGCGGTTGCTGATCGACCTGCACGAGGCCGGCCGGACCGTAGTCCTGATCACCCACGACAAGGAGGACGCGCGCGCCGCTGACCGGGTGATCCGGCTCCGCGACGGCCGCCTGCTCAACGCCTGACCCTCGGGCGGC
>DATAYB010000597.1:0-5333 GCA_036272795.1 Pseudonocardia sp.
ACGCCGCCAGCGTTCGTCCTGAGCCAGGATCAAACTCTCCATAGAAACCTGTCTCAAACAAACAACACAAACTGGCATAAACAAACCAGACAAAAAAGCTCAGCACACTGTTGAGTTCTCAAAAGACATCCACACACCATCGCGCCTCACGATCAAGCGAGGCGTTCCGGGGCAACTCCCCTACGATACACAGTCCGGGGGGCGGTCGCAACCGCTCGTCCTGTAAATCTTTCGGGGTTTGTCGTCCTCGTGCGGTTCGCGGCTGGTGGACCCTGTCTTTCCGGCCCTCCGTGCGCCCCGTCCTGGCGACGAGGAGAAAGTTACAGACCGCGCCAAGGCAAAGTCAAATCGGCTCACCGGTCTCTCGCCGAACGGCGTTTCCGCAGGTCGCAGCTGCGATAAACGGTCGGCGAGTCAACTCCGCACGATCTCGACCGCTGCGGTGTGACGCTTGCCGCGTCTAATTACCAGCCATCGCCCGTGCAACAGGTCGCCTTCCGCCGGGCGCCAGTCCGCATCATCGACCTTCGCGTTGTTCACGTAGGCGCCACCTTCGCCGACGGCCCGGCGCGCCGCGCCCTTGCTGGCCACCAGACCGGTGTCCACGAGCAGATCCAGGATGGTCGGCCCCTCGGCCAGCCGGGCCGACGCGGACGGCACCTCCGCGAGCGCGGCACGCAGGGTGCCCTGGTCGAGGTCCCGTAGCTCTCCCCTGCCGAACAGCGCCTGGCTCGCCAGCACCACCCGCCCGGTCTCCTCGGCGCCGTGCACGAGCGTCGTGAGCTCCTCGGCGAGCCTGCGCTGCGCCGTCCTGGCCTGAGGCCGTTGCTCGGTCTGCTCCGCCAGCTCGTCGAGCTCCTCGCGCCCGAGGAAGGTGAACATCCGCAGGTAGCCGATCACATCGGCGTCACCGACGTTCACGAAGTACTGGTACCAGGCGTACGGCGAGGTCATCTCGGGGTCGAGCCAGAGGTTGCCGCCGCCGGTGGACTTGCCGAACTTGCGGCCCTCGGCGTCGGTCACCAGCGGCGTGGTCATCGCGTGCACCGAGGCCGCCTCCACCCGCCTGACCAGGTCCACCCCGCCCACGATGTTGCCCCACTGGTCGGAGCCACCGATCTGCAGCCGACAGCCGTGCCGGCGGAACAGCTCGAGGTAGTCGTTCGACTGCAGGAGCAGGTAGCTGAACTCGGTGTAGGACATGCCGTCGCCGTCCAGGCGGCGTCTCACCGTCTCCCGGCCGAGCATGGTGTTGATCGAGAAATGCTTGCCGACGTCCCGCAGGAAGTCCAGCACGCTGAGCGGGCCGGTCCAGTCCAGGTTGTTGGCGACGATCGCGCCGGTCGGCGAGCTGTCGAAGTGGACGAAGCGTTCCAGCTGGCCCCGGATCCGGTCGGCCCACTCGTTGACCGTGCTCAGCGGGTTGAGCGAGCGCTCGGCCGAGTCACGGGGATCGCCGATCATGCCGGTGGCCCCACCCGCCAGCACGATCGGGCGGTGCCCCGCCTGTTGGAACCGGCGCAGCGTGAGCAGGGGTACCAGGTTGCCGGCGTGCAGGCTCGGCGCCGTCGGGTCGAACCCGCAGTACAGGGTCAGCGGACCCGCGTCGAGGTCCTTGCGCAGTGCGTCCAGATCGGTGCTCTGCGCGGTCAGCCCACGCCAGCCCAGCTCATCGAGAATGTGTTCGGTCACGATCCACCTCGCTGCGCTCGGCCGGATCGTGAGCGTTTCACTGCTGTGACATTGGTTCGTTCGCTTCGCTCACTCACGGCTCCGATCATCCCGCACCGGCGCCACCTGGTTACGCCGCGGGCGGGCCACCGCCTCCCGGTACGGGCTCACCGCCGGCGAATCCGTCAGCCAGAACCGCCACGGGCGCGTCCTGGCCGTCGTCACACCCACCCGGGGCCCGCTGGACACGGACGATCTGGGCACCGGCTCGCCGGCGTACAGCCGCACGGGCGAGGCGGGGTCGGTCAGGTCCAGCCCGTACTGCTCCCGGCCGAGACCGAGCAGCGCGGCCAGCCGGGCGGGTCCCTTGGCGAGGTCGGCGTCCCGGCGCGCGGCCGGCCGCCTGGCGTGGGCGAGCTGCAGGTCGCTGACCACTTCACCGGCGCGCAGCAGGATCCCGCCGGCCACCCCGTCGGTCATGCAGGTCACGTTCGCGCAGTAGTGCATGCCGTAGACGAAGTACATGTACAGATGTCCCGCCGGGCCCCACATCACCGCATTGCGCGGCGTGGGACCCCGGTAGCTGTGCGAGGCCGGGTCGTCGGCACCCCGGTACGCCTCGACCTCAACCAGCCGCACCGCCACGGGGCCGTCCTCGGTATCCGCCTCGAGCGTGCAGCCGAGCAGGCGGTAGGACGCATCCAGCACGTCCCCCGCCAGCTCGTCCCGCCCGAGCAGGTCGGTCAACTCCCGGCCAGTCCCGCCGAGCCCGATCCCGTCGAGGCCAAGGCCAGCCGCAGGCAGACCGCGACACCGGCCATCGCAGCCTCCACCTCCTCGAGCACCGGGAACGTCGGCGCCAGCCGGATGACCGCGTCCCTCGGGTCCTTGCCGTAGGGGTGCGTCGCGCCGGCCGGGGTGAGCGCGATGCCCGCCGCCTTGGCCAGCCGGACGACCTCGGAGGCGAGCCCGTCGGGCACGGTCAGCGTGACGAAGTACCCGCCGGCCGGGTTCGACCAGGTCACACCGGGGGTCTCGGCGAAGTGCTCCGTGAGCACCCGCTGCGCCACCGCGAACTTCGGCGCGATGATCTCCCGATGCCGGCGCATGTGCTCCGCCAGGCCGTCGGCGTCCTTCAGGAACCGCACGTGCCGCAGGTGGTTGACCTTGTCGGGTCCGATGTTGCGGGCCACCAGCCGCGCCACCCACCAGTCCACGTTGGCCGCCGAGCCACCGAGGAACGCCACCCCCGACCCGGCCAGCGTGATCTTGGAGCTGGAGCCGAACACGAACGGCCGGTCCGGGTGGCCGGCCTGCGTGGCGAGCGTGAGGACGTCGGCGATCCGGGCCGGCGTGTCCGTCAGGTGGTGCACCGCGTACGCGTTGTCCCACATGATCCGGAAGTCAGGGGCGGCGGTGGGCATCGAGGCCAGCCGGCGCACCGTCTCGTCGGAGTACACCGTGCCCGTCGGGTTGGAGTACTTCGGCACGCACCAAATGCCCTTGATCGACGGGTCGCCCGCGACCAGGTGCTCGACGGTGTCCATGTCGGGCCCGTCGTCGGTCAGCGGCACCGGGACCAGCTGGATGCCCAGGTGGTCGCAGACGGTGTAGTGCCGGTCGTAGCCGGGCACCGGGGCCAGGAACGCCACCCTGGGCTCGTCCACCCAGCGCCGGCGCGCGCCCGGCAGAGCGCAGAGCATGGCCTGCGCGAGCGTGTCGTACATCAGCTCAAGGCTGGAGTTATTGAACGCCACCAGCTGCTCGACCGGCACGTCGAGCGCCCCGCTGAAGATCGCGCGCAGCTCGGGCAGACCACGCAGCCCGCTGTAGTTGCGGGTGTCGGTGCCGTCGGCGGCCCGGTAGTCCGCGCCGGGCAGCGACAGCATCGGCGTCGCGAGGTCGAGCTGCGCCGCCGAGGGCTTGCCTCGGGTCAGGTCGAGCGTGATACCCCGCGCGACCAGCGCGTCGTAGTCGGCCTGTGCCGACTCCAGGGCGGAACTCATCAAGACTCCCCTGTCTGTGTTGCCGATTGGCTCTGGTTCGCTGGTTGGCCGGCCCAGTTCCGGGCGTGCGCCACAGTCGCGCGCAGCTCGTCGAGCTGCTCGGCGACGCGGCCCGGCGCGGTGCCACCCCGGCCGTCCCGGGAGGCGATGGAGCCGGCCACCGTGAGCACCTCGCGCACCTTCGGGGTGAGCGAGGGTGAGGCGGCGGCCAGCTCGGCGTCGGTCAGCTCGTCGAGCCCCACGCCGCGCGCCTCGGCGGCCCGGACACACGCCCCGGCCGCCTCGTGCGCCACCCGGAACGGCACGCCGGCCCTGACCAGCCACTCAGCCACGTCGGTGGCCAGCGTGAAGCCGGCCGGCGCGAGCGAGGCCAGCCGGTCGGTGTGGAACACGAGCGTGTCGACCATGCCGGCCATCGCGGGCAGCACCAGCTCCAGCTGATCGGCGGAGTCGAACAGCGGCTCCTTGTCCTCCTGCAGGTCCCGGTTGTAGGCCAGCGGCTGCGCCTTGAGCGTGGCGAGCAGGCCCGTCAGGTTGCCGATCAGCCGGCCGGCCTTGCCCCTGGTCAGCTCCGCGACGTCCGGGTTCTTCTTCTGCGGCATGATCGAGCTACCCGTCGAGTAGGCGTCGTGCAGCGTCACGTAGCCGAACTCAACGGTCGCCCAGATGATCACCTCCTCGGCGATCCGCGACAGGTCAACGCCGACCATGGCCAGCACGAACGCCGCCTCGGCCGCGACGTCCCGGGATGCGGTGCCGTCGATCGAGTTGGCGACGGAACCGGTGAAGCCCAGCTCGGCGGCGACCGCCTCCGGGTCCAGCCCGAGCGAGCTGCCGGCCAGCGCACCGGAGCCGTACGGCGAGACCGCGGCCCGCCGGTCGGCGTCGCGCAGCCGGTCGACGTCCCGCAGCAGCGCGTGCGCGTGCGCCCCGAGCTGGTGGGCCAGCAGCACCGGCTGGGCGTGCTGCAGGTGTGTGCGGCCCGGCATCGGCACGTCCCGGTGCCGGGTGGCCTGCGCGAGCAGCGCATCGACCACGTCAAGGACCCCGGTGGCGACCTGGCGCGCGGTGTCCCGCCACCACAGCCGCAGCAGCGTGGCGATCTGGTCGTTGCGGGACCGCCCCGCGCGCAGCTTGCCGCCTACCTCCGGGCCGACCCGCTCGATCAGGCCGCGCTCCAGCGCCGAGTGCACGTCCTCGTCGTCGTCGGCGGCGACGAACGCACCGGAGACCGTGTCGGCCTCCAGCGCGTCCAGCCCGCCGAGCATCGCGGCCAGCTCGTCCGGCGTGAGCAGCCCGGCCCGGTGCAGCACCCGGGCATGCGCCCGCGAGCCGGCGATGTCGTAGCGCGCCAGCCGCCAGTCGAAGTGCGTGGATTTCGACAGTGCGGCGAGCGCCTCACTCGGACCGCCGGCGAACCGGCCGCCCCACAACGCGGAGCCCGTGCCGATACTCGTTCCGGCAGGCCTTCTCTCGGTGCCGATGCTCGTTCCGTCAGGCCTTCTCTCGGCGCCGATGCTCGTTCCGGCAGGCCTTCTCTCGGCCATCAGTCGGTACCCGATTCCAGGGCGGCGTCGTCGAGGAAACTGTCATCGCCAGCGCGGACCCCGCCGCCGGCCTGGGCCGCCGCGATCCGGTCGAACCCGCCCGCGGGCA
>DATAYB010000598.1:0-3524 GCA_036272795.1 Pseudonocardia sp.
GTGAACCAGTCGTCGCCGAACTCGGCGAGTCCGGCCTTCGCCCGCGCGGCGGCCAGCAGGTCGTCGACGGAGAGGTCGGTCATGGGCGCTCCACTTCGGTCGTGGCCAGGGAGTTCAGCGGGACGACGCGGCACTTCGGCAGCGGGTGGCTGGCCGCACCGAGCCAGCGCAGCAGCGCGGTGCCGCTGGTATGCCCGCAGGTGTCGATCCAGTTGGCCCGGTTGCCCAAGCCCGGGTCCCGCTCTGCGACGACCAGGGTGAGGCGGCCGTCCGGGCCGAGCACCGCGCTGTGCTTGTTGACGGTGATCGCACGCCGATGGTCGAGAGACTCCATCCACCAGTTGTCCAGCTGGAAGTTCCAGTAGGGGCACTCCGGCACGTCGGTCTCGATCACCCAGGCCTCGCCGGGGCGCAGCGTCCAGTACCCGTGCAGGTAGAAGATCTCCGGGTCACCGCCGGCCCGCTGGAACATCTGCTGGCCGAAATCGGGCAGCTCGTTGGGCCTGCTCATGAACAGCTCGGTCCAGCCGGCGAAGGTGGCCGCGGTGCCGTGCACCGCCAGCGAGGCCCTCGACAGCGCCTTGGCCAGCGCCTCCCGCGTCAGCATCGGGGGTTCGAGGGGACGGCCGAGCCGCTCGATCCGCCAGCTGCCCGGGGCCTCGCGGGTGCGGTCGAGATAGGTCTGGCGGACCACGAGGCCTGTGCTGTCGGGCGCCAGCGGCAGCCAGTTGCGGCCCTGCCGGGTGGCGCTGGCGATGATCTCGACTGTGCCGTCCGGCTCGGCGACCAGGTCGGCGTCGGTCAGCTCGCCGGTGGAGGCCATGGTGCCGTCCTTGGCGTACCGGTTCGCCTTGGAGCCGATGCTGAAGTAGGCGATCGAGCCGCGCCTGCCGACGATCCGGTAGGTGCGGTCGCCCCGGATGGTGGCCGAGAGGTAGACGTTGTCCGGGTTGTCCGCGCCGATCTTGACCAGGTCCAGCTCGTGGAACCGGGGAAAGTCCGGGTCGGCGTTCTCCACGCAGGAGTAGAGCATCTCCCTGGTCAGCCGACTCAGGTAGCGGAAGCCCTCGGCGCGGTCCAGCGGGGTGTCCGGCGCGACGTCGGAGAGGATCACCTGCCCGGCCCGCTCCAGCGCCCGGCAGAACTGTGTCCATGCCTCGCCGGGCTCGGTCATGAACGCCTCCATGCGCTTCTGACAGGTTCCCCTAGAACAGGTTCTAGTCAAAGCCTAGCGCAATTTGGACAACGTTCAAAACGTCAGACAATGCCCATCTCGGTCAGCCGCTCGACCACCGCGCGCGCGGCGTCCACCGGGCTCAGCGCCGTGGTGTCCAGCCGGATCTCGGGCTGCTCGGGCGGCTCGTAGGGCGAGTCGATGCCGGTGAAGTTGGCCAGCTCGCCTCGCCGCGCC
Source organism: Pseudonocardia sp. (assembly GCA_036272795.1). Taxonomy (GTDB): domain Bacteria; phylum Actinomycetota; class Actinomycetes; order Mycobacteriales; family Pseudonocardiaceae; genus Pseudonocardia. The sequence continues at coordinate 1,412 of DATAYB010000598.1, forward strand.
TTCGCGTACAGACCCTTGGGGTCACGCCCCTCGGCGACCGTGAGCGGCGTGTCCACGAAGACCTCGCAGAACTCCCCCGGCTCGACCAGGTTGCGCGCCAGCTCGCGCTCCGCGCGGAACGGCGAGATGAACGAGACCAGCACGATCAGGCCGGCCTGCACCATCAGCGACGCGACCTCGGCGATCCGCCGGATGTTCTCCACGCGGTCCGCGTCGGTGAAGCCGAGGTCCTTGTTCAGCCCGTGCCGGACGTTGTCGCCGTCCAGGATGAAGGTGCGCCTGCCGTCCGCGTGCAGCGCCTTCTCCACCAGGTCGGCGACGGTGGACTTGCCGGCTCCGGAGAGCCCGGTGAACCAGACCACGCACGGCCGGTGCCCGTTCAGCGCGGCGCGGGCCGGCTTGCCGACGGTGAGCTGCTGCCAGCGCACGTTCGCCGAGCGACGCAACGCGAAGTCGATCATGCCGGCGCCGACCGTCGCGTTGGTCAGCCGGTCGATCACGATGAACGAACCGAGATCGCGGCTGGTCCGGTACGGCTCGTACGGCACCGCCACGTCGAGGTGCACGTTGGCAACGCCGATCTCGTTGCGGTGCAGCGTCTTCGCGGGTGCGCGTCGCAGCGTGTCGACCTCGACCCGGTACTTCGGCTGGTCCGAGGTGAACCCGACGGTGCGTGCGCCGATCTTGGCCAGGTAGCGGCGGCCGGGCAGCAGCTCCTCGCCGGCCAGCCAGACCAGCCGCGCCTGGAACGCGTCGGCCACGTCGGGCGGCGCATGGGCGGCGGCCAGCACGTCGCCCCGGCTGACGTCCAGCTCGTCGGCCAGCAGCACGGTGACGGAACGGCCCGCCTCGGCGTCGGCCAGGTCGCCGTCCATGGTCACGATCCTGGTGACCGTCGACTCGGTGGCGCCCGGCAGTACACGCACCCGGTCGCCGGGGCGCAGCACGCCGGCCAGCACCCGCCCTGAGTAGCCGCGGAACTCCGCGTTCGGCCGGTTCACCCACTGCACGAGGAACCGGGCGGGCCTGGTGGCGTCGTCGCCGTCGGCGCCGTCGGCACCGTTCACGGGTACCGCGCCCAGCCACTCCAGCACCGTCGGGCCGGCGTACCACGGCGTCTGCGTCGAGCGGGTGACGACGTTGACCCCGTGCACGGCGGCCACCGGCACGGCGGTGACGTCGTCGATCGCCAGCTCCTTGGCCAGCCCGGCGAACTCGTCGGCGAGTGCGGTGAACACCTCGCGCGAGTAGCCGACCAGGTCCAGCTTGTTGACCGCGAACAGCACGTGCCGCACGCCGAGCATCGCGACCAGGTGCAGGTGCCGGCGGGTCTGGGTGAGCAGCCCCTGGCCGGCGTCGACCAGGATCACCGCTGCCTGCGCCGTGGACGCCCCGGTGACCATGTTGCGGGTGTACTGCTCGTGCCCGGGGGTGTCCGCCACGATGAAGCGGCGGTGCCCGGTGGCGAAGAACCGGTACGCCACGTCGATCGTGATGCCCTGCTCGCGCTCGGCTGCCAGCCCGTCCACCAGCAGCGCGTAGTCCAGCTCGCCGCCCCGCCCGCCGACCCGCTCGGAGTCGGCCACCAGCGCGTCCACCTGGTCGGAGTACAGCAGCCGCGACTCGTACAGCAGCCGGCCGATCAGCGTGCTCTTGCCGTCGTCCACGCTGCCGCAGGTGATGAACCGGAGCAGCTCGCTCGGGGGTGCCGGTGCCTCAGGCGTGTCGGGCATCAGAAGTAGCCCTCCTGCTTCTTGCGCTCCATCGAGCCGCTGCCGTCCCGGTCGATCACCCGGCCCTGCCGCTCCGACGTCGTCGCGCCGCGCATCTCCTCGACGATCTCGGCCAGGGTGCGGGCGGTGCTGCGCACGGCGCCGGTCAGCGGGTAGCAGCCGAGCGTGCGGAACCGGACCGTACACAGCTCGGGCCGCTCCCCCTCGGCGAGCGGCAGCCGGTCGTCGTCCACCATGATCAGCTCGCCGTTGCGGTGCACGACGGGTCGCTCGGCGGCGAAGTACAGCGGCACGATCGGGATGTCCTCGCGCTGGATGTAGCGCCAGACGTCGAGCTCGGTCCAGTTGGACAGCGGGAACACCCGGATGCTCTCGCCGGG
>DATAYB010000599.1:0-13356 GCA_036272795.1 Pseudonocardia sp.
GGCCGACCCAGCCGTACGGGCGGGCCTCGATCCGGTGTCGCAGCTCGTCGCGTTCGGCGGCGCTGAGCTCCCAGCCGAGCAGTGTCTGGGCACCCTGTTCCCGGCCGATCGACTTCACGACCAGCTGGTCGAGGTTGGCCACCACGTACCGGCGGCCCTCGTCCTCGCCACACCACCAGGTGGGCACCGAGGGTAGCCGCAGGGGTTCGCCAAGCAAGCGCTCGCAGAGCCGTGGCAGCAGCGGCAGCAACCCGGGGTTCTCCAGTACGCCGCTGCCCAGCGTGTTCACCACCGACACGCTGCCCAACCGGCAGGCCTCGACCAGTCCGGGCACCCCGAGCAGTGACTCCGAGCGCAGCTCCAGCGGGTCGCAGTAGGAGCTGTCCACCCGGCGCAGGATCACGTCCACCGGCTCCAGCTGACCCAGCGAGCGCAGCCAGACCCGGCCGTCGCGGACCGTCAGGTCGGCGCCCTCGACCAGCGGGTAGCCCAGGTAGGAGGCCAGGAACGCGTGCTCGAACGCCGTCTCGCTCCACGGCCCGGGGGAGAGCACCACGATCCGGGGCTCACCGGCGGTCGGCGGCGCGGCCGCCTGCAGCGCCGAGCGCAGGGTGCGGAAGAACGGGGCCAGCCGGTGCACCTGGGCATCCCGGTGCATGCTCGGGAACACCCGGGACACCACCACCCGGTTCTCCAGCGAGTAGCCGAAGCCGGACGGGGTCTGGGTGCGGTCGGAGAGGACCCACCAGTCGCCCTTGCCGTCCCTGGCCAGGTCCGCCGCGCAGGCGAACAGCTGCTGCGGGCCGGGGATCCGGATCCCGTCGGCCTGGCGCCGGAACCCGGGGTGGCCGAACACCAGCTCGGGCGGCAGCAGGCCGGTGCGCAGTAGCTGGCGGGAGCCGTAGAGGTCGGTCAGCACCAGGTTCAGCAGCTCGGCGCGCTGGATCACGCCGCGCTCCACCTCGGCCCACTGCGCACTGCCGAGCAGCAGCGGCACGGGGTCCAGCTCCCAGCGCCGAGCGGTGGCGGCCTGGCCGGCGGCGAGCTGGTAGTTGACGCCGTCGTTGGCCAGCAGCCGGGCCGCCTCGCCGCGCCGGCGGGTCAGCTCGAGGGGGCCGAGCCCGTCGAGCACCCGACCGACGTGCGACCACTGTTCGTGCAGCCGGCCGGCGCCGTCGACCATCTCGTCGTGCACGGCCGGGGCCGGCCGGTAACCGGCGAGCAGCCCGATCGGCAGCGCCGCCGCCGGCTCAGCTGGCACGTCATCCCACCCGGCCGGTGTTCGCCGTCCCAGGGGCGCGCCGCAGATCCACGGTGTAAGGGTACTCATCGGTAGCCAGGGTTGGCAGGGCAGCCAGCGCACTGAGGTCGACATGGCCCTCGGTGTGCCGGTCGGTGCGGAACCGGCTGGCCCGCCGCGCCTCGGCCTCGTTGGCGTTCACCGGGAACCGCTCGTAGCTGGTGCCGCCCGGGTGCGAGACGTGGTAGGCGCAGCCGCCGAGCGAGCGGCCGTTCCACCGGTCCATCAGGTCGAACACCAGTGGCGCGTGCACGCCGATGGTCGGGTGCAGCGCGGAGTGCGGGGCCCACGCCCGGTAGCGCACGCCGGCGACGAACTCCCCGGGCGTGCCGGTGGGCCGCAGCGGCACGGGCACCCCGTTGCAGGTGACCAGGTGCCGGCCGGGTGTCATGCCGCTGACCAGCACCTGCAGCCGCTCCACCGAGGAGTCCACATATCGGGCCGAGGTGGTCAGCGCGACCTCCTCGCCGAGCACCGGCCATGGCTCGATGGCGTTGCGCAGCTCGAGCGTCACGCCCGCCACCTCGGTCACGCCGATCAGCGGGAACCGGAACTCCAGGAACGGCGCGAGCCACTCCTGCCGGAACGGGTAGCCGTGCGCGCGCAGGTCGGCGGTGACCTCGGCGATGTCGGCCGCCACGTACGCGGGCAGCAGGAACCGGTCGTGCAGCTCGGTGCCCCAGCGCACCAGCGGGCCGGCGTACGGCTCCTTCCAGAACCGGGCCACCAGCGCGCGCACCAGCAGCGCCTGCACCAGTGCCATCCGGGGGTGCGGCGGCATCTCGAACGCGCGCAGCTCCAGCAGCCCGAGCCGGCCGCGCTCGGTGCCTGGGCTGAACAGCTTGTCGATGCAGAACTCGGCGCGGTGGGTGTTGCCGGTGATGTCTACGAGCAGGTGCCGCAGCAGCCGGTCGGCCAGCCACGGCTTGCTCGCGGCCGCGGAGGACAGGTGCGCGCCGCCGCCGTGGCGCTCCAGCTCGTCGAACGCGATCTCCAGCTCGTACAGCGTCTCGTCGCGGCCCTCGTCGACCCGGGGCGACTGGCTGGTCGGACCGATGAACCGCCCGGAGAACAGGTACGACAGCGCCGGGTGGTGCTGCCAGAACGTGATCATGCTCCGCAGCAGGTCGGGCCGGCGCAGCAGTGGGCTGTCCGGCGCGCTCGCGCCACCGAGCGTCACGTGGTTGCCGCCGCCGGTGCCGGTGTGGCTGCCGTCCAGGTCGAACTTCTCGGTGCCCAGCCCGACGCGGCGGGCGTCCTCGTACAGCCCGGTGACCGTCTCCACCAGCTCAGCCCAGCTCGTCGATGGGTGCACGTTGACCTCGATCACCCCGGGATCGGCGCCGACGACGATGCGCAGCAGCCGGGGGTCGTTCGGCGGTGCGTAGCCCTCGATCACCACCGGGCGGCCCACCTCGATGACCGCCTCCTGCACCGAGGCCAGCAGCTCGAGGGTGTGCTCCAGGTACTCCTGCGGCGGCAGGAACACGTGCAGCCGGCCCTCCCGTCGCTGCACGCACAGCGCCGTGGGCAGTGCCTGCTCCGATGCCACGACCCGGGCGGCCGGCACGGCCCCGGCTCCCGCTCGCGCCGCCAGCTCGTCGGCCGTGGGCAGGGGGTCGCGCGGGTCGAACGTGGAGCGCTCGGGGTCAGGGCTCGCCGGCTTCCAGGCCATCGAGCTCAGCGGCAGCCGCAGGCCCATCGGCGAGTCACCGGGGCGCAGCATCAGGTGCTTGCGGCGCAGCGCCCAGCGGGTGGTGGCCCAGCCCCCGTCGCCGTCGTGGGCCCGGTGCACGAAGATCGTCCAGCCGGCCGGGTGGCCGCGCTCGGCGTCCAGCTCCGCGATGATCCTGGCCCGCACGTCCGGCTCGGCCAGGGAGGGATCGGTCGGGTCGACGTCGTAGGCGGGCGGTGGGCCGTCCGGCAGCAGCGCCTCGGCGGCCAACCGGTCCAGCGGGTCCTCGTAGGCCGGCTGGCAGTACTCGGCGGGGATACCGAGGCGTTCGGCGACGGCCTGCATCAGCCGCTCGGCGTCGGCCTCGGAGGAGTCGCCGGGCGCCCACGGGTCGGCGAGCAGCTCCGGTGCCCGCCACAGCGGCTCCTCGTCGGTGCGCCACAGCACGCCGATCTGCCAGCGCGGCAGCGGCTCGCCCGGGTACCACTTGCCCTGGCCGAACTGGAGCAGCCCGCCGGGCGCGAACCGCTCGGCGAGCTCGCCGGCCAGCTGCCAGGACAGCGCGCGTTTGCCGGGCCCGTCCGGTGCCACGGTCCACTCCGGCGACTCCATGTCCGCCACCGAGACGAACGTCGGCTCGCCGCCCTGGGTGAGCCGGACGTCGCCCTCCTCCAGCTCGGTGTCCACGGAGTGCCCGAGCGCGTCGATATCGGCCCACTGGGCGTTGCTGTAGGGCAGCGTCACCCGGGGGCTCTCGTGCACCCGCCGCACCCGGTTGACGTGCGAGAACTCGACCTCGGCCGGCTCCAAGACGCCGCTCACGGGAGCGGCGGTGGCCGGCTCCGGAGTGCAGGCCAGCGGCAGGTGCCCCTCGCCGGCGAACAGGCCGGAGGTCGGGTCCAGCCCAATCCAGCCGGCGCCGGGCAGGTACACCTCGGCCCACGCGTGCAGGTCCGTGAAGTCCTCGCTGGGGCCGGCCGGGCCGACCAGCGGCTTCTGGTCGGCGACCAGCTGGACCAGGTAGCCGGACACGAACCGGGCCGCCAGGCCGAGCTTGCGCAGGATCGTGACCAGCAGCCAGGCGCTGTCCCGGCACGAGCCGAGCCGCCGTGCCAGCGTCTCCTCCGGGGTCTGCACGCCGACTTCCATCCGGGTGAGGTACTCGATGTCACCCTGCAGCCGCTGGTTGATGCCGACCAGGAAGTCGTTCACCGGCATGCCCTCGGCCGGGGTGGTGCCGAGCTCGGCGAGCCACTCGGTGAGCAGCGGGCCCGGCTCCTCGCCGATCAGGTAGGGGGCCAGGTCACGGGCCAGCTCCGGGTCGTACTGGAACGGGAACCGCTCGGCGGAGGAGTCCACGAAGAAGTCGAACGGGTTGATCACGGTGAGGTCGGCGACCAGGTCGACGGTGATCTTCAGCTCGCGGGTCGGCTCCGGGAAGACCAGCCTGGCGAGGTAGTTGCCGAACGGGTCCTGCTGCCAGTTCAGGAAGTGAGTCTCCGGCTCCACCCGCAGCGAGTAGGACAGCACCGGTGTCCGGCAGTGCGCGGCCGGGCGCAGCCGCACCACGTGCGGCCCGAGCCGGACCGGCCGGTCGAACTGGTACGACGTCTGGTGCTCGAGTGCGACGTGGATCGCCAAGCTGTCCCCTCGGTCAAATGCGTACGGAACGGGTGCGGTCTCGCGGAGCCTAGGCCGGCTCGACCATGGCAGGCGGTGTCGCCACCAGCCGGAAGTACGTCTGTGTCACCACATCGTGCAGTGCGCCGACGCCGGACTCCAGATCGTCGGCGACTTCGTGCAGCTCGGCCGGCGCGGCGAGGTCGGCGGGTCGCAGGTCGCGCAGCCGGGCCCGCACCCGCGCGCAGCTGGCCAGGGGCAGTGCCGCCCTCGGCAGGCCACCCAGGGTCCGCGCCGTGCTGGCCAGGCAGAACTCCACCGACCGGGGGAACCGCTCCTCGCGCAGCAGGAAGCGTACGGCGGCCGGGCCGGGCACTCCACCGCCCTGGCTGCGCCGGAACATCTGGTACGCGGCCAGGGAGCGCAGCACGCTCATCCAGGTGACGTCGTGGTACGGCTCACCGCCCGCGTCCTCGCCCGGCTGGCCGACCAGTACGGCGGCCTGCACGTCGAGCACCCGGATCGTCATGTCGGCCCGCTCCAGGTACCGGCCGATCTGCAGGAACCCGTACGCCTCGTCGTCGCACATGGTGCCGGCGAGCGACCCTGCCATCAGCTGGCAGCGCTCGATCACCTCGTCCATCCAGTCCAGCCTGGTGCGCCGGTCGATCGCCGCAGCCGGGTTGCCCGCCGCCCAGTCGTGCAACTTGTTGACCACCTCGAAGGACGCCGTCGGCAGCAGCACACGGCACAGCTGCAGGCTCATCCTCGCCTGGGCGATGCTGGCGAGGACCGAGCCCCGGTTCTTCGGGTCGATGGCGAGGAAGGCCACCACGTCGTCCTCGTCCGGTCCGGTGTGGCGGTCCAGGAACTCCTCACCGGCACCGGTCACCGCGAGCAGCGGCGACCAGCCGACGCCCGCGGCCCTCGGCAGGTCCAGATACATCTCGGTGTGCACCCGGACCAGCCGGGCGGTCGCCTCGGCCCGTTCCAGGTAGCGCCCCGCCCAGTACAGCGACTCCGCGAACCGGGATAGCAACATGAGCGCCCCCTACCTGATTTCCCTGGCCGACGTACCTGACCGACGCACCTAGTCCCCTGCGTCCGCGGTGTCGGGTCGAACCCCGAGCACCGTGGGGTCGAGCACCCAGGTGTCCTTGCTGCCGCCGCCCTGTGAACTGTTCACGACCAGCGAGCCCTCGGTCAGCGCCACCCGGGTGAGGCCGCCCTGGGTGACGTACGGGCGCTCCCCGGAGAGGATGAACGGGCGAAGGTCGATGTGGCGGGGCACCACCCGCCCGTCCCGCAGCGTCGGCGCGGTGGACAGCGCGAGGATCGGCTGCGCGATGTGGTTGCGCGGGTCGGCCTCGATCCGGGTGCGCATGGCCGCCTGCTCGGCCCGGCTGGCGAACGACCCGACGAACACGCCCATGCCGCCCGACTCGTTCGCCGGCTTCACCACCAGCTCGTCGAGGTTCGCCAGCACGTGCCGCCGCGCCTGCTCGTCGTGGCACAGGTAGGTGGGCACGTTGGCGATCTTGGGCTCCTCGGCGAGGTAGTACCGGATCAGGTCCGGCACGTAGGAGTAGATGACCTTGTCGTCGGCCACCCCGGCGCCAGGCGCGTTGGCAATGGCCACGTTGCCGGCGCGCCAGGCCCGCATCAGCCCTGGCACACCGACCATCGAGTCAGGCCGGAACACCTCCGGGTCCAGCCACAGGTCGTCGATCCGCCGGTACACCACGTCCACCCGGACCGGCCCGCTGACCGTGCGCAGGTACAGGCAGTCGTCCGTGTCGACGAGCAGGTCGCCGCCCTCGACCAGGTGCGCGCCCATCTGCCGGGCCAGGAAGACGTGCTCGAAGTACGCCGAGTTGTACGCACCGGGGCTCAGCAGCACGATCGTCGGCCAGTCCGCGCCGCGCGGGGAGAGGGCGGCGAGCATGCCGTGCAGCCGGTTCGGGTAGCTGTCCACGGGGTGGATGTCGAGGTCCCGGAACAGGTCGGCGAACACGCGCTTGGTGATCAGCCGGTTCTCCAGCATGTAGGAGACGCCCGACGGCACCCGCAGGTTGTCCTCCAGCACGTACACGGTGCCGTCGCGGTCCCGCACCAGGTCGCTGCCGCAGACGTGCGCCCAGATCCCGCCGGGCGGGCGCACCCCCACGCACTGCGGCCGGAAGTTCTTCGAGCTGGCGAGCACCTCGGCCGGCAGCACCCCGTCCGCGACGACCTTGGCCGCCCCGTACAGGTCGTCGATGAACATGTTCAGGGCGGTCAGCCGCTGCACCAGGCCGTCCGAGATCGCGCCCCACTCCTGGGTGGAGATCACCCGGGGGATCACGTCGAACGGCCAGGACCGGTCCCGGTTGTCCGCGTCGTCGTAGACCGCGAACGTGATGCCCATGGCCTTGATCGCCAGCTCCGCGGCCCGCTGGCGTTCCAACAGGTCGTCGCCGAGCGCGGCCAGGTAGCCGACGACCCCCGTGCAGGCCGCCCTGGCACTCCCGCCGACCAGCATCTCGTCGAAGAAACCGGGGCTGCGGTAGGTGTCCCAGCGCACCCGCGAGGGGTCTGGGCGGAGCGCCTGGTCGGTCGCCTGGCCGGCGGTCGGGCCACCAGGTGCGACGGGACCAGCTGCGTACCGGCGTCGGTCCCGAGTAGGCATCTGGCGAATCACCTCCCGGCACAGCATCTGTCAGCCCTGTAGCCGGGAGGTTTCGCCGCGGTCACAACGGCGGTGTGCGGCCGGCCCGGTCAGGCCCGCGTCCAGCGCCTCGCCAGCGGGGTGAGCAGCAGCACCGCGAGCACCAGGCCGGCCAGCAGTCCCGCCGCCGTGGTGAGCAGCCGCTGCGGCGACACCGGCGCTGTCACCGAGAAGGCCGGGGTTGCGACGGACGCCTGCTCGCCGGTCATGTGCACGGTGTCGAGCTGGCCCTGCAGGGTCGCGACACGGATCTGCAACGCGGGCTGGGTGGCCGCCGAGGCGGTGGCCAGCTGGCGGCGGGCGTCGTTGAGCTGGCCCTGGATGACGGCGGCCGTGCCGGTGGCCCGCGTCACCACCAGGTACTGCTTCGCGATGGCGTCGGCAAGCGTGACGCCGGTGGCCCGGTCCGGGTTGGTGACGTCGACCTGCAGGAGCTCGCTGTCGACCGAGTTCGCGCTGAGCACCGTCACGCTGACCCGCCTGGTCAGGTCGTCCATGGCGACGTTGTTGGCGGTGGCAACCGGCCCGAGCACCGCGGGGCTGGTCAGCAGCGCGACCTGGGTCGCGAAGTCGGCCCCCGTGCGGTAGGTGTCCCCGGCGTCGTCGGTCGAGACCTGGTACTGGAGCAGGGTCCGGGCGGCGTACTGCGGGGTGAGCACCAGAGGCAGCGCCAACCCGCCGATCGTGCCCAGCCCGACGAGGAACCCGGCGAGCACCCAGAGCCAGGCCTGCCGCGAGCGCGACAGCCGCCGGCGGCGCGGCTGCTGCGCGACCCCCGGGGCGGGCGGGCGTAACGGGGGCGCGGGAGGGCGCCTGGGCAGGGGTCGCCCGGGGGGGCTCTGCCTGGCAGGGCTCTGCCGCCACTCAGCCGGGTTCAATCCCATACCCCATCACTCGGGAACATCACTCGGGAACGGATGCCGCGCCACAGCGCCGAGCGGGTCGCCGCGTGGTTCCCGCACACGCTATCGCTCGGCGGCTGAGGGCGCCGTTCCCCGAATGGCTTGTCGCGACTGTCTTGACCTGGGGCTTTGGCGGCCGTCATGCGGGTGGGGGCTCGAACAGCTCGGGGTGCTCGGCGAGCTCGCCGGCCGTCCGGTGGATGTGCAGCGCCAGGATCGACTCGGCGGAGGCGATGTCGCGGGTGCGGACCGCCTCGGCCAGCAACGCGTGCTCCGCGTTGATGATCCAGCGGCGCTCGCTGAACAGCAGCCGGGAGAACGCCCGCCGGTAGTGCTGGGTGGTGTCCCACAGCCGGGAGATCATCAGCTCCAGCTGCTGCACCTGGTTGCCCCGGTAGGTGGCCCAGTGGAACAGCCGGTCCAGCCGCAGGAACTCCTCGACGTCGGAGGTGGCGAGGATCCGTTCGTGCAGCTCCACGACCTCGTCGAGATCCCGCTGGGTGAGCGCCGGGATGCTCTCGGCCAGCAGCAGCGGCTCGAGGCGCTCGCGCATCGCGTAGGACACCTCGCAGTCCCTGCGGTCCATCCGGGCCACCCAGGCGCCTGCGTTCGACTTGAGCGTGACCAGCCCGCCCGACTCCAGGATGCGCAGCGCCTCGCGCACCGGCAGCCGGCTGGTGTTCAGCTCGGCGGCCAGGTCGTCCTGCACGATCCGGGCGCCCGGTGCGAGCTCACCGGCGAGGATCCGCTCCCGCAGCTCGGCGGCGATGCGCCGGCTCGCGACGGTCGACGCGGTGGGCCACGCGGCGGTTGTCACCAGTACCTCCCGGGTTGGACCGGCTGACCGGCGTCACGCTCTCCGGTCGAACGCTCTCCGGTCGAACGCTGTGCCGTTGTCCGTGCCGTCGTCTGTGCCGTTGTCTGTGCCGTTCTCGAACGCCTTGCCGTTGGGGTAGGAGACTAGTTCGAACTGCATGCCCCACGGCGCCAGGAAGTACACCCAGCGCTGACCGGCGCTCGGGCCCCGGCTCGCGGTCGGTTCGCCGAGCACCCGGACACCCCTGGCCAGCAGGCCGGCCACCGCCGCGTCGAGGTCGTCGACGTAGAGCGCCACGTGATGACCGCCGACGTCGCTGTTGCGGGGCGGCGCGGTGGCCTGCTCGCGCGCCTCGTACTCGAACACCTCGAAGATCGCCGCGCCGCCGAGTCGGAAGAAGTGCAGCCGGCGCATCACGGTGTCCCGCGCGACGTTCAGGTGCTCGGTCATCCACGTGCCGTCGTCGGCGTACGGGCCGAGTGTGTAGAGGTACTCGCACCCGAGCACGTCGACCAGGAAGGTGCTCGCCTCGTCCAGGTCCGGCACGGTCAGGCCGATGTGGTCGACGCGGCGCAGCCCGGGGATCGGGCCGTTGGGTGTACTCACGAGGACGCCTCCAGGATCCAATCTTGTTGGGACGTGGATTGTTTTACCAGTATGCCCACAGATTCGGCGACCGTTCACCTTGAAATTGGATCCGATTGCTGCCAGTGTCGTCCTCAACGCACCGCACTGCGTCGCCCTCAGGAGGCCACCCGACATGCCGGAACACCACAACCTGCTGGCCGCCGCACCCTGGGTCGAGCTGACCGTCGACGGGTCGGACTGGAACGGCGCCGAGCCCGACCTGCTGCGCACCGCCCTGACCCACACGCTCTGGATCCGGGCCTTCGAGGAGTACGTGCTGGAGCTGGCCGGCGAGGGGCTGGTGCACGGCCCGGCGCACTCCAGCGTCGGGCAGGAGGGCGGCGCGGTCGGCTCGGTGCTGGCGCTGCGCCCTGGTGACACGGTGAACGGCTCGCACCGCGGCCACCACCAGTTCCTGGCCAAGGCACTCGCACATGTCGCCCAGCCGACCCCGGGCGCGCTCGGCAAGCTCACCGACGACGTGCTGGTGGTGCTGCGCCGCACGCTCGCCGAGATCTGCGGGCTGGCCGAGGGCTACTGCAAGGGCCGTGGCGGCTCGATGCACCTGCAGTGGACCGAGGCCGGCGCGATGGGCACCAACGCGATCGTCGGCGGCGGGGTGCCACAGGCGGCCGGCTTCGCGTGGGCGCACCGCCAGGCTGGATCCGATGCGGTGTCGGTGACCTACTTCGGCGACGGCGCGGTGAACATCGGCTCGGTGCTCGAGACGTTCAACCTGGCCGCCGCCTGGAAGCTGCCGATCTGCTTCTTCATCGAGAACAACCTGTACGCGGTCTCCACCCGGGTGGACGAGGCGACCGGCGAGGCGCGGCTGTCGGGCCGGGGCCCGGGCTTCGGCATCCCGAGCTGGCGGATCGACGGGATGGACCCGCTGGCCACCTACACCGCCATGTGTGAGGCCGTGGCGCACATGCGCGCCGGGCACGGGCCCACCGTGATCGAGGCGAACGTGTACCGCTTCTTCCACCAGAACGGCCCGTACCCGGGCAGCGCCTTCGGCTACCGGAGCAAGGCCGAGGAGCAGGCCTGGCGCGAGCGTGACCCGCTGACCGCGCTGGTCAGCCACGTGCAGCGGCGTGGGCTGGCCACCGAGAGCGAGATCGGGTCCGCGCGCGCGGAGATCACCTCGGCACTGCACGAGATCGGGGCGGCGCTGCTGGAGCCGGTGCCGGGCGGCAAGCCGGGGGAGCGGCGGATCCGGGCGGCGGCCTGGCCGGACCCCGGGTTCGTCGACGTCGGCATCCGGGGCGACCTGAGCGAGCTGACCGGCAGCCGCTACCTCGAGCAGGCCGACCACCGGGGCGCCACACAGCAGCGGCGGTTCATCGACACGGTGAGCGACGTGATCGGGCGGCGGATGGCCACCGACGAGTCCGTGGTGCTGCTCGGCGAGGACGTGCACCGGCTCAAGGGCGGTACGAACGGCGCCACCCGGGCCGCCCAGCAGGCCGCGCCGACCCGGGTGCTCGGTACCCCCATCAGCGAGAACGCGTTCGCCGGGCTGGGTGGCGGGATCGCGCTGGACGGGCGGTTCCGGCCGATCGTGGAGTTCATGTACGCCGACTTCATGTGGGTGGCCGCCGACCAACTGTTCAACCAGGTCGCCAAGGCCAGGCACATGTTCGGTGGCAGCGGGCGGGTTCCGTTCGTGCTGCGCAGCAAGCTCGCGCCCGGCACCGGCTACGGCTCGCAGCACTCCATGGACCCGGCCGGCGTGCTGACCACCGCGCCCGGGCTGCGCGTCGTGGCGCCGAGCACCCCGCACGACTACATCGGCCTGTTCAACACCGCGCTGGCCTGCGACGACCCCGTTGTGGTGCTCGAGCACGTGGGCCTCTACGACACAGCGGGCGAGGTGCCGGTGGACGACCTCGACTACCGCATCCCGGTCGGCCGCGCCGCACTGCGCGCCACCGGCACCGACCTCACCGTCATCACCTACCTGGCCATGGTCGCGCCCAGCCTGGCCGCGGTGGCCGCCGTCGAGGACGTCTCCGCCGACGTGATCGACCTGCGTTGGCTGGACCGCGCCAGCGTGGACTGGGAGCTGATCGAGGCGAGCGTGCGCAGGACCAACCGCGTGCTGATCGTCGAGCAGGGCGCCTCGGGCACCTCCTACGGCGGCTGGCTGGCCGACGAGATCGGCCGACGGCTCTTCGACTGGCTGGACGCCCCCGTGCACCGGGTCACCGGCGCCGAGGCCTCGCCGAGCATCAGCAGGGTGCTGGAGACCGCAGCCCTCGCCTCCACCGAGCAGATCATCGCCGCCGTGCGCTCCGCCGTCCGCTGAGCGACCCGCTGACCCGTCCACCGGCCACCGCGAGGAGTCCCCATGGCCACCCTGCTGCGCCTGCCCGAGGTCGCCACCGGCGCCACCGAGGCGGTGATCAACGACTGGCTCGTCGCCGAGCACGGCACGGTCGCGGCCGGCGAGCCGCTCGTGGTGATCGAGACCGAGAAGGCGTCCGTCGAGCTCGAGGCCGAGTCCGCCGCCCAGGTGCTGACGCTGCTCGCCGCGCCCGGCGCGACCGTGGCCGTCGGCGCCCCGATCGCCGTGCTGGCCGAACCGGGAGAGCAGGTCGCCGACCTCAGCGCCCTGCTGCGCTCGCTGGGGGTGGCGCCGGCGGAGGAACCCGCCGGTGGAGTGCCTACTGGCGAGGCCTCCGGGTCGGCTGCCGAGTCGTCGCCGGTCGGGTCGCGGCCGTCGGAGCTGGCGTTGGTGCCGGTGCCGGTGCCGGTGTCGGGCAATGGCGGCGCGACGGGCCGGGTGTTCGCCAGCCCGCTGGCGCGCCGGCTGCTGCTCGCGGCCGGGTTGGGCCCGACCGACGCCGACGGCACCGGGCCGAACGGGCGGATCACCCGGCGCGACGTCGAGCGGGCGGTCGAGGCCAGGTCTGTGGCGGGGGAGACGACCACGCCTGCGCCGGTCCCGACCGGAGCCCCGACCCCTGTCCCGACACCGGCGGCCGCGGCTCGACAAGCCCCTACGCCCGCGCGCACCCCGGAAGGCGCCGAACCGGCCGTCACGCTGATCCCGCACACGACCGTGCGCAGGGCCATCGCGCGCCGGCTCACCGAGAGCAAGCGGACGGTGCCGCACTTCTACCTCAAGGCGTCCTGCGAGATGGATGCCCTGCTCGCGTTGCGTCAGGAGCTGAACGCGGCGGCCACCGCCCGGATCTCGGTGAACGACCTGCTGGTCAAGGCCGTGGGCCGTGCGCACACCCTGGTGCCGGAGATGAACGTGGCGTGGTCGGACGAGGCGCTGCTGAGCTTCGGGCAGGTGGACGTCGGGGTGGCGGTTGCCGGTGCGCGCGGGCTGGTCACGCCGGTGGTCCGCGCGGTGGACACCCGGTCGGTCGCCGCCGTGTCCGCCGAGGTGCGCGAGCTCAGTGCCCGCGCTGATGGCGGGCGGCTGCGCCAGGCCGACCTGGAGGGTGGCTCGATCACCCTGACGAACCTCGGTATGTACGGCGTCGAGGAGTTCGCCGCGATCATCAACCCGCCGCAGGCCGCGATCCTCGCGGTGGGCGCCGGCCGGCCCGTGCCGGCGGTCGTCGACGGTGAGCTGCGCACCCGCACCGAGCTGACCGCGGTGCTCTCGGTGGACCACCGCTGCGTCGACGGCGCGCTGGCCGCGCGCTGGATGCAGGCGTTCCAGAGCTGCCTGGCCCAGCCACTCGCCCT
>DATAYB010000600.1:0-7205 GCA_036272795.1 Pseudonocardia sp.
GCGGGCGACGCGGCGCACGTGCACTCCCCGGCCGGCGGGCAGGGCATGAACACCGGGATCCAGGACGCCTACAACCTGGGCTGGAAGCTGGCCGCGGTCACCGAGGGCGCCCACCCCGACCTGCTGGACAGCTACGCCGCCGAACGGGTTCCGGTCGCCCGCCGCGTCCTCGCCATGAGCACGGAGAAGATCGACCGGACCAGCGAGCGGGCCGCCGGCGGCATCGACGTGCTGGCCGCGGCCCTGGCCGAGATCGCCGACGACGCCGTGACCACCGGCCTCGGCATCCGCTACCGCGCTGAACCCGCCGGGACCGAGGTCGTCGGCACCGAGGTCGCCGCCGCTGGGCCGACCGTCGGGGACCGGGCGCCGAACGTCCGCGGGCTGGAAGGCCCCGGCTTCAGCGGTGACCTGTTCGACCTCACCCGGGGCCCGCAGTGGACCCTGCTGGCCTTCGACCGCGACGTGCCCGCCACCGGTATCGCCGCGACCCACCTGCACGGGCACCGGATCAGCAGCGCGGAGGGGCGCGGCATCGTCGACGGCCTAGGCGAGTTCCAGCGGATCTACGAGCCGGCCGCCGGCGAGCTCATCCTCATCCGCCCGGACGGCCATCTCGCCGCCCGAGGCCCCGAGATCCGGCTGCCCTTGTCTCTCGGCCAGTCGTACCTGATCGAGCGGCGGGACACCGACGGAAGCTCCCCTACGATCGACGCCGTCAGTTCGTGACTATTGGGAGGTATGCGATGCCTGTGTCCAACGAGGTTGAGCTGGTCAGCGATGGCGAGCTCGAGGACTACGCGCTCATGATCGACATCTCCAGCGACCTCGACTGAGTCACCCACTCACACACGACCGACCGGTGGTCGGGAGCCCAGCTCCCGACCACCGTTTCTTCGTCGACGGGGGCCGTTCGTGCTGATCCGACCCGATCCTGACGAGGCCGGCGCCGAGCGGGACGGCGTGCGGCGGGCCCTGTCGCGGGGGCTGACCCGTGCGGCGGGATCTCCGGACGGGCTCGAGCTGGGCTATCCCGGGACGTTTGCCCACCTGTTCGGCAAGTGCGGCTCGGCGCCGGAGGCGCTGCTGGCGCTCGCCGAGCGCGCCCGGGCCAGCGCGGACCGGTCGAAGCGGCTGGGCTGCCCGGCCTGGCAGGTCGACCCCGCCCCACCCGACCTCCACCTGACCGGCAGCCTCGACCGCGCGATCAGCCAACTGCCGGCCGACCGCGCCCGCCCGGACCTGCGGGTCGTGGCGTGGAGTGCGGACGAGCTGCAGGTGCTGTGCACGGCCGGCTGCCTGCTCGAGCGGGTGTTCCCCGAGGTGCTCGCGGAGCTGCGGGTGCTGGTGCGGCAGGTCGCGTTGCTGGGTGGCAAGGGCATCGCCGGCTACACCGACTTCGGGGTGCACGGCGCGATCTTCCTCAACCGGGGTCGGCTCACCGACGACCCGGCCGGCCTGCCGGCGCACGTGCGGCTCGCCGAGGCGGTCGTGCACGAGGGCGCCCACGTGCGGTGCAACGCCGCCGGCTGGGCGCGCCCCTACCTCGCGGACCCGAAGGACAGGTCCGTCCTGATCGACACCCCGCTGCGGCCCGACCGCCGCCCGGTGAACGGGCTGTTCCAGCAGTTCGTCGTACTGGTGCGCTCGATCGAGCTCTACGACCGGGTGCTGGCCGGCGACGAGCTCACCGGGATGGCCCGTACCGCGGCTTCGGAGCGCCGGGCGAAGCTGTCCGAGCAGGCGGCCGAGGCCGTCGCGGCGCTGCGGAGTCACCAGACGCTGTTGAGCGAGCGAGGCCTGGCAGACCTCGAGGAGGCTGACCGGGTGCTGAGTGGTTCGCGGCCGGCCAGCTTCGCCCGTTCCTGAGATCTCTCGGTGAGGGGCCTGTCGTGATGCCGGGGCGGACGGAGACGGCGACGGCGTGGCCGGTTGATGTGTTCCGGCCGTACCCGGAATGCGAGCGGTTGGTGTTCGGCCGGTGCGCGGCCCGGTCGGCGGAGTTCGGGGGGAACTCGGCGGCCGGTGGGGACGCGGTCATCATCGGTTCGGCGGCCGGCCCTGACCCTGACTCGGTGGTACCCAGAGCGCGCGGCGAGCTGGTGGAACGGGCCAGCAACATCCTGGCCGGCCGTGCCGCCGAGCGCGCCTCGGGGCACGTGGTCGGCAGTTACGCCGAGCTGCGGCGGCGGGGCGTGCCGGCGCTGGACCCGGCGGCGTTCAGGGCCGGTGGGGGCGGCGTGCGGGCCGGTAGGGACGGCGTGCGGGATGCGCGGATGCTGTGGGTGCGTGGCGAGTCCCTGGTGACCGGCGCCGAGGCGATGGTGCCGGCCGGCGCCGTCCACCTGCGGCACCGGCCGCCGCCCGGGTGCGCCGCGCCGGTCCGCGCGGGGTCGACGGGGCTGGGTGCGGCTCCGACCGGCGAGCGAGCGGCCCGGCACGCGGTGCTGGAGGTCTGCGAGCGGGACCTGATCGTCGCCGCCTGGTACGCCGAACAGCCGCCGGCGACGTGCTCCGCCACTCTCCCTCCTTCCGTCGAGGTACTCGATCTCCTCGGGGTACTCGGCCTGCGGGTGCGGCTCTGGGCGCTCGCCGGTCCGGGGAGGCTGGCGTGTGTGCTGGCCTGCGTGTTCGCCCCGGACGGCGGGCGGCAGTCGTTCGGTGGGCGTTGTGTGCCGCTCGAGGGTGGGCGGGTGCCGGCGGCGGCCGTCGACACCGCCGTCTACGAGGCGCTGATGGTCCGGTGGAGCATGTCCACCCCCGCCTCGGCGCGCGCGAGGCTGGCACTGCGCGACCGCCTACCGCGCGACGCCCTGGAGCACGCCGTCCACGCCTTCGACCAGCCGTACGCCATGGCCCGCCTCACCGCACGGCTCGAGCCGGCCGCCCCCGAGCACGCCGTCCCCGAGCACGCCGTCCCTGTGCCGGAGTCGGCCGCTGAACCTGCTCGGCTGCTGGCGGCCGCGACCGGGGAGGACGTCATTGCCGTGGACACCAGCGCGCCCGAGTTCGCCGGTCCGAACGCGGCGGTGGTGCGGGTGGTGGCGCCCGGCGCGCGGCGGCTGCCCGGCACGGAGCCGGCCGACTCGACGGTCCCGCCGCACCCCTTCGGCTGATCGGGCCCGGGCGCGGTCAGTCCCTGGCGTAGATCGAGACGTGCTGCTTGCTGTTCGGGCCGAACGCGCGGCCCCGCCAGTTCGTGGTGCGCTCCACCAGGTGCAGGCCGGCGAGCCGGGCCATCAGGTCCAGCTCGCCCGGCCAGGCATACCGGAACCGCACCCGCACGACCTCCGTACCCGCCGGCCCGAACACCACGTACTGCGACACCATCTCCTGGGTGGCGCCGCTGAACGTGCGCAGGTGCAGCATGGGCCGGCCGTCGGCGGTGTCGCGCACCCGCACGCCCTCACCCGCCGCGACCGCGTCCGGGATCAGGCCGTCGAGTGCGAACCGGCCGCCCGAAACCAGCCGGTCCGCCACCGACCGGAAACACCGCAGCTGGGCGTCCTGGTCGGGCAGCTCGAAGAACGTGCCGGTCACGGCGTAGACGAGCGCGAACGGGCCGTCGACGTCGATCGTGCTGAAGTCGCCGACGCTGGTCGTGACCCGCTCGGCCCCGGGCTTGGCGCGCAGCTGTTCGAGCATCGGTTCGGCGAGGTCGATGCCGTGCACCGCCACACCCCGCGCCGCGAGCGGGAGCGCCACCCTGCCGGTGCCCACGCCGAGCTCGAGCGCAGGGCCGTCGCCGGCGAGCTCGGCCAGCCGCCGCACCGGGCCGTCGGTGTCCGGCAGGTCGGCGAAGAATGCGTCGTACGCGTCGGCCACACGCGAGGACTGCCACGGCAGGGCTTGGTCGGGCACAGCACGTGATGCTACGAGCACCCGCCGTGACCACTCCGGCCGGTCGAGCGTGAAGGCTCAGGTCGGCGGGCCTCCGCTCCGCCGAGCAGCGAGTACACCGGGTCCGACCCGCGCAGCGCGGCCAGCGTCGGTCCGGTGATCCGCTCGACCAGTGCCGCGTCGGCCGGGGTGAGCTCGGCGCGGCGGTGCGCGCCCGCCGGCTCGAACCGCGTGCCGTCGGCGGCCTTCGAGTACCGGCCGGCCTCCGCCTCGAAACCGGCCGGCGTGACACCCGCGCCAGGTAACCGGAACCACGCCTGCACCGCGAGCAGGGCGACCTGCTTGTCGGCCACGAGCTCCGGGTATGCCAGGAACCGCACCGCCGGGCCCGGTGCCTCCGGATCGGGCGCTGACGGGAACACCTTGACGACGTCCAGCCAGTGCCAGGCGTAGCGCGCCACGGCGCCGGTCGGCTCCGGCGAGACCCTGCGTGCCAGCTCCGCGCGGGCGTCGGGTGCGTCGGCCCAGGGCGGGGGTGTCGCCAGTGCGGAGCGGACCACGGCACCCGGTTCCCGCCACAACAGCAGCCACCGGGTCCCCGCCGCGTCACGCAGGCCCTCGGCGTCACGCGGGCCCGCCGTCTCAGACAGGCCGGTCGTGTCATGCGGGGATACCGCCTCACGCACAGCCGGGCAGGTCCAGCTGGTCGGCTTGACCACGAGCGAGCGCCCGGCCACCGAAGCCGCCGTCCTGCAGTACCGCAGCAGCGCCCCGAGCAGCTCGCGGTCGGGGGTGCGCAGGAAGCCCGGCTCCTTGATCACCAGCGTGTCGGGGCGCAGCCCGAGCAGGTTGGCCAGCAACGTCGACCCGCACCGCCCGACGTGGGCGATCACGTTCAGGGCCGGCGGTTCGACCAGCCGCGCCACCGCCTCGACGAACTCCGGCCGAGGCACCAGGTAGACCGGCCGGCGCCCGTGTCCGAACACCGAGCGGTCGTACCGGGTCTCGACGAACGGCAGGTCGAGCAGCGGACTGAGCACCACCGCGTCGCGGCCCCGGTCGACCGCGACCGGCAGGCTGCCGCGCGCCAGGTGCGCATCGAGAACGGTCATGTGCCGGAGTGGGCCCTCGGGGCCGGCCGGAGCGGGAGGAGGCGCCCTGACGAGTGGGCGCGCCGGAACGTGCCGACACCGACCGCGATGATCACCGCGCCGGCTCCGGCGACGAGGTAGGTCGTGCGTGAGCCGACCAGCTCGACCAGTTGCCCGCCGAGTACCAGCGCCGCGATCGAGGCGGCCTTGACCACGGCGTTGTAGTTCGCCAGCTGTCGACCTCGCCGTGCTTCCGGCGCGGTGAGCTGCAGATACGAACCGCGCGCTATCTGCATCACGCAGCTGCCGACCCCACCGAGGACGTACATCGCGGCGGTGACCGGAACGGCGGCCAGGACGCCGCAACCCAGGATCGCTACACCCGTGACCACCTCGCCGCCGATCGTGAGCCGCGCCAGCACACCGGGGTCCGGCCTGACCCGCCGCACGAACGGCAGCGCCAGCAGCGTGCCGACCGTCCAGCAGGCGGAGACCAGGCCGAAGCCCAGGTCGCTCGCGCCGAGCACGTCCTTGACGAAGAACACCTGTGCGACGTTCGTGGTGGACACCAGTAGCAGCACCAACGCGTAGCTGCCCGCCACGGTCCAGCGCTCGACGGCCGGCGCCGAGGGGCGTTGGTGCTCGAGGCTCGCCGCCGTACCCCGCGCCGAACCGGACCGGCCACCCCGTCGCCGCGCCCGGATCACCGCCGCGCCGAGGGCCGCGGTCAGGAACGTCGCCGCGTCGACCAGCAGCACCGGCCCCGTTCCCAGCCACTGGCTGCCGGCCCCGCCGACCGCGAGGCCGGCCACCGACATGACCATCACCGCGCCGCGCAGCACGGTGTTCGCCCGGACTACCCCGGCGGGCCCCGCCATCACCGGAACCAGGGCGCCGAGGCTCGCGGCCGTCGCGGCGGACACCGCGGCCACGCAGGCGATCAGCCCGAGCACCAGCCACTGGGGCCCGGCAGCCGCCAGCGCGGCACACAACACCGCACACAACAGGTTGGACCCGGCCAGCAGCCGCCGGCTGTCCACGCGGTCGGCGAGATAGCCGGACAGCGGCACGCACAGCAGGACCGGGATCGAGTTGGCCAGCAGCAGCGCGGACACCGAGGTCGCGCTGCCGGTAGTGGCATGCAGCCGCAGCGTGAGTGCGGCCTGCGCGGCCATGTCCCCGGCCGTCGAGATGCTCACGACGGCGGCGGCGATCGTCACGTCCCGGGGCACGCGGACGCCCGAACGTCGCGGCATGGCCAACTTCAGCACCACCCGTCCCGGGAGCAACATGAACGTGCGCCCGGGATTCTACGAACGCACCGCACACCCGAGGCGAGCGGTGGGCGGCAAAAAAACGGTCCGCCGGTACCAGCCCCGCGCTGGTACCGGCGGACCGCCGGTCTGTCGCTCGGCTCAGAGCCCGCCGAGGCCGCCGAGGCCGCTGTCGCTGCTGCCGCTGTCGTTGCTGCTGCCGCTGTCGTCGCTGTTGTCGCCGTCGTCCGAGCTGTTGTCGTCGCCGCTGTCGCCGCTGTCCGAGCTGTCGGCGTCGCTGTCCGAGCTGTCCGAGCTGTCAGCGGCAGTGGTGCTCGCGCTGGGGCTGACGGAGCTGCTCTTCTTGACCGGAACGGCGTGATGCGCGCCCGTGTCGGCGTAAGCGATACCAGCAACCCCGAGCGTCGCGGTGGCGGCAACCACACCGGCGATGATGAACTTCTTCAACACTGCAGTTTCCCCTTCGGTAGACACACGGAGCCGTCCCCCGCGTCGGTCTGCATGGGGCTCAACGAGTGGGATCGCGGTTGGTCACGATCCCGTCTCGGACATCTACGCAGCGTCACCGTTCCGGGGCATCGCCGGTCGCGTCGCGCACCCCGCTCCGCGGATCTTTTCGAGTACGGCCGGTGCCGGCGAGTTCGGGCACGGCGGCGTGACCCCGGCGGTGCGTGAACCGGTGGGCACATTGGGCTCCGGAGCGAAGGTGCTCGCCATGGGCGACGTGGCGGTCACCAATGACCCGCTTTCGGGACAAGGCGCCAACACCGGTTCAGCCAGCTGTTCAGCAACCCGGCCGACTATGTGGACTGGCTCGTCGACAAGCAAACGGCCGTCGCCTATCTCGACGCCGTGCGAAACGGCGCTACGCCCACAGATCCGTCGACAGGTACTTCAGGCCCGAGTCGGGAATGAGCACCGCGATGGTCGCGCCGGGCAGGTCGTCCCGCAACAGGCGCAGGGCGGCGGCGACGTTGGCTCCCGCTGAGAAGCCGCCGAA
>DATAYB010000601.1:0-3295 GCA_036272795.1 Pseudonocardia sp.
GCGCACCGGGGTGCGGTTCACCCCGACGCTGAGCTTCGTGCGGGACGCCATCCCGGACGGCGCCCGCAAGTTCGACGAGCTGCTGGCGCAGGCCAGGGACTCCGACGCGGAGGTTGCCAGGCTGGCCGCCGGCGCCCAGCCGGCCGGCGACCCCGACCCGTACCGCGTGCCGCGCGAGGACACCGAGGACTGACCGGGGCGTGCCACCTGGCCACCGTCTGCTTCCTGCGCGACGGGCGTGTCGTCGAGATGGAGACCTGCCTGCCCGGCGTAAACGCCTTCCTCGCCCGCGCCTGGCCCTGCGGTCGGCGCCCGCCCGAGCGGTGATCTCGCCCACTTCGGGGCCGGCCGGGGCGCCCGGCTATGCGCAAGAATTTCGTGCCGTCGGGTTCGGCGAGGCAGGCTGGACCTGTGAGTGAACAGGAACAGCGGGACCCGGCGCCGCCCGTGGCCATGAGCCCCGGTGCGCCGGAGGGGCAGGCGGGGGCTCGCGAGCTGCTGCGGCTCGCGGTGCCGGCGCTGCTCGTGCTCGCCGCCGAACCGCTCTACCTGCTGGTCGACACCGCCGTGGTCGGCCACCTGGGCGCGGTGCCGCTGGCGGGGTTGGCGATCGGCGCCGTGCTGCTGGCGCAGGTGTCGACGCAGCTGAACTTCCTCTCCTACGGCACCACCTCCCGGGCCGCCCGGTTGCACGGTGCCGGCCGCCGCACCGACGCGGTCGTCGAAGGCGTGCAGTCCACCTGGCTGGCGCTGGGCGTCGGCACGGTGCTCGTGCTGGTCGGCGAGCTGGTGGCCGGGCCGGTGGCCATGGCGTTGGCCGGTGGGCCCGGGCCGGTGGCCGCCGCCGCGCTGAGCTGGCTGCGGATCGCACTGCCGGGCGCGCCGCTGGTGCTCGTCACGCTGGCCGGCAACGGCTGGATGCGCGGAGTGCAGGACACCGCCCGGCCGATGCGCATCGTGCTGCTCGGCAACGGGCTGTCCGCGCTGGCCTGCCCGGTGCTGGTGTACGGGCTCGGCGGCGCTCCCCAGCTGGGCCTGGTTGGGTCGGCGGTGGCGAACGTATCGGGCCAGCTCGTCGCTGCCGCGCTGTTCCTGCGTGCGCTGCTCAGCGAGCGGGTGTCGCTGGTCCCGGTACCGGCGCTGCTGCGTGCGCAGCTCGCCATGGGTCGCGACCTGGTTCTGCGCAGCCTCGGCTTCCAGGCCTGCTTCCTGTCGGCCGCCGCGGTCGCGGCCCGGTTCGGCGCGCCCTCGGTGGCCGCCCACCAGGTCGTGCTGCAGCTGTGGAACTTCCAGGCCATGGTGCTGGACTCGGTGGCCATCGCGGCGCAGGCGCTGGTCGGCGCGGCACTCGGCAGCGGCGGCGGGGACCGGGCGCGCGCCGTGGCCCGCCGGGTGTCCGGCTACGGCCTGGTGCTGGGCTGCGGGTTCGGCGTGCTGTTCGCGGCGCTGGCCGGCGTGCTGCCCCGGCTGTTCACCAACGACGTCGCGGTGCTCGCCGCGCTCCCGGTGCCCTGGTGGTTCTTCGTGGCGCTGCAGCCCGTGGCCGGTCTGGTGTTCGCCCTGGACGGCGTGCTGCTCGGTGCGGGTGACGCCGGCTTCCTGCGCACCTGGACGCTGGTGGGGGCGTTCTGCGGCTTCCTGCCGTTGATCTGGCTGTCCCTGGTGTTCCACTGGGGGCTCGCCGGCATCTGGACGGGGTTGGCGATGTTCATGCTGGTCAGGCTCGTGAGCGTCGGTTTGAGGACCCGTTCCGGGGCGTGGGCCGTGACCGGCGCGGTACGGCTCTGACCCGAACCGGGGTGACCGCCGGTTCGGGTGGGACGGGGCGGCCGCGGCAGGATCGTTGTCCATGAGCCCCCCATCCGGCCTCGTGGTCGTGGACAAACCAGGCGGCCTGACCTCGCACGACGTGGTGGGCCGGCTGCGCAGGCTGCTGGGTACCCGTAAGATCGGCCACGCCGGCACGCTCGACCCCATGGCCACCGGCGTGCTCGTGCTCGGTGTGGAGCGGGCCACGCGGCTGCTCGGGCACCTGGCACTGGACACCAAGGCGTACGCCGCCACGATCCGGCTCGGGGTCGCCACCAGCACCGATGACGCCGAGGGTGAGGTCACCGCGACCGCCGACGCGAGCGGGGTCGACGAGGCCGACGTACGCGCCGGCATGGCCGCGCTCACCGGCGCGATCGAGCAGGTGCCCAGCTCGGTGAGCGCGATCAAGGTGGACGGCAAGCGGGCCTACCGGCGGGTCCGCGACGGCGAGCAGGTGGATCTGGCCGCGCGCCCGGTCACGGTCTCCGAGTTCACGCTGGACGCGGTGCACCGGGGCGCCGGGTACACCGACCTGGACGTGCGGGTGGAGTGCTCCTCCGGCACCTACATCCGGGCGCTGGCCAGGGACCTCGGTGCCGGTCTCGGTGCCGGTCCCGGTGCCCACGGGGGAGTCGGCGGCCACCTCACCGCGCTGCGCCGCACCCGGGTCGGCCCGTTCACCCTGGACGGCGCGCGGACCCTGGACGAGCTGGCGGAGCGCGCCGAGCTGACGCACACCCTGGAGGCCGCGGTCGGCGCCGCCTTCCAGGTGCGTACGGCGGACCCTGCCGAGGCCGCCGACCTCTCGCACGGCCGCGCGCTGGCTCCGGCCGGCATCGCCGGGGTGTACGCGGTGACCGCGCCGGACGGCCGGGCGTTGGCGCTGGTCAGCGAGGCGGACGGGCGAGCAAGGCCGGTACTGGTACTTGCCCCGGCCAACGCCACGTAGGCTCGCGCCCGTGCTGCGCTGGCGAGGGCTGGACGACGTGCCCACCGGTTGGGGGCGGAGCGTGGTGACCGTCGGGGTGTTCGACGGGGTGCACCGTGGCCACCAGAAGCTGATCGGGCGGGCGGTGTCGGTGGCCGCTGCCCGGGGTCTGCCGTCGGTGCTGGTCACCTTCGACCCGCATCCGACCGAGGTCGTGCGCCCCGGCCACCACCCCGCCCAGCTCACCACGCTGTCCCGGCGCGCCGAGCTGGTCGGCGAACTGGGCATCTCGGCGCTGCTGGTGCTGCCGTTCACCACCGAGATGGCCCGGCAGCCGGCCGACGAGTTCGCCCACCAGGTGCTCGTCGAGCGGCTGCACGCCGCCGCGGTGCTGGTAGGGGACAACTTCACCTTCGGGCACGGGGCGCGGGGCGACGTGGCGATGCTGCGCCAGCTCGGCCGCCGCTTCGGCTTCGCCGTCGAGGGGCTGGAGCTGATCACCGACACCACCGAGCCCGGCAACGGCGTGACCTTCTCCTCGACCTACATCCGGGC
>DATAYB010000602.1:0-7090 GCA_036272795.1 Pseudonocardia sp.
CCGGCACCCCGACCTCGACGACGCCGACCACGACCCCGAAGCCCAGCGCCGCCAGCGTGACCACCCGCATGCCCGGGCTGGTCAGCGCGCCCCAGCCGGAGCTGGCCGAGGTGGCGGTCGGCCGCCGCCCCCGCACGGTCCTGGTCAGCGCGAAGCTCACGGCGCCGAGCAGCATCGTGGTGACCGCGACCGCCAGCCCGGTGCCTGCCCACGGCGCCACGATCAGGGCGGCGGCCGCGGCGGGCCCGAGGATGAAGAAGACCTCCAGGCTGACCGCCTCGTACGTGTACGCCGCCTCCCGCCGCGACCCGGCCGGTACCAGGTGCGACCACAGCGCCCGCGAGGAGCCGGGCAGCGCCGGGGTGGTCAGCCCCATGGCCAGCGAGGCGGCGATCAGCACGGGCAGGCCGATCCGGTGCTCGATGGCGACGAAGAGGCCCGCGCCGGCCGCCGCGAACAGCACGCTGATCAGCAACAGCGGCCTGGTGGGCCCGTGGCGGTCGATGATCCGGCCCTGCACGACGGAGCCGGTGGACTCGCCGATCAGCGCGGCGGCGGCGACGAAGCCCGCCCATGCGAACGAGTCGTAGCTGCGCTGCACGTAGAACAGCGAGGCCAGGCCGAGCATGGCGATCGGGAACCGGCCGAGCGCCGAGGCCAGCATCGGGGCGCGTGCGCCGGGGGCGCGCAACAGTGCGCGGTAGTCGGTCAGGGACGTGGACACTCCACCACCCTTACCGTGAACTCAGGATTCGGCCACCGAGTTAGGGCGTGACTCCTGACGCGCGGCCGCCGGGTCAGTTCAACGAGCCGTGCCGGGCCGCCAAGCAGCGGCGTACCGGCCCCGACCAGTTCAACCGGCCCGGCGGGCCCCCGGGTCCCGTCGACCCGAGGCAGACCTTCTTCGGGTCAGCGGGCCCGGCGGGCCAGGCGCTCCGGCTCGAGGATCAGGACGCTCTTGCCCTCCAGACGCAGCCAACCGCGCTGGGCGAAGTCGGCGAGTGCCTTGTTCACGGTCTCCCGCGAGGCGCCGACCAGCTGGGCGATCTCTTCCTGCGTCAGGTCGTGGGTGACCCGGAGCAGCCCGGACTCCTGCGAGCCGAACTGGCGGGCCAGCTGCAGCAGCGCCTTGGCGACCCGTCCCGGCACGTCGGTGAAGATCAGGTCGGCCAGCGAGTTGTTGGTCCGGCGCAGCCGGCGCGCGATGACGCGGAGCAGCTGCTCGGCGATATCGGGCCGCTTGGCGATCCATTCCTTCAGCGCGCCCCGGTCCATCGAGTAGGCGCGCACCTCGGTGATGGTGGTCGCCGACGACGTACGGGGCCCCGGGTCGAAAATCGACAGCTCGCCGAACATGTCGGAAGGCCCGAACACGGCGAGCAGGTTCTCCCGCCCGTCCGGCGACTTCCGGCCGATCTTGACCTTGCCGTTGGCGATGATGTAGAGCCTGTCGCCCTGCTCGCCCTCGTTAAAGATCACGTGGCCCCGGGGGAAGTCAACAGGTTCGAGCTCCCCGGAGAGCGCCTCGACAGCGCTCGGCTCGACACCTTGAAAAATGCCCGCACGGAGCAGGACCTCGTCCACAGCCACTCCTCAACTCGCGGCCGTTGACCCCAATTTGTGCGGATCTAAGAGGTGCCCACGGACCGGAACCGATCAATCGGACGGCAGTCTAGTGCTCCATGAGGTGGTGTTGACCACTGCGACCCCATGGAGGACGTGTCGCGCCGCCGGTCACGACGCGATTCGTTGCCGCCGTTCGGTGTTCCGACGCTCCGTGCGGGGGCGTCGGTCGTCCCGGTTGCGCAACCGGAACAGATCCAGTGCGCGCCCGGTACCGAACCGGAACAGCGCTTTGACCTCGTCTGGGCGAGCCCGCTCCAAGAAGTCATCGAGCTCGTCCTGTCGCACGGCTGACTCTCTCAGCCGCGCTTCGACGCGCTCCATGCCCAGGGCGAAGAACATCACCAGCAGCGGCACGAGTATCGACAACCAGGCAGTCATGACGGGGGGAATCCTCTCGCATGACACGGGGAGTGGATGCATCGGGGTGGGTGTGTCGCGGCAGAAGTGTGCCATGCCGTCCGGACCGGCCCGTCGTCGGAACTTGTCGGTGCGGTCCGTACCCTGGACAAGGTGACCAAGCCCGCCCGATCCGTAGGTCCTCGAAACAAGCTGGCCGCGCGTGTCGCGGCCGGTGAGAGCGAGCTCGGGCGCACCCGGCGGGTCCGGCGGATGGTTCGCGTCCTCGCCGAGGCGTACCCGGGCGCGCACTGCGAGCTGGACTTCCGCACGCCACTGGAGCTCGCGGTCGCCACGATCCTGTCCGCGCAGTGCACCGACAAACGCGTCAACGAGGTCACCCCGGCCTTGTTCGCCCGGTATCCGTCGGCCGCCGCGTACGCGGGTGCCGACCGTACCGAGCTCGAGGAAATGATCCGGCCGACGGGATTCTTCCGTAACAAGGCCGCTTCGCTGCTCGGTTTGGGTGCAGCGGTCGAGGAAAAGTTTGGCGGCGTGTTGCCGAACACTCTCGAACAGCTCGTCACGCTGCCCGGCATCGGCCGCAAGACGGCCAACGTCATCCTCGGCAACGCCTTCGACATCCCAGGCATCACGGTGGACACGCACTTCGGGCGCCTGGTCCGCCGCTGGGGCTGGACCGAGGAGGAGGACCCGGTCAAGGTCGAGCACGCGGTCGGCGCGCTGGTGCCGAAGGCCGAGTGGACCATCGTGTCGCACCGCGTGATCTTCCACGGGCGGCGGATCTGCCACGCCCGCAACCCCGCGTGCGGGGTCTGCCCGCTGGCCGCCGACTGCCCGTCCTTCGGCGCGGGGCCGACCGAGCCGGAGAAGGCCGCGAAGCTGGTCAAGGGCCCGGAGACGGCGCACCTGCTCGCCATGGCCGGCCTCGGGGCCGAGCCGGAGCCCAGCGCTGTCGCGGTCTCGACGGCGAAGGCGTTCGCGCCGCCCCCACCGGTCGCGGAGGCGGCGCCGGTGAGCGAGACGGCGGGGGCCCCGCCCGGGGCTGCCCTGTGACGTCACGTACGGGCCTGACCAGGCGTGAGCTGCTCACCGTCCTCGCCGTGGTGGTACTCGCGGCGGTCGCGGTGGCGGCGCTCTGGCCGGCGCTGACCGGGCGCCACTCGTCGGAGCCGGCCACGCCGACGCAGCCCGGGCCGTCCGCCGCCGCGCCCGGTACCTGGAACGACGAGGGGCTGGAGGGTGCCCGCCGCGCCGCCGGGCTGCCGGCCTGCCCCGACGGTGCCGGGCCCGCCCCGGCCGGCCCGCTGGCCGGCGTCCGGGTGCCCTGCCTCGGCGCGCCAGGCGTTGTCGAGCCGGCCGCCGCGCTGGCCGGCCACGTGGTGCTCATCAACGTGTGGGCGTCCTGGTGCGCGCCGTGCCGCGCCGAGCTGCCGGTGCTGGCCTCGTACGCCGCCCGCCCCGACGCCGTCCCGGTGCTCGCGGTGGACGAGCGCGACAAGCCGGACGCCGCGCTCGCGCTGCTCACCGACCTCGGTGTGCGGCTGCCCTCGGTGGCCGACCCTGACGGTGCACTGGCCGGCGCGCTGCGGGTGCCGCCCGTGCTGCCGGTCAGCTACCTGCTGCGGGCCGACGGCTCGGTGCGGATGGTCACCCCGCCCACGCCGTTCGCGACGGCCGACGACGTCGCCGCCTCGGTCGCCCGGCTGAGTGCGGCGGGCTCGTGAGCGACTCAGGGGCGCGCCGGTGAGCGCTGTGCCGAGCGAGGAGGCTTCCGGCGAGTCGGCGTGGCTGGCGTCCGTGCGGGTGGACCCGGCCGCCGCGCCCACCTGGCTGGCCCCGCTCGTGCGCGCGGTCGCCTCGGCCACCCAGAGCGAGCTGAGCCTGCACGACGCCCTGCCGCCGACCGAGGGGGCCCGGCGCGCCGCGGTGCTCGTGCTGTTCGGCGAGTCGGAGGCCGGCCCGGACGTACTGCTGCAGGAGCGCGCGGGCGGTTTGCGCGATCACGCAGGTCAGGTGTCCTTCCCGGGCGGTGGGCGGGAGGCTGTCGACCAGGGTCCGGTGGACACCGCGCTGCGCGAGGCCACCGAGGAGACGGGCCTGGACCCGGCCGGAGTGGTGCCGCTCGCGGTGCTGCCGGAGCTGTTCATCCCCCCGTCCGGATTCCGCGTCACACCCGTGCTGGCACACTGGCGCGACCCAGTGGCGGTGCAACCGGTCGATCCGGCCGAGACCGCCGCCGTGGTACGCGTCCCGGTGGCCGAGCTGGCCGACCCGGGGCACCGATTCCTGGTGCGGCACCCGTCGGGCTGGGTAGGGCCGGCGTTCGAGGTGGCGGGCATGGTCGTGTGGGGGTTCACCGGTGGACTGGTGGACGCGCTGCTGCGCATGGGCGGCTGGGAACGGCCGTGGGACGGTGCCCCGGTCAGAGACCTGGACGGCGCCTGGCTGATGGCTCGCCATGCACGGAAGTCCGCCAGGTGACCGAGGTACGTTCGGCGCTGGGAGCCGGGGCATGAGCTGGGTCGACGTCGTCGTGCTGCTGCTCGCCGTGTTGGCGGGCGTCTCCGGCTGGCGGCACGGCCTCGCGGTGGCGCTGCTGTCCTTCGTCGGTGTGCTCGGTGGCGCGATCATCGGCGTGCGGTTGGCGCCGCTGCTCGCGCAGCACGTCGAGTCGCCGATGGCGCGGGTGATGGTCAGCATCGGCGTGGTCGTGCTGCTCGTCGCGCTCGGTGAGACCACCGGCGTGTTCTTCGGCAGGCGGATCCGCGACCGGATCACCGGCGAGCACTCGCTGCGGCTCGACTCCACCCTCGGCGCCATCCTGCAGGGGCTGACCGTGGTGCTGGCCTGCTGGCTGGTCGCGCTGCCGCTGGCATCGGCGAGCTTCCCCGGCCTGGCCGCCGGCTTCCGGAGCTCGAAGGTGCTCGCCGCGGTGGACACGGTGGTGGGGTCGGTTCTGCCGTCCGCCCGCCAGCTGCCCTCGGAGCTGCGCGCCCTGCTCGACTCGTCCGGCTTCCCCGACGTGCTGACGCCGTTCGCGCAGACCCCGATCACCGTCGTCGGCCCGCCCAACCTCGCGCTGCAGACCAGCGCCGAGGTCCAGACGGCGCAGGACAGCGTGCTGAAGATCCGGGGCAAGGCCACCCAGTGCTCGAGAGCACTGGAGGGCTCCGGCTTCGTGATCGCGCCCGACCGGGTGGTCACGAACGCGCACGTGGTGGCCGGCACCGCCGAGGTGAGCGTCGAGGTGCCCGGCCGAGGCGGCAAGTCCAGGACGAAGCCCGCATCCGTGGTGGCCTACGACCCCGAGATCGACGTTGCCGTGCTGGCCGTGCCGGGGCTCGGTGTGACGCCGCTGCAGTTCGCCCCCAGGGCCGCGACGGTGGCCGACGACGCGATCGTGCTCGGCTACCCGCTGGACGGCCCGTTCAAGGCCACCGCGGCCCGCATCCGGGACCAGATCGACCTGCGCGGCCTGGACATCTACAACTCCCAGACCGTGGTGCGTGACGTGTACACGATCCGTGCGGTGGTCCGCTCCGGCAACTCCGGCGGCCCGCTACTGGCCCCGGACGGCACGGTGTACGGCATCGTGTTCGGCGCCGCCCAGGACGACCCGGAGACCGGTTTCGTGCTGACGGCGCAGCAGGTGGAGCCGCTGGTCAGCAAGGCGCAGGGGCTCACCAGCGAGGTGTCGACGGGCAGCTGCGCGGCCTGAGCTCGTACGGGCCGGCCCGGGTCAGCCGGTGAGGAAGTCGGCGATCAGGGCGGTGGTGGCGGGCGCGGCCTCCTGGTGGGGGAAGTGCCCGGCGGTGGGCAGCGCCCGGTAGTGGTAGCGGTCTGCGGCCACCCAGCGCGCCGAGGCCCGCGCGGTGCGCTCCAGCATCGCCGGGTCAGCCGTGCCGTGCAGCTGCAGCACGGGCACGTCGACCGGCTTGGCCAGCTCGGCGGCGAACCGCTGCCCGTCCGGGCGGGCCTGCGAGCGCACCGCCCAGCGGTAGTACTCCAGCGCGCAGTGCGCGACGCCGGGGATCAGCATGGCCTCGCGGTTGCGCCGGGCGACCTCGTCGAACTCCGCAGTCGCCGGCCAGTCCGGCCCCGCCCAGGCTCGCAGGATCCGTTCCACCCGGGCCGCCCCGTCCGCCCGCAGTGACCGCTCGGGCAGCATCGGTACCTGGAAGCCCAGTGCGTGCCGGCCGGCCCAGCCCTGCCCCCTCGGGTTCGTCCAGCTGGCGCGGCGCAGGGCCAGCGGGTGCGGGGAGCTCAGCACGACGAGCGACTGCACCAGGCGGGGGTGCAGCGCGGCCAGCGTCCAGCCGACCAGGCCGCCCCAGTCGTGGCCGACCACGGTGGCCCGCCGCTCGCCCAGTGCCCTGACCAGCCCCGCCAGGTCGCCGGCGAGGGTCCACAGGTCGTAGCCGCGCGGTGGTTTGTCCGAGTCGCCGTAGCCGCGCAGGTCCACCGCGACGACCCGGAAGCCCGCCTCGGCCAGCCCGACCAGTTGGTGGCGCCACGACCACCAGAACTCCGGGAAGCCGTGCGCCAGCATCACCAGGGGGCCCTGCCCGCATTCGGCCAGGTGCAGCCGGATGCCGTTGGCGGACACGTCACGGTGCCGCCAGGGACCGGCGATCCGCACCGACGACGGGTCCGGCCCGGTCTTCACCGCCACGCGGGCCCGGGTCGGGCGGAACCGGCCCCCACCGTAGGTCCGGAGCGGGCGGAACCGGGGCTCACCGTGGCCGGGCTCCCGTCGCGGTCACCGCTCCAGAGCTGGTGCGTCATCACGCCCGCGCCTGCCGAGCGCCGCGGCGGTGTCCTTCACGCTGCTGATGGTGCGCTCCGGGGCACGGATCCGGCGGACCCGCAGGAAACCGAGGAGCCCGGACAACCCGGCCGCGACCAGCATGATGCCGAACACGATCAGGTACGCCGCCCACGGCATCAGCCAGATGGTCAGCAACTCGGCCACCGCGATGAAGAAGAAGAACAGGCTGAACAGCACGATGGTCAGCGCGACCAGGAAGAACACGCTGCCCTGGACGCCCTTCTTGACCTCGGCGGTCACCTCGGAGCGGGCCAGCTCCAGCTCGGCGCGCAGCAG
>DATAYB010000603.1:0-8392 GCA_036272795.1 Pseudonocardia sp.
TGTTGGCTGCTCACCGAGACGACTTCGCCGGTGAGGTAGGACGAGTAGTCGCTGGCCAGGAAGACCATCACGTTGGCCACCTCCCACGGCTCCGCCGCGCGGCCGAACGCCTCCCGCGAGGTCAGCTCGTCGAGAAGCTCGTTGCTGGTGACCTTCGCCAGGAACGGGTGCATGGCCAGGCTGGGTGCGACGGCGTTGACCCGGATGCCGTTCTCGGCGGCGTCCATCGCGGCGCACCGGGTCAGTGCCATCACGCCCGCCTTGGCCGCCGCGTAGTGCGCCTGGCCCGCCTGGGCGCGCCAGCCGATCACCGAGGCGTTGTTCACGATCACCCCGCCGCCGCCCTGCTCGACCATCCGCCGCAGCGCCGCCCGGGTGCAGCGGAAGGTGCCGTTGAGCGTCACGTCCAGCACCCGGTGCCACTCGTCGTCGGTCATCTCCAGCACCGACCGCGTGCCGCCGAGGCCGGCGTTGTTCACCATCACGTCGACCCGCCCGAACGCCGCCGCCGCGCCGGCCAGCAGGGCCTGCACCTGCTCTTCGACGGTGACATCGCAGGTCAGCGCATGCACCCGGTCGCCGTGCTCGGCGCGCAGCCGGTCGGCCGTCTCGCCGAGGCGCCGCTCGTGGTGGTCGCTGAGCACGACCTGCGCGCCCTCCTCCAGGGCCCGGCCGGCCACCGCCGCGCCGATGCCCGTGCCCGCCGAGGCGGTGACCACGACGACCTTGCCGGCCAGCAGGGCGTGGCCGGGGACCGGGTTCGGGGTCACGGCCGGCCCGGCCGGGGCAGGCCGAGCACCCGCTCGGCGAGGATCGTGCGCTGTACCTCGTCGGAGCCGCCGTAGAGGGTGTCCGCCCTGCTGAACAGGAACAGCCGCTGCCAGCGGTCCAGGTCGTAGGGCTCACCCCGGGCGACCAGTGAACCCGCGCCGAGCACGTCCATCGCCAGCTCCCCCAGTCCGCGGTGCCAGCTGGCCCAGACCAGCTTGGACACCGACGCCGCCCCCGGTGCGTCGCCGCCCAGCGTGCGCCGGGCGTGTGCCTGCATGACCTCGAGCCCGATCCTGGCCCTGACCAGCCGCTCGCGCAGCGCGGGGTCGTCCAGCGCGCCGCTGGCCCTGGCCAGCTCGACCAGCGCGGCCAGCTCGCGGGCGAAGCCGACCTGCTGGCCGAGTGTCGCCACGCCGCGCTCCATGGCCAGGGTGCCCAGCGCGACCCGCCAGCCGTCGCCGACCGCGCCGACCACGAGGTCCGCGTCGGTGCGCGCCCCGGTGAAGAAGACCTCGTTGAACTCGGCGGTGCCGGTCAGCTGGCGGATCGGGCGGACCTCCACGCCGTCCTGGCGCATCGGGACGAGCAGGTAGGACAGGCCACGGTGCCGGCTCTGCTCCGGATCGGTCCTCGCCAGCACGAAGCACCAGTCAGCCACGTGCGCGAGCGACGTCCACACCTTCTGCCCGTCGAGCACCCACTGGTCGCCGTCGAGCACCGCGCGGGTGCGCACCGCGGCCAGGTCGGAACCGGCCCCGGGCTCGGAGTAGCCCTGGCACCACAGCTCGCGGACGGCCACGATCGCCGGCAGGAACCGCCGCTGCTGGGCCGGCGAGCCGAACGCGATCAGGGTCGGCCCGAGCAACTCCTCGCCGAAGTGGTTCACCCTGGCCGGAGCCTCGGCGCGGGCGTACTCCTCGTGGAAGATCACCTGGTGGCCCAGTGGGGCGCCGGCCCCACCGTGCTCGACCGGCCAGCCCAGGCACGTCCAGCCCTCGGCGGCCAGGTGTCGGTCCCATGTCAGCCGTTCGTCGAACGCCTCGTGCTCCCGGCCCGGCCCGCCGGCGCCGCGCACGCCGCGGAACTCGCCGGCCAGCGCATCGGCCAGCCAGCCTCGCACGGTCGCCCTGAACCGGTCCGGATCGGAGTGCAACAGGTACCTGTCCGGCCGCCCCGGCAGTGCTGTACTCGGCGAGCCCATGGCCGCTACAGTACAAGAACACGTTCTAGTTGTGGAGGTGTCGTCCGAGGTGCGGACCATCCCGGGCGCGTTGGCCGAGGCGGCGCTGCGGTGGCCGGACGGGTCGGCGCTGATCGACGGCGACGTCCGGCTGACCTGGTCGGAGCTGGCCGAGCGGGTGCACCTGGTGGCCCGGTTCTTCGCCGCCCAGGGGGTCCGACCGGGCGACCGGGTCGCCGTGCAGGCCCCGAACACCTGGCACTGGGTGCTCGCCGGGCTCGGCGCGCTGTGCACCGGCGCCGAACTGGTACCGGTCAGCACCCGGTTCACCGGCGCCGAGGCGCTCGACGTGCTGCTCCGGTCCCGGGCGCGGGCCCTGGTCGTCACCGAGCCCTTCCTCGGCGTGGACCGCCTCGCCGACCTGCGTGCCGCCGGCCTCGCCGCCTGCCGAGACCTCACTCTCATCCTCCGCACCCCGTCCCCCACCCCCCGCGAGTCGGGGAACCTGTCTGGGCGAGTCGGGGATTTCCTCAGCCCCGAACGGAGCAACGGGACCGGTTGGGGGGAGTTCGCCTGGTCCGAGGTCGACTGGACGGCGGCACCCGACCAACCGGCCGTCGAGGTGCGACCGGAGCAGGTCGCCGACGTGCTGTTCACCTCCGGCACGACCGGCCGCAGCAAGGGTGCGATGAGCAGCCACGGCCAGTCGCTCGGCGTCGCGGCCGCCTGGGCGGAGCGCGCGGAGCTGACGGACGCGGACCGCTACCTGGTCGTCAACCCGTTCTTCCACAGCTTCGGCTACAAGGCCGGCATCCTGGCCTGCGTACTCACCGGCGCGACGATCGTGCCGATGGCCGTCTTCGACGTGGCCATGGCGATGGCGCTCGTCGAGCGGGAGCGGATCACCGTGCTGCCCGGCGCGCCGACGCTGTACCGGTCGATCCTGGACGCCCCGGCGCGCGCCGACCACGACCTGTCCAGCCTGCGGCTCGCGGTCACGGGCGCGGCGGTGGTACCGGTCGCGCTGGTCGAGGAGATGAGGCGCGAGCTCAGCTTCGACTGCGTGCTCACCGCGTACGGGCTGACCGAGGCAGTGGTGGCCACCATGTGCCGGCCCGGCGACGACGCGGCCACCGTGGCGCGCAGTTGCGGGCGGGCGGCCGCCGGGTTCGAGGTGCGGGTGGACGCGCCGGACGGCTCCGACACCGGCGAGGTGCTGCTGCGCGGCCCGAACGTGATGCTCGGTTACCTGGACGACCCCGCCGCCACCGCGGAGGCCGTCGACGCCGACGGGTGGCTGCACACCGGGGACGTCGGCCGCCTCGACGAGCACGGCTACCTGAGCATCACAGACCGGCTCAAGGACATGTACATCCGGAGCGGGTTCAACGTGTACCCGGCCGAGGTGGAGCAGGCGCTGGCCCGGCTGCCCGGGGTGGCCGAGTCCGCCGTGATCGGGGTGCCGCACCAGCGGCTCGGTGAGGTCGGCGCCGCGTTTGTCGTGCCCCGCCCCGGCGCCGAGGTGACCGCCGAGCAGGTGCTCGCGCACTGCCGGGAACGGCTGGCCGGCTACAAGGTGCCGAGCCGGGTGGAGCTGCGTGCGGAGCTGCCTCGCAACGCCGCCGGCAAGGTACTCAAGACCGTGCTGCGCGAGCAGGCGGCCCAGTGGGAGGAGTTGTCGTGACGGTTCGCTACGAGCGCCGGGGCGCGGTCGCCGTGGTCACCATGGACCGGCCGAAGTACCGCAACGCGCAGAACTCGGCGATGACGTACGCCCTGGACGACGCATTCGGGCGGGCCGTGAACGACGCCGAGGTCAAGGTGATCGTGCTGGCCGGCGCCGGCGACCACTTCTCCGCCGGCCACGACATCGGCAGCCCGGAGCGCGACATCGACACCTCGTTCGACCGCAAGGCCGTGCTCTGGTGGGACCACGTGGACCGGGCCGGCGCGGACAACCGGTTCGCCAGGGAGAGCGAGGTCTACCTGGGCATGTGCCGCCGCTGGCGCGAGATCCCGAAGCCGATGGTGGCCATGGTGCAGGGCGCCTGCATCGCGGGCGGGCTCATGCTGGCCTGGTGCGCCGACCTGGTGGTGGCCGCCGACGACGCGTTCTTCGCCGACCCCGTGGTCCGGATGGGCATCCCCGGGGTGGAGTACTTCGCGCACCCGTGGGTGATGGGCCCCCGGTTCGCCAAGGAGTTCCTGTTCACCGGGGAGCGCGTACCGGCCGCCCGCGCCCGCGAGTGGGGCATGGTCAACCGGGTGGTGCCGCGCGCCGACCTGGAGACCGAGACTTTTGCGCTGGCCGAGCGGATCGCCACCATGCCGCAGTTCGGGCTCGCGCTGACCAAGAAGGCGGTGAACCAGGCCGAGGACCTGATGGGGCTGCGCAGCGGGATGGACTCCGTGTTCGGCCTGCACCACCTGGCGCACGCGCACAACGCCGAGGTTTCGGCCGACCCGCTGGCCGGCCAGGACGCCCGGTCCATGCGGGACGGGAGCTGACGCCGGTGGACCTGGACTACGGCGGCGCGGCCGAGTCATTCCGGGCCCATGTGCGGGGTTGGCTCGCCGCGAGCCTGCCGGCCGAGCCACTGCCGCCGATGGACACCGCCGAGGGTGCCGCCGCGCACCGGGAGTGGGAACGGCGGCTGGCGGACGCGCGGCTGTCGGTGGTGTCCTGGCCGGCGGAGTACGGCGGCCGGGGTGCGTCGCTGCTGGAGTGGCTGGTCTTCGAGGAGGAGTACCACGCGGCCGGCGCGCCGGGGCGGATCGGCCAGAACGGGCTGTTCCTGCTGGCCCCGGCACTGTTCGAGCACGGTACGCCGGAACAGCGGGCGCGGCTGCTACCCCGGATCGCGCGCGCCGACGACGTGTGGGCGCAGGCGTGGTCCGAACCCGGCGCGGGCAGTGACCTCGCCGCGATCCGGTGCCGCGCGGACCGCACCGGCGGCGGCTGGCTGCTGAACGGGCAGAAGACCTGGAGCTCGCGGGCGCCTGTGGGGGACCGGGCGTTCGGCCTGTTCCGCACCGAGAGCAGCGCCAGCGGAACGAGCATCGGCACCGACCCCACCGCGCGCCGGCACGCCGGGCTGACGTACTTCCTGTTCGACCTGCACGCCCCGGGTGTCACCGTCCGGCCGATCACCCAGCTCGACGGCCGGGCGGGGTTCGCCGAGCTGTTCCTCGACGACGTATTCGTGCCGGACGCCGACGTACTCGGTCAGGTCGGTGAAGGCTGGTCGGTGGCGATGCGCACGACCAGCAGCGAGCGGGGGCTGTCCCTGCGTAGCCCCGGCCGGTTCACCGCCGCCGCCGACCGGCTCGTCCGGCTGTGGCACGACGTGGGCGACCCCGCCGACACCGCGCTCGCCGACCGCGTCACCGACGCCTGGATCACCGCGCGGGCCTACCAACTGCGCACCCTCGCCACCGTGACCCGGCTGGCCGACGGCGGTGCGCTGGGCGCGGAGTCCAGCATCGACAAGCTGACCTGGTCCGAGCTCGACCTCGCGATGCACGAGACCGCGCTGGACCTGCTGGGCGCCGACGCCGAGCTGATGGGGCCGTGGGCCGATGGCTGGCTGTTCGCGCTGGCCGGGCCGATCTATGCGGGTACCAACGAGATCCAGCGCGGGGTGGTCGCGGAGCGGCTGCTCGGGCTGCCGAGGGGGCGGCGATGAGCCGGGGGTCGCGATGAGGTTCGCACTGGACGCCGAGCAGCGGCAGTTCGCGGACAGCCTGCACGAGCTGCTCGCAGACGCCGCCGTGCCGACCGCCGTCCGGCTCTGGGCGGACGGTGACCCCGCGGCGGGTCTGGCGGTCTGGAAACAGCTGGCCGAGCTGGGGGTGCCCGGGCTGGCGGTGCCGGAGTCCGCCGGTGGCCTCGGCGCGCACCCGGTGGACCTCGTGGTCGCGTTCGAGCAGCTCGGCCGGCACGCGGTACCCGGCCCGGTGGTGGAGTCGTGCGCGGCGGTACCCACGCTGCTCGCCGAGATCGGCCACCGCGACTGCCTGGCCGCGCTGGCCGACGGCGAGCTGCTCGCCACGCTCGTGCTGCCGCCGCATGTGCCGTACGCGCTGGACGCCGACGTGGCCGGCCTGCTGCTGACCGCGGACCCCGCCGCCGGCTCGGTCGGGCTGCTGGACTCAGCCGGTACGGAGCCGGAGCGCTCGGTGGACCCCACGCGGCGGTTGTTCCGGCCCGGGCCTGCGCTGCCGCTGGCCGCCGACGTGCCCGGCGCGGTGGCCCGGGCGTTCAACGTCGGCGTGCTGGCCACCGCCGCCCAGCTGGTCGGCCTCGGGGCCGGGCTGCTCGAGATGGCTGTGGCGCACGCGGGGCGGCGCGAGCAGTTCGGCCGGCCCATCGGCGCGTTCCAGGCCGTCGCGCACCAGCTCGCGGACGTGCACGTCGGCCTCGAGCTGGCCCGCCCGCTGCTGCACGGGGCGGCCGTCGCGCTCGGCTCCCGGTCCGGCACGGCCACCCGGGACATCTCGGCGGCCAAGGTCGCCGCCGGCACCGCCGCCTACCGCGCCGCGCGCACGGCGCTGCAGGTGCACGGCGCGCTCGGTTACACCCTCGAGCACGACGTGGCGTTCTGGCTGACCAAGGCGCGGGCACTGATCGGCGCCTGGGGCACGCCGGCGGTGCACCGCGCGCGGGTACGGGAGGCGCTGCGGTGACCGACCCGAAGCCGGACGCCGACCCGGGCACCGAGGATCGGGAGGCACTGCGCCAGGCCGTCGCGGCGCTGCTGGACCGCACGCCGCCGGGGGCCGCCTGGCCGAAGTTGTGCGGCGAGATCGGGGTGGCCGCGCTCGCCGTGCCGGAGCGCTACGGCGGCGCCGGCGCGGGGCTGCCCGAGGTCTGCGTGGTGCTCGAGGAGCTGGGCCGCACGCTCACCCCGGCCCCCATGCTCGGCTCCGCCGTACTGGCGGCTACAGCCGTGCTGAACTGCGGTGATGAGTCGACGCGCGAGCGGCTGCTGCCGGGCATCGCGGCCGGCACGAGCACCGCGGCGCTGGCCTGGGCGGGCGCGCGGGGACGGTGGGATCCCGCCGCCCCGGCCTGCCGGTGGGACGGGCGGCTGCACGGCGAGGCGCACTACGTACTGGACGGCGCCGACGCCGACGTGCTCGTCGTGGCCGCGCGCACCGCAGGCGGCGTCCGGCTGTTCGAGGTCGACCCCGCCGACTCGGCCCGCATCCCGGCAACCCCGCTGGACGACACTCGCCCACTGGCCACCGTGCTGCTCGTCGGCTGCCCGGGCCGCCCGCTGGACGCCGCGGCTGACACCGGCGCCGACCAGACCGCCGCGCTGGCCCACCTGCGGGACGTCGCCTGCGTGGCGCTGGCGGCCGAGCAGGTCGGCACCGCGGCGCACTGCCTGGCGGCGACCGTCGCGTACACCAAGCAGCGGGTCCAGTTCGGCCGCCCGATCGCGCACTTCCAGGCGCTGCAGCACCGCCTGGCCGACCTGCACGTGCTGGTGGAGACGGCGCGCTCGGCGGTCTGGGCGGCGGCCCGCGCCGCCGCGGCCGAAGCAGACAAGACACAGCTGCCCCTGCTCGCCGGCGTGGCGAAGGTGCACTGCAGCGAGGTCGCGCGCCGGGCGGCGGCCGAGATGGTGCAGATGCACGGGGGCATCGCGATCACCTGGGAGCACGTGGCGCACCGCTACCTCAAGCGGGCGCACGGCGGTGCCCAGCTGTTCGGCCAGCCCCACGAGCACGTGGCCCGGCTGGCCGAGGCCGCGCTCACCCCTGTTGACCCCAGCTAGCACGCTGCCGCTCCTGGCCTGCTGACCGCACTCGAGCTCCAACCTGCTCACCGGGGACTGACCCGGCCGGGCGCGACCGGTACCCGAGCTCCTACTGTTTCCAGTGCGTGATCAAAGGCCGACGCTCGGGACGCCTGGCGGACCGGACTGTGAGCGCACCTCACCACCCCGCGAAACGAGGAGACCCCTGTGTCGAACCCGCCACTCCCCGACACGGCCGTGGCTATGCTGCGCCGTCCGAACCCCGCTGTCGTCACCACGCTCCGTTCCGACGGGCAACCGGTGTCCACCGCGACCTGGTACCTCTGGGAGGACGACGGCCGTGTCCTGCTGAACATGGACTTCGGCCGCGTCAGGCTGAGCCACGTACGCAACGACCCCCGCGTATCCCTCACCGTGCTCCACGACGAGGACTGGTACACGCACGTGAGCCTCATCGGCCGGATCACCGAGGTGCGTGAGGACGAAGGCCTGGCGGACATCGACCGGGTGGCGCGCCACTACCTGGGCCAGGACTACCCCGTGCGGGACCGCGCCCGGTTCAGCGCCTGGCTGACGGTCGACCGCTGGCACGGCTGGGGCAGCCAGAAGGACAACAGCCAGCCGGGCTGATCCGAACCGGCGGCAGACGGCCCGGTGCCGGCCCGTCTGCCGCCGG
>DATAYB010000604.1:0-9513 GCA_036272795.1 Pseudonocardia sp.
AACGCGCACAGCACGTCGGTGTCCTTGGGTTGGTAGTCCGGCTGCCAGTAGCCCATCTCCGCGTACGGGATGACTCCGGCGTTCCAGCGATCGGTCATGGCACTCATGGTGGGCGGCGGACCCGTAGTTCGTCTATCAAGAGTTGACCGAGGATGGTTAAGCAAAAGGCTAATCCCCCTGATGGTCCTCCTCGCGGGTGAGGTGGACTTCGCCGGCGCGCTCCTAGCTTGGGCCGCACCACGAGCGGAGGGCGGGCGGATGACCGGATATCGGCAG
Source organism: Pseudonocardia sp. (assembly GCA_036272795.1). Classification (GTDB taxonomy): domain Bacteria; phylum Actinomycetota; class Actinomycetes; order Mycobacteriales; family Pseudonocardiaceae; genus Pseudonocardia. The sequence continues at coordinate 277 of DATAYB010000604.1, forward strand.
GTCGCGGCACGGATGATGGCGGCGGGCAAGGGCATTCTGGCTGCTGACGAGAGCATCGGGACGATGTCCGCGCGGCTGGCCGCCGCCGGCATCGAGCCGACCGAGGAGCACCGGCGCGCCTATCGCGAGCTGCTCACCGCGACCCCGCGCCTGGCCGACGGCGTGTCCGGGGTGATCCTCAACGTCGAGACGCTGCGCCAGCGGTTCGCCGACGGCACGCCGTTCCCCCGGGCACTGCGCGAGCGCGGTCTGCTGACCGGGGTCAAGGTGGACACCGGCGCCGTGGCCTGCCCAGGACTGCCCGGCGAGAAGATCACGCAGGGGTTGGACGGGCTGCCGGCGCGGCTCGCTGAGTACGCCGAGCTGGGCGCGGTGTTCGCCAAGTGGCGCGCTGTCCTGTCGATCGGGCCGGGGTTGCCGGCGGGGACGTTGGCGAGCGAGGTGTTGCCGAGCGAGGCCGGAGTTCGGGCGAACGCGCACGCGCTGGCCCGGTACGCGGCGGCGTGCCAGCAGGCGGGGCTCGTGCCGATCGTCGAGCCTGAGGTGCTGATGGACGGCGACCACCCGCTGGCCCGCTGCTCGGAGGTCACTGCCCGGGTGCATGCGGAGGTGCGGACCGAATTGGAGACGTTCGGGGTCGATCTGGCCGGAGTGGTGCTCAAGCCGAACATGGTGCTGGAGGGGGTCGGGTGTGCGGCGCGTTCCTCTGCCGCGTCGGTGGCGTCGGCGACGCGGGAGGTACTCGCCGCTTGGCCCGGTGAGCTGGCCGGCGTGGCGTTCCTGTCCGGTGGCCAGTCACCGGAGCGGGCCACCGCCAACCTCGCGGCCATCTGCGGGGAGTCGGCCCCGTGGCCGCTGACATTCTCGTTCGGCCGGGCGCTGGTCGACCCCGCGCTCGCGGCCTGGTCCCGCTCGTTCGGTACCTCGGTAGGTGCCGCCGGCGTGCGGGCCTGCGCCGCCGGCGTGCGGGACGGCCAGGCCGCACTGGCCGAGCGGGTGCACGCGAACGCGGCGGCGGTACGCCGGCCTCTGGTTACCGAACTGCACAGCAGGCAGGTTCTGACGTCGTAAAACCTGCCTCCTGTGGAGTTGGGTAACCGCCGGCAGGCGGGTCGCGGGGGTGTGTGCGGGTTGCCTGGTGTGGAGTTGGGTACTCGCCGGCAGGCGGGTCGCTGGCCGCGCAGACCGTGTACCTCCAGCACAGACTGTGCACGGTCTGTGCGGGGAGGGAACGGTCTGTGCGGGGATACCGGGGGTGTGTGCGGGTTGTGGGTCACGCACGTGCGCAACGGGCGGCTCGAGCGCTGGTCAGCCGGCCGGCACGCTCGCGACGATGGTGGTGCCGGACCCCGGCCGCGACGTCACCCACAGCTCGCCGCCGACCAGCTCGGCGCGCTCGGCCATCGACTGCATGCCGTAGCCGTCCCCGGCCGCCACGTCGGCGCCGACCGCGAACCCCACCCCGTCGTCGCTCACCTCCAGCCGGGCGGTGCCCTCGTGGGTGCCGAACCGGACCCACGCCGTGGTCGCCCGCGCGTGCTTGGTGATGTTCTGCAGGCACTCCTGGGCGATCCGGTAGAGCGCGATCTCCACGTGCTCGGGCAGCCGCTCGTCGGCCAGCTCCAGGCTCACCTCCACCTGTGGGACCGTGCGCGCCAGGCTGGCCAGCCCGCCGGCCAGCCCCAGGTCGTCCAGCACCGGAGGACGCAGCCCGCCGATCGCCACCCGCGCCTCGTCCAGCGTCAGGTCCACCAGCTCGCGGGCCACCCGCAGCTGCTCGGCGGCCTCCGTCGGATCCTCGCGCAACAGGTGGCCGACCGCGTCCAGGTGGTAGGAGAGGCTGACCAGCCGCTGCGAGATGCCGTCGTGGATGTCGCCCGCGAGCCGGCGGCGCTCGGTCTCCTGGGCGGCGATGACCTGCTCGGTGAACCGCTCGTGGGCACGTTCGCGCGCGGCCAGCTGGCGGTGCATCCGGGCCTGGTGCAGCGCGCCGGCCACCAGCCGCCCGATCACCAGCAGCAGCCGCAGGTCGCGGTTCGTGAACTCGCGCCGCGCCACCGTGTGCACGTTGAGCACGCCGACCAGCCCACCCGGCTCGGTGGCCATCGGGACCGACGCCATCGAGGTGAACTCGGTACCCCGCAACGCCGGGATCGGCATGTACCGGGGGTCGGACTCCTTGTGCTCGACGATCACCGCCGGCTCGTGGTGGCTGGCCACCCAGCCGGTCACGCCCGAGCCGATGGGCAGCTGGATCAGCCCGACCTGCTGGTCGAAGGGCGGCGTCGCTCCGGCCAGGGTCAGCGACCGCTCGGTGTCGTCCAGCACGTGCACGAAGCACACGTCGGTCGTGGTCGCGTCGGTGATCAGCCGGGCCACCGCCGCCGCCATCGGCTCGACCTCGGGGCCGTTGGACACCGCCTCGATGATCGCCAGCAGTAGCGCGTTCTCCCGCTCGGGGGCGACCAGGCCGAGTACCGGCCGGGCGCCGACCGAGCCGAGCAGCGCGAACCCGGGCTCCGGCACGGTCACTGGAAGATCCCCTCACGCAGTGCGGTGGCCACGGCACCGGCCCGGTCGTTGACCCCGAGCTTGCGGTAGATCGACCGCAGGTGGCTCTTGATCGTCTCGTCGCTGACCACGAGCCGCGTGGCGATCCCCCGGTTGGAAAGGCCGGCCACGATCAGCGAGAGCACCTCGCTCTCCCGGTGGGTCAGGCCGTGCCGGGCGCCGGGCCAGAACTCGTTGCTCTGCAGCCGCGCGGCGGTGTCCACGGCGCGTCCCGCCAGCGCGGTGTCGATCACCGTGACCCCGCTGTGCGCGAGCTCGAGCTGCCGGACCAGCTCCTCACCGCTGATCTTCTTCAGCAGGTAGCCGGATGCGCCGGCGCGCATCGCCTGGAACAGGTACTGCTCGTCGTCGTAGACCGAAAGCAGCACGACCTTGCAGTTCGGGTCGCGGGCGCGCAGGGCCCGGCACAGGTCGAGCCCGCTGGCGCCCTGCATGCGCACGTCACAGAGCACGATGTCCGGGGTCAGCCCTGCCACCACCCCGACGGCCTCGTCGGCGCCGATCGCCTCGCCCACCACGCGGACCCGGCCCCGGAAGGGGGCGAGCATCGCCTTGAGCCCGGCGACGACCATCTCGTGGTCGTCGACGAGCACCACGCGCAACGGCCCACTCGCCGGGGATCCCGCCACCGACCCCGAGGGCGACACTGTCATAGCGACTGACCATAGAGCCATTCGGCCGGGTCAGGCCCAGGTTTGCCCCGCGATTACCCCGCAGCGGGGGAGACGGGTAGCGGTCCTGCGACCGTAGCGTCGGAGCCTCCATCACCGGGAGGTGTCATGCCCGTTCCACCACGTCCGACGCTGGTTGCCCCGGCGCCCCCAGCGGCGCACCCGACCGCGAACCTGACCGCGAACCCGGCGGCGTTCGGCGAGCTGGACGAGCTGGCCATCGACACGTTGCGGTTCCTGGCGGTGGACGCGGTGGCGGCCGCGAACAGCGGACACCCCGGGCTGCCGCTGGGCATGGCGCCGGCCGCCTGGGTGCTGTGGTCGCGCCACCTGCGGCACGACCCGACCGACCCGGGCTGGCCGGACCGCGACCGCTTCGTGCTGTCCGCCGGGCACGGCTCCGTGCTGCTCTACGGGCTGCTGCACCTGTTCGGCTACGACCTGCCACTGGAGCAGCTGCGCCGGTTCCGGCAGCTCGGCTCGCGGACCCCGGGGCACCCCGAGGTCGGCCACACCCCGGGTGTGGAGACGACGACCGGGCCGCTGGGCCAGGGGCTGGCCAACGCCGTCGGCATGGCGCTCGCGGAGCGGATGCTGGCCGCGCGCTGCAACACCGGCGAGCACCGCGTGGTGGGCCACCGCACGTGGGTGTTGGCCGGCGACGGCGACCTGATGGAGGGGATCAGCCACGAGGCGGCGTCGCTGGCCGGGCGGCTCCGGCTCGGGCGGCTGGTGGTGATCTTCGACGACAACGGGGTCACCATCGACGGCCCGGCCCGGCGCAGCTGCGCGGACGACCAGCTCGCGCGGTTCGGCGGCTACGGCTGGCGCACGCTGCGGGTGCCCGACGGGGCGGACCTGGACGGCCTGCACCGGGCGTTCACGGTGGCCACCTCGACCGACGATCGGCCGGTGTTCATCGCGGTGCGCACCACGATCGGCCACGGCGCGCCCGGGGTGGAGGGCACCTCGGCGGCGCACGGCAGCCCGCTCGGGCCGGCGGCGGTGGCGGCGATGCGGCGTCGCTTCGGTTGGCCGGACGAGCCGTTCACGGTGCCGACCGCCGTCCGGCTCGCCGCCGCCGACCGGGCCGCCGCCGGCACCGCCGCACACGCCGACTGGACGGCTGCCTACAGAGAATGGGCGGCCGAGGAGCCCGAACTAGGTTTGGCGTTCCCACTGGACGGGGTACCTAGGGGGTCGCTGCCGGCCGACTCCGTGTCGGGTGAGCCGGCCGGCGGCGACCGCACCGGCTCGTTGGTGGACGCGGCGTTGGCCGGTGTCCACGGCGGCGGGGTCTCGACGCGGGTCGCGTCCGGCGCCGCGCTCAGGGCGTTGGCCGCCGACTACCCGGCACTGGTCGGCGGCTCGGCGGACCTGGCCGGCTCGACCGGTACGGCCATCCCCGGCGGGGACGTCGGGCCCGGTGAGTACGCCGGGCGCACGGTGCACTTCGGGATCCGCGAGCACGCCATGGCCGCCGCCCTCAACGGCATCGCGCTGCACGGCGGCCTGCGCCCCTTCGGTAGCACGTTCCTCGTCTTCGCCGACTACCTCCGCCCGGCGCTGCGGCTGGCCGCGCTGATGCGCCAGCCGGTGATCTTCGTGTTCACCCATGACTCGGTGCACGTCGGCGAGGACGGGCCGACTCACCAGCCCATCGAGCAGCTCGAGTCGCTGCGGATCATCCCCGGGCTGACCGTGCTGCGCCCCGCCGATGCCGCCGAGACGGGGCTGGCCTGGGAGCTCGCGGCCGCCGACCTCACCGGCCCGACCGCCCTGGTGCTCAGCCGGCAGGCGCTGCCCGTGCTCGACCCGGCCGGCCTCGACGACGCCCGCCGGCACGGCGCGCGCACGGTCCGTGCCGCCGCCGATCATGCGCTCTCCGGTGGCGCTGACGTGGTGCTGGCCGCGAGCGGCTCGGAGGTCGGGCTCGCGCTGGCCGCCGCCGACGAGCTGCAGGCCCGGCACGGCGTGCGCGCCGAGGTGATGTCGGTGCTGTGCCGCGAGCGGTTGGCGGCGGCGCTGCGCTCCGGCGGGTTCGCCCGGCCGTCGGTGCCGGTGGTGTGGGTGGAGGCCGGTGTGCCCGATGGCTGGTGGGCGCTCGCCGGGTCGGGGGACGCCGTCGTCGGTCTGACCGGGTTCGGCGTCAGCGGTCCGGGGACTGCGGTGGCCGAACACCTCGGCCTGTCGCCGGCCGCACTGGTCCGCACCGTGCTGACCACGCTCGGCCGTGCCGCCGGCGAGTCCGACACCGAACGAGCCGGTCCCGCCGGCGTTGAGCAGAGGAGGGACCCCGGTGCCTGACAAGACGCTGCGGATCAACCGAGCGGGCGAGTACCCGGCGCGGCGACGGCCGGTGCTGCTGGCGATCGCCGGAGACAGCGCCGCCGGCAAGACGACGCTCACCGCCGGCCTCGTCGAGGTGCTCGGCCCGGAGCGCTGCGTGTCGCTGTGCACCGACGACTACCACCGCTACGACCGGATCGAGCGCAAGGCGCTGCCGTTCACCGCGCTGCACCCGGACTGCAACTACATCGAGATCATGGAGCAGCACCTGCAGCTGTTGGCCAGCGGCCAGCCGATCCTCAAACCGGTCTACGACCACTCCACCGGACAGCTCACCCGCCCACAGCTCGTCGAGCCGAACGACTTCGTCATCGTGGAGGGGCTGTTCCCGCTGTACACGAAGCTTGCCAGGGCATGCTTCGACGTGACGGTGTTCCTCGACCCCCCGGAGCCGACCCGCCGCGAGTGGAAGGTGCGCCGGGACATGACCAAGCGCGGCTACACCCGTGAGCAGGTGCTCGCGGAGCTGGCGGTGCGCGAGCCGGAGTCGGAGGCCTACATCCGGCCGCAGCGCCAGCACGCCGACGTGGTGGTCCGGTTCGCCCCGATCGCCAGCCGGCACGACCCGGAGGACACACCGCTGTCCGCCGAGCTGATGCTGCGCCCGACGATCCGCCACCCCGACCTGTCCAGCGTGCTGCGCCCCGGCCTGCACCGGGCGATGCACCTCAAGCTGACCCGCGACACCGACGGCCGCCCCGTGGACACGCTGCACATCCACGGCTACGTGCCCCAGGAGGCGAGCGCGGTGGTGGCGGAGGCGATCTGGGCGTCGATCGGCAACCCGGACACGGCCGTCCCCGCCGCTCTCGGCCGCCTGAGCCCCGACAGCCGCAGCGAACCGCTGGCGATCACCCAGCTCCTACTCCTCCACCACCTGCTGGAAGCCGCCCGCTAAAGAGCGCTGGCCAAGTCGGGCGGGGCGTACGCCGCACGCAGGCTGCCCCCCGCCCGACTTGCGGACGGGGGGCAGCTCGCGCACGGCGTGCGGCGGAGTGCCGGTCGCTGCGTTCCGGCGGGTTACGGGGTGGCGGTGAGGCCCGGGCGGGAGGCGATGATGCGGGTGCCCATGCGGCCGTCGAGGCCGGGGACGTCGCGCAGTGCCGACGCGGCGTAGTCCGGCGTGGTGATGACGACGCGGCTGCCGCCCCTGCGCAGGAAGCGGATGCCGGCGCGCACCTTCGGGCCCATGCTGCCCTCGGGGAACTGGCCGTCGGCGAGGTGCCGGTCCGCCTCGTCGACGTCGATCTCGCGGATCAGCCGCTGCCGGGGCGTGCCGAAGTCCAGTGCCACGTGCGCCACCCCGGTGACCAGCACGAGGGCCTCGGCGCCGAGCTGGTTGGCGAGCTGCTGCGCTGCGTAGTCCTTGTCGATCACCGCGTCCACGCCGGTGAAGCCGTGCCCGTCGTCGACCACCGGCACGCCGCCACCACCGGCGGCGACCACGATCACGCCGTCGGCCACCAACCGCCGGATCGTCGCCGCCTCCACGATCGACCGGGGCTCGGGGGAGGGGACCACCCGCCGGAACCCCCGGCCGGCGTCCTGCGCCATCGTCCAGCCCCGGGTCTCGGTCATCGTGGTGGCCTCGGCCTCGCCGAAGAACGGGCCGATCGGCTTCGCCGGGGAGCTGAACGCGGGGTCGCCGAGCCCGACCTCCACGTGGGTGACGACGGTGGCCACCTCGAGCCGCTCGCGGGGCGCGGTCTGGTGCAGTGACATCGTGATCAGGCTGCCGAGCTGCCCCTGGGTCATCGCGCCGAGCGCGGACAGCGGCAGCGCCGGGACCAGGTCCGCGCCCTCCTCCTGCTGGATGGCGAGGTTGCCGACCTGCGGGCCATTGCCGTGCACCAGGACCACCCGCCAGCCCGTGCGGCGCAGCGCGTGCACGGCCTGCGCCATCGTGCGTGCGTTGTGGGCCTGCTCGGCGTAGCTGCCCCGCTGGTCCTCGCGGGTGAAGGCGTTACCCCCGAGAGCGACGACGGCGGTCCTGGACATGGGCACTCCTCTGGTCGATGCGGGTGGGTGGGTTGACGGCGCCAGACGGCCAACCCAGGTAGAACGTCACCGGCCATGGCCGGCCGCTGCCGATCCGGAACACGCCGGCCCGGTCGGAGAACGAGTCGGGGAACGACCCGGGGAGTGCGTCCGTGATCGAGTCGGTGCCGCCGCGCGGCGAGCGCGCGGTCGTCACGAGCGCGACCCCGCCGAGCCGGCTGGGCAGCATGGCCAGCGGGTCGGCCACCGCGGGCGCCGTCGCTGCCGGTGCCGACAGCGCCGTATTCGGAGCCGGTGCCGGCTCGGTGACCAGCACGGTGGCGGCCAGGTCGACGTCCAGGTCGTCGAGATGCACACACAGGCTGACCAGCGCGGCGGTCTGTGCACAGGCCCGCTCGGTCGCGGTACGGCCCCCTGAGGAGCGGGCCGGTGAGCCCCCGACACGGATCAGCGGCACCAGGTCGGCCCGCTGCGCCGCGAAGCCGAACCGGGCGGCGGCCTGGGCGTTCGCGGTGAGGGCGTGCGGGGCGGCCGGGTCCGTCTCGGCGGTGGTCCACACGGCGAACCGGGCGCCGCGCTCGCGCATCTCCTCCAGCCGGTCGACCAGGCCGTCCAGGCCCGAGGTGACCTGGCCTTCGCCGGCTCCGAGCGGTTCGCTGCCACGGTCGGCGCGGGTGCCGACCAGGACACCGGCCTCCCGCGCCACCGCGAGCAAGCCGGCGGAGGAGTCGAACGCGGGCGGGGTGAGTACGACGGCGCTGATGCCCGCGAGCTCGCGGGGGTCGGGCAGCACGGCGAGCCGGCCCGGGCCCGTGTCCAGCCCGAGAATGCCCTTGCCGAATGCGAACATCCGGCGGGTGCGCCGTCGCAGCGTCTCCATGTCCGACCTCCGAGCCGCCAACCAGCAGTACACAATGCGCTGTTCACGAAGGGTGTCCCGACCCCGAGGGCGGCACACCCCCTGCCAGGGGGAACCCCCGGGGCAGCGGCTGGACCGTGACCGGTCAGTGCGGCAGACCGGTCACCTTGAACTCGTCCAGCCGCAGCACCAGGGCCCGCTCGCCGCCCTGCCGCATGGCCAGCTCGGCGCTGTCGTCGAGGGTGCCGACGACGGCGGCGGACAGGTCCCGCTCGGCGAACGCGGCCAGGCACGCCGGCTCCCGCCCCGGCGGAACGCACAGCAGGAAGCCGTAGCTGGGGAAACAGTTCAGCCAGCGCGACAGCGGCACGCCCGCCGGCCGGGGCAGCACGTCGAGGTCGACGGTCACGCCGAGCCCGGTCGGTTCCAGCAGCATCGCCAGCGAGCCGACCAGGCCGGCCATGCTGATGTCCTTGGCTGCGACCACGGTGCCCGCCCCGGCCAGCGCGGGCAGCAGCCGCACGTCGCCCGCGCACCGGTCGCCCCGCGCGCGGAACGCCGGGAAGAACGGGAAGTCGGGGCGGAGCTCACCGTCCAGCGCGGCGGCCACGACCAGCGACTGGCCGGCGCGGGCGTTGGTCACCGACAGCGCGGACGGCGTCGACCCGATGCCGAACGCGGAGATCGCCGGCTCGCCGTCGTGGATGGTCAGGTGGCCGCCGACGATCGGTACCTCGAACAGCTCGCTGGCCTCCCGCATGCCCGCCAGCGCCGCCCTCGCGAGCTCCG
>DATAYB010000605.1:0-2867 GCA_036272795.1 Pseudonocardia sp.
GTTCTGTGGCGTGTCCACCGACGCCCGCTACCTGGCCGAGCAGGTCGTCTCGCTGCGGCTGAACGGCGGCGGGCACGACGTGCGCTGGCTGGCCGGCACACCCGCCAGCACCTACCCGAGCGACGACGACTGGATCGCGCCACGCACGGTGGCCTGACGGTTGGCGGGCCGGTCCCGGACGGTGTCGTCTTGGTGCCGCCGCCCGGACCGGGTCGGCGCCGGCTGGGGACGGGCGCCCGAGCGCCGTTTCGAGTGGACGGGGGCGCCAGGTCGGGCATCATGGGCCGGTGCCCACGCGTGACCCGGTCGCCGACCTCCGGCGCATTGCGTTCCTGCTGGAGCGGTCGCACTCGTCCACGTACCGGGTCCGCGCGTTCCGTACCGCGGCGAACGTGCTGGCCGGCCGGGACGACCTGGACACGCTGGCCAGGGGACGAGGGCTGACCAAGATCAAGGGCGTCGGTGACACGACCGCCCGCTGCGTGCTGCAGTCGCTGGCCGGCGAGGAACCGGCGTACCTGCGCGAGCTGGAGGCGGAGGCCGCGGCGGGTCCGGGCGGTGGGACGGCGAAGTCGTCGATCCCGGCGATCCCCGAGCTGGCCGGCGCCGGTGCGGCGTTGCGGGCCGCGCTGCGGGGCGACTGCCACACGCACTCCGACTGGTCGGACGGCGGTTCACCGATCGAGGAGATGGCGCTGACCGCCCGCGACCTCGGCCACGACTACGTCGTCCTCACCGACCACTCACCCCGGCTGACCGTGGCCAACGGGCTGACCGCCGAGCGCCTGCGCCGCCAGCTCACCGTGGTCGCCGAGCTGAACACCCGGCTCGCGCCGTTCACCATCCTGACCGGCATCGAGGTGGACATCCTCGACGACGGCGCCCTCGACCAGTCGACCGAGTTGCTGGCCGAGCTGGATGTCGTGGTGGCCTCGGTGCACTCCAAGCTGCGGATGCCGGCGGCCGAGATGACCGAGCGGATGCTCACGGCGGTCGCCAACCCCCACGTCGACGTGCTCGGCCACTGCACCGGTCGGATGGTCGCCGGCGACCGCAAGCGCCCCGAGTCGGAGTTCGACGCGGCCGCGGTGTTCGACGCCTGCGCCGAGTACGGGGTCGCCGTCGAGGTGAACTCCCGCCCGGAACGGCTGGACCCGCCGCGCCGGCTGCTCCGCCATGCCGTCGCCGCCGGCTGCCGGTTCACCCTGGACACCGACGCGCACGCCCCCGGCCAGCTCGACTGGCTGCCCTACGGCTGCGCGAGGGCCGCCGAGTGCGACGTCCCCCCGGACCGCGTCCTCAACACCCTCACGGCCGCCGACCTCCTCACCCACACCCACCGCCACAGATAGTTCCGCGAGTCGCCAGATTCCGCGGGCCGTGTCGCTACATTCCGCGGTTCGAGCGGCCGCGACACCGAGCCGGGGTCCCACAACCCGGCGAGTCGGGGACTTTGTCAGGATGAGTCGCGGATCTTGTCAGTACTCGTAGGCCTCGGCGGGCTCCGCGATGGGCTCGGCGTCGAGGACCTGGACGCTCGGCGTGTAGCCGTCCGCCGCGGTGGCGCTGCCCGGGAGCAGCCGCGCGCGCAGCCTCAGCCAGGTACCGGACGGGAGGTCGGGTGCGTCGGTCAGCCGGACCACCATCGGCCGGGCGTCCGCCGCGCAGCAGGTGATCACGAGGCGGGCCAGCTCGGCGGCGCCGCCTCGGTGCACCACGAACCCGGTCAGTGCGACGTCCCGGCCGGCGAGCGAACCGGAGCGGTCCCAGACGGCGCGTGCCACGAAGTCCGAGAGCCGCAGCTCCGGCACGCCGGACTCGGGCAGTGGTGGGAAGTCGTCGGCGGTCGAGCTCGCGGTCACCGAGTTGCCGGCCGAGGCGCGCTGCACGGAGTCGGCGCCGAGTGCGGGCGGGGCCACCAGGAAGATCGCCAGCACCGGCAGCATGAGCAGCCACGGGCTGTGGGGCTCGCCGTGCCCGTGAGCGAGGTGCCCGTGAGCGCCGTGCCCGTGATCGCGGTGCCCGTGAGCGCGGTGCCCGTGATCTTGAACGCTGGCGCCCGCGCCGCCGGCCCCCTGGCGCGCGCCCGCCCGGGCCTGCCACGCATCCCGCAGCAGGCTGACGGCGGCGAGCAGCAGGATCACGGCGCCGGCGCTGAGCAGGTACCACTTGTTGCCCGGCTTGACGTAGCGCAGGTAGAGGTCGGTGGCCGAGATTTTGATCAGCGCGCCGCCGAGCAGCACGAGCACCACGTTCTGCGTGTCCCGCCTCACCGGGCGCCGCCCAGCACGAGCAGCCCGGCCACCGTGCCGCACACCGTCGCGACCACGAGCGTGGTCGGCGCGAACCGGGCCGCGAAGCCACGCCCGAACGTGCCGGACTGCAGCGCGAACAGCTTGACGTCCACCGCCGGCCCGACCACCAGGAACACCAGCCGGGGCAGCAGCGGGAGCGAGCCGAGTGACGCGGCCACGAACGCGTCCGCCTCGCTGCACAGCGCGAGCAGCACCGCGAGCAGCGCCATCACCACGACGCCGAGCAGCAGGTGGCCGGCCAGGCCCTCCAGCCAGCTGGCCGGCACGGCCACGTTCAGCACCGCCGAGCTCAGCCCACCGAGCACCAGGAAGCCCCCGGCTGAAACGAGGTCGTGCCGCGCGGTCTCCAGGAACACCCACCACCGGGCGCCGCCGGAACCGGGGTGCACGCGCTGCCGGACCCGGGCGGCGATCCACTCCGGCCGGCCGAACCGCGACCACAGCCAGCCCATCACCACCGCCGTGGCCAGCGAGCCGCAGAACCGGCCGGCCACCATTCCCGGCTCGCCGGGGAACGCCACCGCCGTCGCCACCAGCACCACGGGGTTGATC
>DATAYB010000606.1:0-2575 GCA_036272795.1 Pseudonocardia sp.
GCACGAGGGTGGCGTTTCGGGGTCACAGGATCGGGGGGAGTTGGGCGCGCCCTACGATTCAGCCGTCCAGCCGACGAGCCCACGTACGCGACGAGGCAGGGGGAGACGCGATGCTGGAGGCCAGCCAGCCAGGCAACACCGGTCGTCCGGGCGATCGGGCGATCGGGCGATCGGTGGGTGCCCCGGAGGCGCCCAACCCGGCCGCCGTTGTGGTGCTCGCCGCGGGCGAGGGGCGCCGGATGCGTTCGGCGACCCCGAAGGTCCTGCACGAGATCGGGGGGCGGGCGTTGCTCGGCCATGCCGTGCACGCGGCGGCCGCGCTGGCTCCCGAGCATCTCGTGGTGGTCGCCGGGCACGGCCGTGACCAGGTGCGGGAGTACCTGGCCGAGCTGGCCGTCGAGCTGAGCCGGTCGGCGTTGCTGGCCATCCAGCACGATCAGCGCGGTACCGGGCACGCGGTGGCCTGCGCGCTGGACTCGCTGCCGGCCATCAACGGCCCGGTCATGGTTACCTACGGTGACGTTCCGCTGCTCGACGCGGGCACGCTGCGCGGGCTGCTGACCGAGCACGCCGCGACCGGGAACGCCATCACCGTGCTGACCGCCGAGCTGGTCGACCCGACCGGCTACGGCCGCGTGCTGCGCGCCCCGGACGGCACGGTGAGCGCGATCGTCGAGCAGCGCGACGGCACACCCGAGCAGCTGGCCATCCAGGAGATCAACTCCGGGGTGTACGTGTTCGAGGCGGACGTGCTGCGCGACGGGTTGGCCCAGCTGAGCCCGTCGAACGCGCAGGGCGAGCAGTACCTGACCGACGTGGTCGGCCTCGCGCACGCCGCCGGGCGCCGGGTGGGCGCGCTGCGCTGCCCGGACCCGTGGCTGGTCAGCGGCGTGAACGACCGGCTGCAGCTGGCCGAGCTCGGCGCGGAGCTGAACCGTCGGCTGCTCGCGGCCTGGATGCGCTCCGGGGTGACCGTGATCGACCCGGCGACCACGTGGGTGGACGTCGGCGTCCGGCTCGAGCGGGACGTGGTGCTGCACCCCGGCATCCAGCTGCACGGTGCGACGACGGTGTCCTCGGGTGCGCAGGTCGGCCCGGACAGCACGCTCACGGACTGCTGGATCGGTCCCGGCGCGCGCGTGGTGCGCACCCACGGCAGCGGCGCGGAGATCGGCGCAGGCGCAAGCGTCGGCCCGTTCGCCTACCTGCGCCCGGGCGCGCGGCTCGGCGCCGACGGCAAGATCGGCACATTTGTCGAGGTCAAGAACGCCCAGATCGGCCAGGGCAGCAAGGTGCCGCACCTGACCTACGTCGGCGACGCCACCATCGGTGAGTACAGCAACATCGGCGCGTCCTCGGTGTTCGTCAACTACGACGGGGTGACCAAGCACCGCACCGTCGTCGGCTCCCACGTGCGCACCGGGTCGGACAACACATTCGTGGCGCCGGTCACTGTCGGGGACGGCGCTTACACTGGTGCGGGAGCGGTGATCCGGGAGGACGTGCCGCCCGGCGCACTGGCTGTATCGGCCGGTGAGCAGCGGGTCATGGACAACTGGGTACCACGCCGCCGACCAGGCACACCGGCCGCGCTGGCGGCGGAGCGGGCAGCGGCGGCCGAGCTGGATGGGGCACCCGATCAGGTGCGCTCAGCAGAGCCAGGCGACACTGTAGGTACCCCCGCGGCTCCACAGGGGGGCAGCACACTCGGCTAGGAGGCGGGCGCGACCATGACCGCGATGACGGCAACTCCCAAGAAGAGCCTGATGTTCTTCGCCGGGCGGTCGCACCCAGAGCTGGCCGAAGAGGTCGCCAAGCACCTGGACGTCACGATCACCCCGCAGACCGCGCACGACTTCGCGAACGGCGAGATCTTCGTCCGCTTCGAGGAGTCGGTACGGGGCTGCGACGCCTTCGTGATCCAGAGCCACTGCCACCCGATCAACGACTGGCTGATGGAACAGCTGATCATGGTGGACGCGCTCAAGCGGGCCTCGGCCAAGCGGATCACCGCCGTGATGCCGTTCTACCCCTACGCCAGGCAGGACAAGAAGCACCGGGGCCGGGAGCCGATCTCGGCCCGGCTGGTGGCGGACATGTTCAAGACGGCGGGCGCCGACCGGATCATGACGGTCGACCTGCACACAGCCCAGATCCAGGGCTTCTTCGACGGCCCGGTGGACCACCTGTGGGCGATGCCACTGCTCGCCGAGTACGTCAAGGACTCCTACTCGGACCGGGACCTCGCGGTCGTCTCGCCCGACTCCGGCCGCGTCCGGCTGGCCGAGAAGTGGTCGGAGATGCTCGGTGGCACTCCGCTGGCGTTCATCCACAAGACCCGTGACCCGCTCAAGCCCAACCAGGCGGTCGCCAACCGGGTGGTCGGTGAGATCGCCGGCAAGACCTGCGTCGTGATCGACGACATGATCGACACCGGTGGCACCATCGCCGGCGCGGTCAAGGCGCTGCTCGCCCAGGGGGCCGCGGACGTGGTCATCGCGACCACCCACGGCGTGCTCTCCGGGCCGGCGCGCGAGCGGCTGTCCACCTGCGGCGCCCGCGAGGTCGTGGTGAC
>DATAYB010000607.1:0-11245 GCA_036272795.1 Pseudonocardia sp.
GAAGTAGCTCGGTCTCCAGGAGCCGCCGCATCAGGTAGAACTCGGCCAGCTCGGTCGACGAGAGCCGGGTGACGACAAAGCCACCGGTCGCCGAAGGCCGCACCAGCCCCTCCGCCTGCAGGTTCTGCAACGCCTCGCGCAGCGGCACCCGGCTCATGCCCAGCCGCTCGGCGATGGCGACCTGGCGGATCGGCTGGCCGGGCAGCAGCTGGCCGTCGTGGATCAGCTCCCGCACCGCCATCACTGCCTGCTCGGCAAGGCTCGCCCCGCTGCCGGCCTGCGCCGCGACCCGCGCGTCGACCGGCACCCGGTACCTCCCGCGAAGTTCGCTCGTACGGTTACCTCTCAGAATGAATACACACCTGAATACAGCGAGGTCAACACCCGGGCCTGAGGCGCCGCTGAGTCGCGCGGGCCCGGAGCGCACCGACGCCCGTCAGCGAGCCCAGCGCAGGACCAGCGGGTCGTGCCGGCGGGCGAGCTCGACCAGGCCCTTCCGGGTCCGGGGCGATACCGCCGCCAGCGGGGCGCGCGTCCGGTCGGAGCCGATCACACCGCCCTCGGTCAGCAGGATCTTCTGCGCACGAAGCCCGCACTGCCGGTTCTCGTAGTGGATCAGCGGCAGCAGACGCTCCCAGGCGTCGACCGCCGCCGGCCGAGCCCCGGAGAGATGGCCTCGGACGATCACGCCGAGCTCCCCCGGCACCATCGAGCTGCACATCGTGCCGACCGCGCCGGCGTCCAGGTCCGGGATCAGGGTCACCGACTCCTCGCCGTCGAACGGGCCGGGCAGCGCGGGACCCAGGGCGCCGACGAGTGCGTGCAGCTTGTCCGCCGCGAACGGCACCTCGATCTTCGCGTACCGCACCGAGGGCACCTGCTGCACCAGGTCGACGATCAGTGCGGCGGGCAGCGGTGTGCTGGACAGCGGCGCGTCCTGCACCATGATCGGCAGGTCGGTCGCAGCGGCCACCTGGGCGAAGAAGTCGAGCACGGCCACGCCGGCCACGCTCAGCGTCGCGCCGAAGAACGGCGGCATCACCATGACCATCGCCGCGCCCAACCGCTCCGCCTCGCGGCTGCGCGACGCGGTCACCCTGGCGCTGAAGTGGCTGGTCGTGACGATCACCGGGACCCGGCCGGCGGTGTGCTCCAGGACCGTGCGGGCCACGAGGTCACGCTCAGCATCGGTCAGCGAGAACTGCTCGGAGTAGTTGGCCAGCACACACAGCCCGTCCACGCGGGCGTCGACCAGGTAGTCGACCACCCGCCGCAGGCCCGGCAGGTCGAGCTCCTCGTCGTCGCGGAACACGGTCGGGACGACCGGCACAACCCCGGTCAGCCGGAGCGTGTCAGCCCCCGAACCGGCGCTCTTCCGCGTTCCGCTCACGCCGGCTCCCGGACCGGTGCGCCGACCTGACCACGCACCGGCAGCGGCTCGAACCGCCCGCAGAGCACGAGGTAGCTCAGCGCACCGAGGACCACCACGGCACCGGTGGCGACGAGCGGCACGACGAACGCTGTCGGCCCGGTACCGGCGAAGAAGCCGAACACGAGGGGACTGAGCACGCCGGCCAGGTTGGAGGCGAAGTTCTGCAGCCCGCCGACCGAGCCGACCTGGGCCTCGGTGGGCGCCACGTCCGACGGCAGCGACCAGATCGACGACGCCGCGATGGCCAGGCAGCTCATGGACAGCGCGAGCAGTCCGATGGCCAGCCCGGCACTCGGCACGATGGCGGCCAGCGCGATCGACGAAGCCAGGCACATCGACACCACGATCGGGATCTTCCGCCCGCGCGTAGGGCCGTACTTCATGGTCAGCCGGTCGGACAGCCAGCCGCCGACGAACTCGGCGCCGAACGCGGCCAGCGGCGGGATCATGCCGAGGAAGCCCGTCTTCAGCAGGCTCAGCCCGCGAGCCTCCACGAGGTAGCTCGGGAACCAGGTGACGAAGAAGTAGAAGGCGAAGTTCAGCCCGAAGAAGCCGAGCATCATGCCCCAGATGGTCCGGTGTCGCAGCAGGTCCATCCAGCGGCCCCGGGCAGCAGGCGGCGCGTCCGCCGACACCACCGTGCGCGCACCGCCGTCCTCGATGTAGGCCAGCTCGGCCGGGTCGAGGCGCGGGTGCTCGCGCGGGTCGCGGTAGAGCCGGAACCAGCCGACCACCCAGACCAGCCCGAGACAGCCGGTGATCAGGAACGAGGCCCGCCAGCCGAACACCGCGATGATCACCGTGACGATCGGCAGGGCGAGCGCCGTGCCCAGCCGTGAGCCCGAGTCGTACACGGCGGCGGCCAGCGCGCGTTCCCGCAGCGGGAACCACCGCCCGACCACCTTGCCGAACGCCGGCGGCGCGACCGCCTCACCGATACCCAGCCCGAGCCGGAACACGATCAGCGAGGCGAGCCCACCGGCCACCGCGTTGATGGCCGTGAAGAACGACCACCAGATGGTGGCGAACCCGGCGGCCAACCGGGGTCCGACGGCGTCGACCACCCGGCCGCCGATCAGCTGACCTGGCGCGTAGGTGAAGAAGAAGCACGCCAGCAGGACGCCGGTGACCTCCTTGCCGATGTGGAGATCGTGCTCCATGAACGGGAGCGAGACGGCGAGGTTGGCCCGGTCGATGTAGCTGATCGCGGTGCCGGTCATGGTCAGCCACGCGATCATCCAGCGCAGCCGGGTGGCGGGTTTGGGGCTCTGCGCGATCGGTCCGGGCATGTGGCGTCTCCCCCTCGAGTCGACACTGGCACAGCACGTTCGATATTTCGAATGCCGTCTGACAAATCGAACACCGGCAACGTAACCTGTGCGGTACCTCCCGGACAACCGCCCACCACCACCCTGGAGCGCCGATGCCGGCAATGCGCCCGAGCGCCACGACCACAGCTCACCGCCTGATCCGCCTGCAGCCGGTGGACAGCGTCGCCATCGCCGCCGACGACGTGCCGGCCGGCGCGCAGGTGGATGCGGGCGACGGGCCGTTCACCGCACGTGGCCAGATCGGCCGGGGCCACAAGATCGCGCTGCGCGAGCTGCGGGCCGGGGACCGGGTGCTGCGCTACGGCCAGGTGATCGGGTTCGCCGGGCGCGACATCGCGGCCGGCGAGCACGTGCACCTGCACAACCTGGAGTACCGGGAGTTCGAGAGGGACTACGAGTTCGCCGTGGACGCGACGATCGAGGAACTGCTCGACGAGGCCGACCGCGCCAGCTTCGACGGCTACCTGCGCTCCGACGGCAGTGTCGGCACCCGCAACTACCTCGGCGTCCTGACCAGCGTGAACTGCTCGGCCACCGCCGCCAGGCAGATCGCCGCGCGGATGCGCTACTCCGGCGTGCTCGACGGGTTCGAGCACGTGGACGGTGTGGTCGCACTGACCCACGGCACGGGGTGCGGCATGGCGCCGGACGGCGAGGGCATGGACGTGCTGCGCAGGGTGATGCGTGGCTACCTCGCCCACCCCAACTTCGCCGGGTTCGTGGTGCTCGGCCTCGGCTGCGAGGACAACCAGATCGCCCAGCTGACCAGGGACGTGCCGATGCGCCCTGACGTCCCGGTGTTCGCCAGCACGATCCAGGAGATCGGCGGCACGAAGAAGACCGTGGCGGCCGGCGTCGAGCGGCTGACCGAGATGCTGCCGATCGCCGATGCGGCCCGCCGCACCCGCTTGCCGGCCAGCCGGATCGTGCTCGGCACCAACTGCGGCGGCTCGGACTCCTACTCCGGGCTCACCGCCAACCCCGCACTCGGCAACGCCGTCGACCGGCTGGTCCGCAACGGCGGCACCGGCATCGTCGGCGAGACCCCGGAGATCTACGGCACCGAGCACATGCTGGTCCGGCGGGCGGCGTCCGAGGCGGTCGGCCGCAAGCTGCTCGAGCGGATCGACTGGTGGCGCGACTACACCGCGCGCAACGGCGGCTCCATGGACAACAACCCGTCGCCTGGCAACAAGGCGGGCGGCCTGACCACGATCCTGGAGAAGTCGCTCGGCGCGGTCGCCAAGGGCGGCACCACCACGCTGGCCGACGTCGTCGAGTACGCCGAGCCCGTGACCACGCCCGGCTTCGTCTTCATGGACACCCCGGGCTACGACCCGGTCTCGGTGACCGGCATCGTGGCCGGCGGCGCCAACGTCGTCTGCTTCACCACGGGGCGCGGCTCGGCGTTCGGCTGCGCGCCGGTGCCGAGCCTCAAGCTGGCCACCAACACACCGCTCTACGAGCACATGACCGACGACATGGACATCAACGCCGGCGGCATCGTCGACGGCACCACCACCGTCGAGGAGCTGGGCGCGGTGATCTTCGAACGGGTGCTCGCCGTCGCCTCCGGCGAGCCGACCAAGAGCGAGGCGATGGACTACGGCGAGGAGGAGTTCGTCCCCTGGCACATCGGCACGGTCATGTAACCGCCCCGCTCCGGCCCCACTCCCCCGCGAGTCGCTAGATTCCGCGGACCGAGTCGCTAGATTCCGCGGACCGCGCGACAGGTGCGGCCGCGCTCAGAGAGGTGACGCCGTGGCCCGGCAGACGCCCGCCGTGCTGCGCGGCCTGGATATCCTCGAGCTGTTCCTGGCCGAGGACGCCACGCTGTCCGCCCCGGAGATCACGCAGCGCACCGGACTGCCCCGAACCACGGTCCACGAGCTGCTGGTCACCCTCGCCGCGCGGCACTACCTGGCCAGGGACGAGACGACCGGGCACTACCGGCTCGGGCTGCGGCTGTTCCAGCTCGGCAACGCCTACGGTGAGCGGCTCGACCTGGCCGGGGCCAGCACCGAGGTGGCGCGCGGGATCTGCGCGCAGTGCAACGAGACGGTGCACGTGGCCGTGCGGGACGGCGCGAACGTCGTGTACATCGCCAAGGTGGACAGCAGCCGGGCGGTCCGCATGGTGTCCGCCGTCGGCCGCACGCTGCCGGCCCACTGCACCGCGGTCGGCAAGGCGCTGCTGGCCGACCTGACCGACTCCGAGCTCGCCGAGCTCTATCCCGGCGGGGCCGAGCTCGCGGCGCTCACCGAGCACAGCATCACCGGGGTCGCCGAGCTGCGCGCGCAGCTGCGTGAGGTCAACGAGCGTGGCATCAGCCTGGAGCAGTGCGAGTCGAACCCCGACGTGTGCTGCCTGGCCGCCCCGGTCCGCGACCATCTGGACCGCACCGTGGCCGCGCTGAGCATCTCCGTGCCGGCTGCCCGGTGGACGCCCGCCGGGCGCGGCGGCTGGGAACGGCTCGTCGTGGAGGGAGCGCGCGAGCTGTCCAAGCAGCTCGGCCAGCGAACCGGGGGACACACCGTGCCGCGCTGAGGAAACCGCGTCTGACCTGCCGCGTTGGCGTGCCAGACTGGTCAGGTGGCGCGGACCCAAGCCGGCGAGTCGGTCCTGACCAGGGCCGTCCGGATCTTCGAGGCGTTCACGCCAGAGGAGCCGGTGCTGTCGGTGTCCGAGATCGCCCGCCGCGTGCCGCTGCATGTCGCCACGGCGTCCCGGCTGATCGGTGAGCTGGTCGGGCACGGGCTGCTGGCCCGCCAACCGGACGGCCGGGTGCGGATCGGCGTCCGGTTCTGGGAGCTCGCGCAGCGGGCCTCCCCCACGCTGACCCTGCGCGAGGCCGCCATGCCATTCCTCGAGGATCTGCACGGGGTGATCGGCCACGACGTGCAGCTGTGCGTGCGCGACGGCGACCACGCGCTGTTCGTCGAACGGCTCACCGCCCCTGGCGCGGCGATCAACTTCACCAGGGTGGCCGGCCGGCTGCCGATGAACGCCTCGTCGTCTGGGCTGGTGCTGCTCGCGCACAGCCCGCGCGAGCAGCAGGACCGCATCCTCGCTGCCCCGCTGCCGGGCTTCACGCCCCACACGATCACCTCGCCGGACCGGCTGCGCACCACGCTGGCCGACGTCCGCAAGTCGGGGTTCGCCCTGTGCGCCGGGCACATCCACGAGGACGCGACGGGGGTGGCGGTGCCGATCCGCGACGGCGCGGGTGTGGTCGTGGCCGCGCTCTCCGCCGTGCTCCCCAACGACGGTGGTGCGTACCAGCAGGTCCCGGTGCTGATGACGGCCGCGCGGGGCATCGGCCGGGGGTTGGTGCAGTCGCCGCGTCTGAGATAGAAACGCCGCTCGTCTCTCAATGGTTGAGAGTCACCTGTGCGAGCGGCGGCGCGGCGCGGATCCTCGGAGGCAGAGGGCAGGGAGGTCGGCGGTGACGGGAGTACGGGCCCAGCTCGGTGGCGCCGGAGTGGGCACCGCCGAGGCGGCCGGTGACGGCACGATGGGTATCGGCGGAGCGAACGTACTGGCGCTGACGGTGACCACGAAGACTGCCGTGGCCGACGGGGTGGTCGCCATGGAGCTGGCACGCCCGGACGGCGGGCGGCTGCCGGACTGGACCCCGGGCGCGCACATCGACCTCGTCCTACCCAATGGCCTGACCAGGCAGTACTCGCTTCGCGGGGACCGCTGGGACGCGCACCGCTACCGGGTCGGCGTGCTGCGCGAGGTAGCAGGGCGGGGCGGTTCGGCGTACGTGCACGACGAGCTGCGACCCGGTGACCTGGTGGGCGTCGGTGGGCCGCGCAACAACTTCCCGCTGGTCCCGGCGACTCGGTACCTGTTCGTCGCCGGCGGCATCGGGATCACGCCGCTGCTGCCGATGCTGCACCAGGCCGACCTGCTCGGCGTCGACTGGCAGCTGCTCTACGGCGGCCGTCGGCGGACGTCCA
The DNA here is from genome assembly GCA_036272795.1 of Pseudonocardia sp. Lineage (GTDB taxonomy): Bacteria > Actinomycetota > Actinomycetes > Mycobacteriales > Pseudonocardiaceae > Pseudonocardia. The sequence goes on from DATAYB010000607.1 coordinate 6,729, forward strand.
TGGCATTCCTGGACGACCTCGCCGGCTACGGCGACCGGGTCAGCGTGGTGCCGCAGGACGAGGCCGGGCTGCTCGACCTGCCCGGTTACCTCGGTGCACCGCGCGCCGACACCCGTGTCTACTGCTGCGGGCCGGCGCCGCTGCTCGCCGCGATCGAGACGGCCTGCGCCGGCTGGCCGCCGCACACGCTCCGCATCGAGCGGTTCGTCGCCGCCGACCAGGGCGCCCCGGTACGCACCGCGCCGTTCGAGGTGGAGCTGGCGCGGTCCGGGGCCACGGTGACCGTGCGACCCGGGACATCGGTGCTGGAGGCCGTCAACGCCGCCGGGGTGGACGTGCTCTCGTCCTGCCGGCAGGGCACCTGCGGCACCTGCGAGACGACGGTGCTGGCCGGCACGCCCGACCACCGCGACTCGATCCTCACCGACGCCGAGCGCGCGGCCGGCGACTGCATGTTCCTCTGCGTGTCCCGCGCGCTCGGCGACCGCCTGGTGCTCGACCTCTGACTGGAGCCACCGTGACCCTCGCCGCCGCGCAGCCGACTCCACCATCGCCGCCGCCGCCGGACGTCCCCACCAGCGACGTCGACCCCTTCGCGCACGCTGTGCTGGCGGACCCGCTGCCGATGCACGCCGCCCTACGGGAAGCCGGCCCGGTGGTGTACCTGAGCCGCTACGACGTCTACGCGTTCGCCCGCTACGAACAGGTGCACGCCGCGCTGGTCAACTGGCAGGAGTTCCAGTCGGGCGCAGGCGTCGGCCTGTCCAACTTCCGCTACGAGACGCCGTGGCGGCCACCGAGCCTGCTGCTGGAGGCCGACCCGCCCCGGCACGACGCGCCACGCCGCGTGCTGCGCGAGATCCTCGGGCCGCGCGCCCTGCAGCGGCTGCGGGAGCGGTGGCACGCCGACGCCGAGGAACTGGTCGACCAGGTCCTTTCCGAGTACGGCACCGGCGGCGGTACCGCCCAGTACTCCGCTGAGTTCGATGCCGTGCCCGTGCTCTCCGAGGCGTTCCCGCTGCGGGTCTTCCCGGACGCCGTCGGCCTCCCGAAGGAGGGGCGCGAGCACCTGCTGCCCTACGGCGACCACGCGTTCAACGCCTTCGGCCCGGACAACGACCTGGTCGCGAAGGGCGCGCCGCACCTCGCGGAGCACTCCGGCTGGGTGGGCTCGGTGTGCGCCAGGGACGTGCTGGCCCCGGACGGCTTCGGCGCGCGGATCTGGGCGGCGTCCGACCAAGGCGAGATCACCCCCGAGCAGGCGCCGCTGGTGGTCCGCTCGCTGCTCACCGCCGGCGTCGACACCACCGTCGCCGGCCTGTCGGCCACGCTCTACGGCCTGGCCAGCAACCCGGCGCAGTGGCAGCGGCTGCACGCCGAGCCCCGGCTGGCCAGGGTCGCCTTCGACGAGGCGGTGCGGTGGGAGTCGCCGGTGCAGACGTTCTTCCGGACCGCGACCACCGACGTCACGGTGGACGGCGTGCTCATCCCGTCCGGCAAGAAGATCCTCATGTTCCTGGCCGCCGCGAACCGCGACCCCCGCCGCTGGGCCGCCCCGCACGCCTACGACCTGGACCGCGACCCGTCCGGCCACGTCGGCTTCGGCATGGGCCTGCACCAGTGCATCGGCCAGCACGTCGCGCGGCTGGAGTCCGAGGCACTGATCACCGCGCTGGCGCGCCGAGTCAGCCGTATCGAGCTCGCCGAGCCCCCCCGCCGCCACCTCAACAACACCCTGCGCACGTTCACGTCGCTACCCCTGCGCCTGACCGTCTGACTGCGCGCCGGTTCGAGTCCGGCCGCGCCGGCTTCGCCGGTTGCGAGCCGACCGGCCGCCGTCAGCCGCCGGGTGGGGGCGGGCCCGGGGTGGCCGTCAGCGCGTCCAGGCCGGGGTGCTCGGCGAGCACGCCGTAGCGTTCGAAGTGCGCCCGCTCGACGACGATGAACACGGCCGTCGCGGTGAAGCAGAGCTGCCCGTCGGCGCGCACTCCGGTGGCGGCCAGGTAGAGCTTGCGGCCGTCCCGGCGGTTCAGCCGCGCGGTGATCCGGTGTGACGCGCCCAGGGCGGTCGGCACGCGGTACTCCATGGTCAGGCTGCGGGTCACGCCCGGCTCGCGGACCACGTACAGCATGAAACCGAACAGGTCGTCGCACGCCGCCGCCACCGCCCCGCCGTGCGCGATGCCCGGCGCCCCCACGTGGTGCGGTTGGAACACGACGTCGCTGTACACCTCGTCGCCCTCCCGCCACACCTGCATGCGCAGGCCGGCGGGGTTGTCCGGTCCGCAGCCATAACAGTCCACGCTGTGCGCCGGCAGGCGCACCGCGCTCTCGGCAGGCACCGGCTCCGGCACGGTCACGGGCGAACCTGGACTCGGGTCACGGGGTCTCCTCGCGGTCTTCTTGACACAAACGACGGTGCTGTCAAGATAATGCCATGCCGGAGCGAGGTCAGCGCTTCCCGGGCGAGGCCCGCGCGGTGCTGCACGGCGCGATCCTGGACGCCGCGGCCCGCCTTGCGGTGGAGGCTGGGGACCGCGAGGTGCGGATGGCCGACATCGCCGCCGCCGTGGACATCAGCCGGCAGACGCTCTACGCCGAGTTCGGCAGCAGGCAGCGGCTGCTGACCGCCGTCATGGTCCGCGAGACCGAGCGACTGATGGTGGCGCTGGACGGAGTGCTCGCCCGGCATCCGGCGGACATCGGGGCGGCGGTGCGCGCCGGCTGCGCATTCGTGCTGCGCCGCTCCCGGGGTGACGCCCTGCTCAAGGCCATCCTCGCCGGCCCGGCCCACCAGGAGCTGTTGCCGCTGGTCACGACGGAGGCGGCGCCCGTGGTGCGGGTCGTCGCGGCGGCGTTCGTGACACACCTCGCCCGGTGCGCGCCGCACGCCGACCCGGCCCGCGCCGAGCTCGCCGCCGACACCATCGCCCGGCTCATCATCACCCACGTACTCCTGTCGGAGCGCGCACCGGAGCTGGCCGCCGAAGCGATCGCCGAGGCCCTCGGCCCGTACCTGACCGACCTCGTCGACGGCCGGCCGACAACAGCCGGAACCTAGACCCCGGCCAGCACGCCGCCGGCGGCCCCCGGCCGCCGAGCTCGGTTGACCGGCAGCTGACCGGCGGAGCCGGCGCCCGCCCGCTGAACGTTCCTGGTGGGGCGTTCGCGCAGGTGGGAAGGGGTGGCGTAACACCGGCGTAATGTGGTTCCAACGTACCGTCGAAGGCGATGCACCCCCACCCGACGGAGCCTGCCGCCCCGGCACCCCCGTCGGATCCGCCGCCCGCGCTGCAGCGAGCACACGAACGCGGCACCGGGCTGCTCGCCGCCGCCCTCGGCCTGTGCGTGGCCCTCGTCGTCGGGCTGGTATCGGCGATCAACCTGGCCGTCCCGGCCCTGGCAGCGGACGCGCTACGCCCCACCGCCACCGAGCTGTTGTGGGTCGTGGACGGCTACGTCGTCGTGTTCGCCTGCCTGCTCGTGCCGGCCGGTGCGTGCGCCGACCGGCTCGGTCGCAAGGGCACGCTGCTCACCGGCCTGGCGATCTTCACCGCCGGCACCGCGGTGTGCGCGGCGGCGCCCACTGTGGCGGTGCTGCTGGCCGGCCGGGTGGTCGCCGGCGTCGGGGCCGCCGCGGTGCTGCCGACCACGCTGGCACTGCTGGTGGGGGCAGTTGGGCCGGCCAGACGGGCACGCCAGGTCGCGGTGTGGGCGTCGATGACCGGGGTCGCCGCCGTGCTCGGCAACGTGGGCGGCGGGGCGGCGGTGCAGACCGGCTCGTGGCGCGCGCTGTTCGCGGCGGCGGTGCCACTCGCCCTGCTCGCCCTCGTCGCGGTCGCCCGCGTGGCGCCCCGGCCGCCCCCGCGGCGGCGGCGGCTCGCGGTGACCGCCGGCCTGCTGTTCACCGGTGGCTGCCTCGCGCTGCTGTACGCGCTGGTCAGTGCACCCGGGTCGGGCTGGACCGGGGTGCGCACGCTCGGTGGCTTCGCGGTCGCGGCCGTGGCGCTCGCCGGCTGGGTCGCGCGTGAGCTGCGCGGCCGGGCGGTCCTGCTCGATCCACGGCTGTTCCGGGTGCGCGGCCTGCGTGCCGGCGCGCTCGGCATGGCGGTCGTGTTCGCCGGCATGTTCGGCCTGATGTACGTCAACGGGCAGTACCTGCAGTACGCCAAGGGCTACTCCGTCCTCGGCGCCGGCGTCCGGCTGCTGCCGATGGCCGCGGCGCTCTGGCTCGCGCCCCGGGCCACCGCACCGGTCGCCCGCCGCTGGGGGCCACGCGCCGCCGTGGGAGTCGGCCTCGGGCTACTCGCCGCCGGACTCTTCGGGGCGTCCTTCGCAGGTGCGGACACCCCGTACGCCTGGTATGCGGTGTGCGTCACCGTGGTGGCGGCCGGCTGCGGGACCGCGACGCCGCCCCTGTCCGACGGGGTGCTCGCCTCCGTGGCCGCCGACCGTGCGGGGCTGGGCTCGGGGCTGCAGAGTGTCGCGCGCGAGCTGGGCAGCGCCTTCGGCATCGC
>DATAYB010000608.1:0-5836 GCA_036272795.1 Pseudonocardia sp.
GACCACCACCCGGACATCGACATCCGCTGGCGCACCCTCACGTTCCGCTGCTCGACCCACTCCGCGGGCGGCATCACCGCCCTGGACGTCCGGCTGGCCGGTGAGATCTCGGCCAGCATCCAGGCCGGCGGCGGCTGACCCAGTAGCGGCCCTGACCACTGCCGCGACGCTATCCTCCCTGGTCAGGGGGGATGATGGACACAGCGGAGGAGCCTCGGCGACAGGACACCGCCGAGGCCGGTCGAACGACGGCAGAGGACGACCCGGAGCAGGCCGGTTGGGCCGCGCCGGGCCGGCTCAGGCGGCCGCCCGGGCCCGCCGCGCCCTCGGCCGAGGCGACGCAGCCGCTGGCGCCCGTACAGCCCCAGTGCCAGCCGTCACCGCCGAAGGCCGCCTGGGCGGGTCGGAACACGGCACAGTGGCCCGGCCAGGCGCGGGCCAGCTGGGCCGGGCAGGCCCCGTGGTCGTCGACGAGTTCCTCGTGGCGACTTCGGGCGCACGTCCGGCTCAGGCGGCAGCTGAGCGGCGGCCGAACGGGGGGCGGGCCGGCTGGCGCCCCGTTGCCCCGAACGGCCGCTGCTTCCGCACCGTGCGTAGCAGTCCGTCAAAGTTAGACCGAATGCCGCCTGGTCACGGCCGCTCATAGGACTAACCTTACCGCGTTATTGATTACATTCAGTAGTCAAAAAGGTGGTCCTGTGGACCGGCCAACCGGAGCACGCCGGCTCCCCCACCCGCGAGGCCGCCGGCCGATCGTGCCGGACGAGGAGCCCGCCGATCCCCCGGATCCGGACGCGCCCACCCCGAGCGTCTGGGCGTCCCGGCTGGCCACGCCGTTCGTCGGTTACCGGCGGGGCCGCCCGGCGCACATCGCCCCCAACGGCCGGCCGACTCACGCCGTGCCCCACCGCGAGGAACGCAGCCACCGCCGCCCTGCCGACCGCACGGCGCTGGCCGGCATCCGGGCCGGCGCGCCGAGCTGGGCGGGCCTCGCGGTGGTGGTCGGCATCGGTGTCGCGCTGCGCTGGGTCGGGCTCGACGACACCCCGGTGCCGACCGACCGGGAGGCGACGCTGGTCACCGGGGTGGTCGCGTTGAGCCGGACCGGGATCTGGCCGGGGTTGCCGCTGGGCGCGCTGCCGGCGCGGCTGATGTCGCTGGCCACGCCGCAGTTCGCCGCGATCGGCTCGTTGACAGGGGCCTGGCGGCGGGCACCCAGCGCGCTGGCGGCGGTGCGGGAGAGCGGGCCCGTGCTCTGGGCGGGCGGCGCGCTGCTGGTCTGGGTGCTGGTGCGGCGGCTCGGGGTCGTGCGGCGCTGGGGGCTCCTCGCCGTCGCCCTGCTGGCCATCTGCCCGGCCGCGATCGGCGCCGCCAGGGTGGCCGCCCCGGAGAACCTGGCGCTGCTGTGGTCGCTGGCCGCGCTCGTGCTGGTCACCGGGCGCCCGAGGGTGGGCAGGGCGGCGCTGCGGGTCGACCTCGTGATCATCGGCTGCACCGCCGTCGCCGTGCTCACCGCCCCGGTCATGCTGGCGCTGCTGCCCACCGTGCTGCTGCTCAGCGCCCGCCAGCACGACCCCCGCCGCCCCGCGCTGATCGCCGTCGGGGTGCTGCTCACCGTGGGGGTCGGCACGGCGTTCACCGTGACCGCCGAGCCGACGGGTGCGCCACCCGACTGGCCGGCACCCGATTGGCTGGGGCCCGGCTGGTTGGGGCGCGACCTGGTCACTCCGGCGCTCGTGCTGCTGGTGGGGCTGCTCGCGCTGCGCTCCGGCGGGCGGTCCTCGCCCCGGCGGCGCGCGCTCGCCGTCGGGGTGCTCGGGGTGCCGCTGCTGGCGCTGCCACTGGGCGTCACGCCGACCGCCGTGCTGCCGCTGGCGGCGGTACTGGTCGCCGCGCTGGCCGCCGGCATCGAGCGCGGCGTGCTGGCCAGGTCGCGACCTGCCGCCCCACCGGCCGGCGCCTCCGCACAGGAGCACGGCGCGGCGGGGCGGTTCGTGCCGCAGCTTGCACCGGCGCTGCTGATCGGGGTGCTCGCGGTGGTCTGGGCGGCCAACCTCGCCCAGCTGCCCGACGCGACCGAGCCGGCACCCGCCGCTGCCGCCCGGGCCTGGCTGCGGGACAACGTGCCGGCCACCGACCGGATCCACGCCGACCCCCGCACCCGCGTCGCGCTCGTACCGGCTGACGAGTGGTCCCGCGTGAGCACCGGTGGGGGTGCCACACCGGCGTGGTGGGTGACCGCCCCCGGCGACCCGACGCCGGCCACCTCGGGACTGGTCGCGGAGTTCGGGGCGGGCGGGGCGCCGGACCGGCTCGAGATCCGCGCCGCCCTTGGCACCACGCCCGACCCCGCCAGGGAGCTGACCGCCAGGCAGGCCGCCGGCGCGATGCTCACCATGTCGCCGCAGCTGCGGGCGGACCCGGCGGTGCTCGACCAGCTGCGCGCCGGCCGGGTCGACCCGTGCGCGATGACAACGCTGGCCGGCCTGCTCTCCCGGCAGCGGATCCAGCTGCTGGGCCTGCCCCCGGTGCCGGGCGAGACGGCCACCGACCGGCCACTGCGCCAGCTACTGCTCGCCCCGGACGGCCCGCCGCCCGAAGGCGTCCCCGACACCGGCCCGGACACCGCGCGCCGCGCCATCGTCGACTACTTCGAGGCCCAACTGGCCCCGTTCCGCCCGTACACCGTGACGGAGACCCCGCCCGGCGTGCTCGTCCGCTACTCGCCGCTGGCCCCACCGGACCTGCTCGAGGCGTTCCTAACCCGCTGATGAACCCCTGACGCACCTCACGACAAGGACACCCTCGTGACCCAGCATCGAAGAGTCTCAGCCAACCTCGTGGTCGCCGTCCTGTTCGCCCTGCTGTGCACCGTCGCCGCGCCGGCCGTCGCGGCCGCGGCGCCCCACCCGCCGGCCGCCCCGGGTGCGCCCGGGGCCCCGATCGGCTGGGTCCGCCTCGGCCACCTCTCTCCGAAGACCCCGCCCGTGGACATCTACCTGTCGCCATTCGGCCAGCCGCAGCGGGTGGCGTTCCGGGAGGCCGCCTACGGCGCCGTCACGCCGTACTCGGCACTCGCCCCCGGCACCTACACGGTGTCCATGCGCCCGGCCAACGCCCCGGCCAGCTCGCCGCCCGCGCTGAGCGCGAACGTGGACGTCAAGGCGGACACCGCGAACACGATGCTGGTGTTCGAGAACGGCCCGAACGGCACCATCCGGGGCCAGCTGCTCACCGACGACCTGGCCACCCCGGCCGGCGGCGACGGCAAGGTGCGCGTGGTGCAGGGCGCGCCGGAGTCGACGACCATGGACGTCGCGGCCGTCAACGGGCCGACGCTGGCCAGCGGGCTGCGCTACGGCGACACGGGCGACTACGTCACGGTGCCGGGCGGACACTGGGACGTGGCGCTCAAGTACGGCGACACGTCCGCCCCGGCGACGCTGGACGTCCGGCCGGCCACGGTGTGCACCGTCGTCGTGCTGAACAAGCCCGGCGGCGGCCTGACGCTGTCCGAGCTGCCGGACGGCACGGGCACCGCGAGCGCCCCGACGGGCGGCGCGGAGACCGGCGCCGGCGGCACCGCCACCGACCTGGTGGGTGCCCCGTCGACCGGGCTGCCGGTGGCGGCGGTGCTGGTCGTGGGGCTGGTGATCGGTGCGCTGACCGTCGGCGCGCTGCGCACCCGCCCGCGCCGGCGGTTGCGTGGCTAGCCCTCCCCGCCCCCGGCACCGGTTGGGGTACCGGGCCCGGCTGCGCTACCGGGCCCGGCGGCTGCTCCGGTTCCGGCTGTCGCTCCGGTCCGGGCAGTCGCTCCGGCCCGGGCCAGAGGCAGGCGGTGTGGCCGGTGCGTCCCGCGCACCGGCCGCACCACTGCTGGTCGTGACCATGCTCGCGCACAGCATCGCGGCGGCCTGGCTGCTCGGCCACCCGGCACCCGCCGGTACCGCCGTGCCCCAGGCCACCGTGAGCGCCGCTGCCACCAGCACCGTGCCCCCGGGGAGCGGCGTGAGCTCAGCGGGGCCCAGGCCGGGCGCCGCCACGGCCACCGGACCGAGCGCCGCGGGAGCGCTGACCGGCCAGGTCGTCGGCGGCGTACCGGGCACGGTGCCGGTGGGGCTGGCCATCCCGGCGATCGGGGTGGACGCGCGCGGCCTGGTGCCACTGGGCCGCAACGCGGACGGCAGCCTGCAGGTGCCGGCCGACTACGCCACGGCCGGCTGGTTCACCGGCGGCGCGGTGCCCGGTGCGCTCGGGCCGGCCGTGATCGCCGGACACGTCGACTCGGTCACCGGGCCCGCGGTGTTCTACCGGCTGGCACAGCTGCGCGCCGGCGACGAGGTGCTGGTGCGGCTGTCCGACGGAGGCGGGGTGCGGTTCCGGGTGGACGGCGTGCGGCACTACCCGAAGCTGGGTTTCCCGACGGCGGCGGTGTACGGCCCGGTACCCGGCGCGGCGCTGCGGCTGATCACCTGCGGCGGCGCCTTCGACCGCGCGGCCCGCTCGTACCTGGACAACGTGGTGGTCTACGCATCCCGCGAATAACCCGCCGTCACACCGCTCGCCCCGCCGTCGAGACCCGAGCCTCACCCAAGCCCCCACCCGCTCATCCGAGCCTCACCCGCTCACCCGTGATCATCAGGACGCCAGGGCTGTTTGATCATGCTCGACTCAGCCCGGCGGTCCTGATGATCACCAAGTGCGGGCGTCGGCGACCGTGTGCCGAACCAGCGAGGCGGGCGGACCCGAGCGTGGCTACCGCCGGATCGTCAGGCCCACCCGCTGGAACTCCTTGAGGTCGGAGTAGCCGGTCTTGGCGAGCGCGCGGCGCAGCGCACCGAAGAGGTTGACGCTGCCGTCCGGGGTGTCGGACGGGCCGAAGAGCACGCTCTCCAGATCGCGGTCACCCACCGCGACCGCCGTGACGTCACTGCGCGGCAGGGAGGGGTGGGCGGCGGCCGGCGTCCAGTACAGGCCGGCGCCCGGGGCGTCGGAGGCCTCGGCCAGCTGCTCACCGAGCATCACCGCGTCGGCGCCGCAGGCGATGGCCTTGGCGATGTCACCGGAGCCGAAGATCCCACCGTCGGCGAGCACGTGCACGTAGCGGCCGCCGGTCTCGTCGAGGTAGTCGCGGCGCGCGGCGGCGGCGTCGACGATCGCGGTGGCCATCGGGACCCCGATACCGAGCACCGTGTCGGTCGTGGTGGCCAGCGACTCGCCGTAGCCGACGAGCACACCGGCCGCCCCGGTCCGCATCAGGTGCATGGCGGTGCGGTAGTCACCCACACCGCCGGCGACCACCGGCACGTCGAGGCCGCTGATGAACTGCTTGAGGTTGAGCGGCTGGCCGGCGCTGGACACGTGCTCGGCCGAGATGATGGTGCCCTGCACGAACAGGATCTCCACACCGGCGGCGAGCAGGTGCGGCGTCAGCTCCCTGGCCCGCTGCGGGCTGACCCGGGCTGCCAGGGTGACGCCGGCCTCGCGCACCTGGCGCAGCGCCTCGGTGAGCAGCTCGGGCTGGATCGGCGCGGTGTGCAGCTCCTGCAGCAGCCGTACGACGACAGCCGGGTCATCGTCGTCGGCCGCCTCGACCAGTTTGGCCAGCTGGGCGGCCGGGTCGGCGTGGCGGGCCCACAGGCCTTCGGCGTTGAGCACACCGAGCCCGCCGAGCTGCCCGATCCGGATGGCGGTCACCGGCGACACGATGGCGTCGGTCGGATGGGTCACCAGCGGGATGTCGAACCGGTAAGCATCCAGCTGCCAGTGGGTCGACACCTCCTGCGACGTCCGGGTGCGCCGTGAGGGCACGATCTCGATCTGCTGTAGGTCGTAG
>DATAYB010000609.1:0-2942 GCA_036272795.1 Pseudonocardia sp.
GTGCCGGACTCGATGATTTCGCCCTGGTCCATGAACAGCACCCGGTTGGCCACGTCCCTGGCGAAGCCCATCTCGTGCGTGACCACCAGCATCGTCATTCCCTCGGCGGCCAGGTCGCGCATCACCGCGAGCACCTCGCCCACCAGCTCCGGGTCCAGCGCCGAGGTGGGTTCGTCGAACAGCATCAGCTTGGGGTCCATGGCCAGCGCGCGGGCGATCGCCACCCGCTGCTGCTGACCGCCGGACAGCGCCGACGGGTAGGCGCCGGACTTGTCCGACAGCCCGACCCGTTCCAGCAGCGCCCGAGCCCGCGCGGCCGCCTTGTCCACGGGTTGGCGGAGCACCCCCACCGGCGCCTCGATGATGTTCTCGAGCACGGTCATGTGGCTGAACAGGTGGAACTGCTGGAAGACCATCCCGATGGCGGCCCGCCGGCGGGCGGCTTCGGCCGGGGACAGCTCGTAGAGCGTGTCGCCCTTGCGCCGGTAGCCGACCAGCTCGCCGTCGACCAGGATCGCGCCGCCGTCCACGGCCTCCAGGTGGTTGATGCAGCGCAGCAGCGTGCTCTTGCCGGACCCGGACGGACCGATCAGGCACACCACCTCGCCGGGCGCCACCTCCAGGTCCACCCCGCGCAGCGCGTGGTGGGCGCCGTAGTGCCGGTGCACACCCTGCACGGTCACCATCGCTGTGCTCACAGTGCACCCCGCCCGTAACGCTGTTCCAGGTAGCGCTGCCCCACCGACAGCAGCGACACCACGACCAGGTACCACAGGCTGGCTACGATGAGCAGCGGAATGACCTGGTAGTTGATGCCGTAGATGCTCTGCGCCGTGTAGAGCAACTCGCTCAGCGCGATCACGCTGACCAGCGAGGACGTCTTCAGCATGGAGATCGTCTGGTTCCCGGTCGGCGGCAGGATCGTGCGCATGGCCTGTGGCAGCACGATGCGGCGCAGGATCCGCGCCGGCCGCATGCCCAGCGCCAGCGCCGCCAGCCGCTGCCCGGCCGGTACCCCGATGATGCCGGAGCGCACGATCTCGGCCATGTACGCCGCCTCGTGCAGCGACAGCGCCAGCACCGCGGCGGCGAACGGGCTGATCAGGCTGTTGGTCGGCGCCCCCAGCAACGTCGGGTACAGCGCCGCGAGGTTGAACCAGAACAGGATCTGCACCAGCAGCGGGGTGCCCCGGAAGAACCAGATGTACGCGCTCGCCACGCTGCGCAGCACCGGGCTGCTGGAGATGCGCATGATCGCGAGCAGGATGCCGAGCACGGTGCCGAGCAGCATGCACAGCGCGGTCAGCTCGATCGTGGTGAGCAGTCCCTTGAGGATCGCGGTGGAGAAGAAGTAGCTGGCCACCACGTCCCAGCCGAACCGGCGGTTGCGGGCGACGGACACGGCGGCGGCCAGCACCACCATGGCCAACGCCAGGTACACCACCCACAGGTACGGTTTGCGCCTGGCGACGACGCGCACCCCTCCCTCGGCCCCCGTGGCGACGTTCATGGCTGCTTCCTCACGGTGAAGGTGGACAGTCCGTTGGAGCTGACCGCCCACTTGGCCAGGATTCGGTCGTACACACCGTCGCGGCTCAGCTGCGCCAGGCCGGCCTGCACGGCGGCGGTCAGCGTGCTGCCCTTGTCCAGCCCGATGCCGACCGCCGGTGAGCTCTCCCCCTGGAAGCGGTCGACCATCGCGATGTCCGGGACCCGGCCCGCCGCGTACTGGATCACCGGGGAGTCCACGAACACCCCGTCCAGCCGGCCGCTGACCAGGGCGAGGATCGCCTTCTGCTGGTCCGGGAAGTTGCGGATGCCGATCGGCGGCTTGCCCTGTTCGGTGCACCGGGTCGACAGGGTGGGCAGGTAGCTCGACTGCTGGACCGAGCCGTTCGAGGCGCCGATCAGGTGCCCGCACAAGGCATGCGCGGACAGCCGCAGCGGGTTGCCGGCTCGGGTACCCAACCCGGTATCGGAGTTCATGTACTCGACGAAGTCGAGGACCTTCAGCCGGGCGGGGCTGATCGCCATCTGGCTGACCGCCAGGTCGTAGCGGCCGCTCTGCAGGCCGGGCACGATCTGGTCGAAGGACACCCCGACGACGTCGACCCGCAGCCCCATCACCTCGCCCAGCGCCTTCGCCAGATCCGGGTCGACGCCGAGCATGTGGCCAGAGGAGTCGGGTGCGGGATAGTGCAGCGGGGCGTTGCCGATGCTCATGACCGCGGTGAGCGTGCCTCGGGCGCGCACCTCTTGCGGCACCAGTGCCTGTACCGAGGGCGCCGGCCCGGCTGTGATCACCCCGGCGCCCGCGTCGGTCTCGACACCGCCCGCGCACCCGGCCAGCAGGCAGGCGAGCAGCGCACCGACCACCGCCCGAGCCCTCGAGCCGCCGCACACCCTCGTGCGCACACCCGGCCGTCGCGCGGTGCTCAGTGGATCAGCCCGACCTGGGACAGCCCCGCGCGCACTCGCGGGTCGCCGCCGGGTGCCGGCAGCGAGTACTCCGCGCCGGTCAGCGGTGCTCCCTCGGCGAACCGGGTGACACGGAACGGCTCGATCGGCGCCGTCCGGCTCGCCCCACCCGTGATCAGCTCGGCCAGGCACGCACCGATCGCGGGCGCCTTCTTGAAACCACTACCGCTCATCCCGACCGCCAGTTGCAGGCCGGCCAGCCCAGGCGCCGGGCCGAGAATCATCCGGTGGTCCGGGCTCAGGTCCAGCGGGCCGCCCCGCCCGCCGAGCCGTGCGGCATGGGCCAGCCCCGGAACGCGCCACCCGGCGCGCCCGCGGGCCACCTCGACGAACTCCGGCTCCTCCCGAGGGCGGTCGGCGTCCAGGTCGGGCAGCTCGCGCCGGTACACGCTCAACCCGACCAGGGTCCGGTCGGTGCCGTCGGGGCGCAGGTAGCACCCGCTGGCCCGGTCGATGACGGTCAC
>DATAYB010000610.1:0-4679 GCA_036272795.1 Pseudonocardia sp.
TTGACCAGCGCCTCCGTGCCCAGCTCCTCGGCCACCCCGGCGAAGGGCAGCAGCGGCGTCAGCGTGAGGTGCTCGCGCAGCCGAGGTGCCACCCGCTCGGCGAGCTGGGCCACCTCGTCCGGCGTCACCGGGTGCAGTTCCGTCGTCGTCACCTGGCGATCCTAGTGTCCTGTCGCCGAAGTCATTGACGAAGATCCGGTGATCCAGATGGATGCATCGCAAGGCGAAGGAGCGGTCGATACCGCTGTTGTATCGACCGCGACGACAACGCCGCGAGGCGCCATCTGGGCGCCGGAGATCGTCAAAGGACTTCGGCGACTGGACACTAGGTCGTGGGCCGGGGCGCCGAGGCCGACTTTCTGCCCCCGCGCAGCTTCGCCCGGGCGCCCGCCCGGTTCCACCGCGCCGGGCCGGCCGTTCGTTGGCACGATGCGAGCAAGGGGACCGATGCGGCCCGGCGGGGGAGTCCTTCGCGGGACGGCGGGGCGTCGCGCGGGAACAGCGGGGGAGTCCCCTCGGGACGAGCGAGGAGTGGACGCATGGCGGGAGCCGCCCACGGCGTGACCCAGATCTTCACCGCCGGCACCGTGCACACCCTGACCGGGGACGATGCGCCGGCATTCGCCACCCTCGGGCAGTGGATCGTGGCCACCGGTGACGTGGCCCGGCTGCGCGCGATGTTCGCGGAGGCAGCGGTGCACGACTTCGGCAGCCGCGTCGTCGTGCCCGGCTTCAACGACGCCCACCAGCACCCCAGCATGATGGCCGGCCAGCTGCTGGACGTGGACCTCTCGCCGGAGCTGGTCGGCTCCGCGGCACAGTTGCTCGGGCTGCTGAGTGAGCGGGCCGCGCGGACGCCGGCGGGGCAGTGGGTGCAGGGCAGCCGCTACGACCACACCAAGACCACCGGCGGGGCGGTACTCACCCGCGACGAGCTGGACAAGGCCTGCCCCGGACACCCGGTGTTCGTCCGGCAGATCGGCATGCACTGGGGTGTGCTGAACTCCGCCGGGCTGCGCGCGACCGGGCTCACCGACGACAGCACACCGCCGGTCGGGGGCGAGTTCGGCCGGGACGCCACCGGGAGGCTGGACGGGGTGATCTACGAGCGTGCCGTGCACGAGGTGGTCGACGCCGTGATCCTGCCGCCCGCGCTGGCCGACCTGCTGGGCGGGCTGGCCGAGTACCAGCGGATGATGCACGCGGCGGGGATCACCTCGGCCGGCGACGCGCTGGTGTCCCCGGGTGGGCTGCGGCTCGCGCAGGAGGCGTACGCGCGCGGCGAGCTGACGCTGCGGCTCAACCTGCTGCTGGCCTACCCGATGCTGGACGGCCTGGAGGCGATGGGGCTGCGCACCGGCGTCGGCGACAGCTGGCTGCGGATCGGCGGCGTGAAGGCGTTCGTGGACGGCGCGATCGCGGGCGGCACGTGCCTGCTGGAGGAGCCGTACGAGGACGGCTGCGCGCACGGCATCCAGGCGATGCCGACCGACGAGCTGAACGAGTTCGTCCGCCGGGTGCACGACGCCGGCAGCACCGTGTGCGTGCACGCCAACGGGGACCGGGCCATCCGGCTGCTGCTGGACGCCGTCGAGGGCGCGCAGCGGGCCAACCCGCGCCCTGGCGCGCGACACCGCATCGAGCACTGCACAGTGGTCGACGCCGGGCTCGTGCGCCGGATCAGGGAGCTCGGGCTAGTGGCCGTGCCGTTCGGCAGCTACGTGGCCTTCCACGGTGAGAAGCTGCCGGGCTACTACGGGCTGGAGCGGCTCGGCCGGATGTTCGCCCACCGCGACCTGCTCGACGCGGGCATCCCGGTGGCCGGCTCCTCGGACTTCCCGTGCGGGCCCTACGAGGTCCTGCTGGCCATGCAGAGCTGCGTGACCAGGCGCGCGGCGGACGGCACCGAGCTCGGCGCGAACCAGCGGATCACCGCCGCCGAGGCGCTCGCGCTGTACACGACAGGCTCCGCGTACGCCGCCGGCGAGGAGGGCTACAAGGGCCGGCTGGCCGCGGGCATGCTCGCCGACTTCACCGTGCTCGACCGGGACCCGCTGACCACCCCGCCCGGCGAGCTCGCTGACATTCGCGTCAGCGAGACGTGGGTCGGGGCGGCGCCGGCCTACCAGGCGGGCTAGCGGCGGTCCACCGATTTTGAGCCGTACCGGATAGCACTCAGCGGCGGCGCGGCATCCCGGAGCCCGCCGCCGTACCGGTCAGCAGGACTGCTCCTGGTTCGGCCGCGCCGGCTCGCTGTTCTCAGGGCCCTGCCAGACCGGCCCACCGGCGGGGGACTGGTGGGTGATCACGTAGCGCATCGTCCGCCGGAACATCCCCGGCGCCCGGCGGGGCCGTCTCGACACCCCGAGCCCGGCGTCCAGCTCGCGCAACAGCACCCCGGCGAGCAGGCTCGGCACGGCCAGGACCAGGGCAACCGCCGCCGAACCGAGCATCCCGGCGCGCACGGGAGCGAGCACCGGCAACCCCGCTCCCGCGACGAGCGCGACGCCGACCCCGAGGCACAGCAGCGCCGGTCCGAGCCAGCTCGGGTGGATCCCGTCCAGGCTCCGCAGCAGCGGCGCGTACCAGCGCCCCGCCCACGTACCGAGGCCGAAGACAATCAGGGCGAGGCCGGCCAGCAGCACCGGTACGCTCAGGAACTGTTCGGGTAACGCTGTTCCGCTGCTGACGATAGCGATATCGTGTTCTCTCATGAATAACGATAGCAGCGTGGTGCGGCTGGTCAACCGGTTACGCGCCGAGGCGACGTCCGGGCGCCCGGGCGACCAGCTGCCGTCGACCAGGTCGCTGGTCAGCACCTACGGGGTCAGCCCGGTCACCGTGTCCCGGGCGCTGGCCCGGCTCGCCGCCGAGGGCGTCGTCGTGGCCGAGCCCGGGCGAGGCACGTTCATCGCGCCCCGGCCGGTGGCGGTTGCCGTCGAGGACGTCGGCTGGCAGACCATGGCGCTGTGCGACGCACGGATCAGCTCCAGCGCGCTGCACATGCTGACCAGCCAGCCCGACCCCGCCGCCCTGTCCCTGGTCGGCGGGTACCTCACCGAGGACCTGCAGCCCACCCGCCTGCTGACCGCCGCCGGTGCCCGCGCCTCGCGGCGGCCCGGAGCGTGGAGCCAGGCCTCGCCGGTCGCCGGGCTGCCGGAGCTGCGGGCCAGCTTCGCCGCACCGGTCGGCGCCGAGCCGGAGGATGTGATCATCGTGCCGGGCGGCCAGGCCGGCATCTCCACCGCGATGCGCGCGCTGACCTCGCCGGGCCAGCCGGTGCTCGTCGAGTCGCCGACCTACGTGCGGGCGATCGCGGCCGCCCGGATGGCCGACCTGCGCCCGGTCGCCGTACCCACAGACGCGCACGGCATCCGGCCCGACCTGCTCGCCGAGGCGTTCGCCCGCACCGGCGCCCGGCTGGTCTACCTGCAGCCGACCTACGCCAACCCGACCGGCGCCGTGCTGTCCACCGAGCGGCGCGCCCAGGTGCTCGACGCCGCTCGCACCGCCGGCGCGTTCATCCTGGAGGACGACTGGGCCCGCCAGCTCGGCCTCGGCAGGAGCACCCCGCCACCACTGATCCGCGACGACACCGACGGGCACGTCGTCCACCTGACCTCGCTGAGCAAGCCCGCCGCGCCGAACCTGCGGGTCGCCGCGCTGGTCGCCAGGGGACCGGCGGCGGCTCGGCTCACCGCGACCAGGGCGGTCGAGGACCTGTTCGTGGCCCGCCCGCTGCAGGAGGTCGCCGTCGAGCTGCTGGAGTCACCTGCGTGGGCGCGGCACCTGACCGCGATGCGCGCCGCGCTGCGGGAACGGCGCAACGCACTGGTTGCGGCCGTGCGCGAGCACCTGCCGGCCGTGACCGTGACCCGGGTACCGGAGGGCGGCTTCTTCCTGTGGCTGCAACTGCCCCAGGGCTCGGACGACCTGGAGTTCGCCGCCAGGGCGCGGCGGCACGACGTACTCGTCGGACCTGGCCGGCCCTGCTTCGTGACCGAGCCACCGGGCTGCTACCTGCGGCTGACCTACTGCGCGGCCGCCCCGGCCGAGCTCACCGAGGGGGTTCGCCGTCTCGCCGCCGTGCTCTGCTGACCCGGCTCTGCTGACCCGGCTCTGCTGACCCGGCCAGGTCGCGTTCAGTTCGATCCCACGCCCTGCCAGCCCGCCGGGTCGACGCCGCCGGGCACCGCTTCGCCCGGTTCGTAGGGCTGCCGGGTGAAGATGAAGGTCCCCAGGTTCAGATGAGCCTGCCCGCCCTGGCGCACCACTCGGAGGACCTCGCCCGCGAAGTAGCCGTCCAACCCGGTCCAGGTCCCGTCCGCCTCCGCCCGGAATCGCGACGCCCGGCCCTGCCCGCGGAGGGGGGACAGGTCGAGGCCGCGGTCGGCGCGCACTCGGAGGAGATAGGTGTAGGTGCCCCAGTACCAGGGGCCGGTCAGCGCCAGCAGCTCCGGATCGGTGGTGGACCGTGGCCGCCACGGTTCCGGCAGACGGGGCTCGCGCTCCGCGACGATCCGGACCAGCTCGGCGGCGACGCCGGGCGCCGAGGTCGAGTTGGACAGGCTGATCCCGGCGAGCCGTTCGTCCGCGCTGATCCACAGGCCGGCCACGAAGCCAGGCATGGAACCGCCGTGACCGAACAGCGTGCGCCCGTGGTCGCGCAGGAGTTGGAT
>DATAYB010000611.1:0-8332 GCA_036272795.1 Pseudonocardia sp.
CCCGTGGCGGTGATCGGCTGACCGGGCACGTTCAGGGTGGCGGTGTGGGTGCCCTCGAACCTCGCCTGCATGACCCCGGTCGACTCGTCGGCAAAGATGCCGTCGATCCGCACCTGGTTGTCCGGGAACGCATCGTGCCAGAGGTCGTAGAACACGTCGGCGATCTCGTGTCCCTTACCCGCCAGGCCACCGGGTGCGGCCAGCTCCGCGTCGGGGGCGAAGGCGTCCCTCCAACCCTCCCGGTCGTGGTTGTTCCAGACGTCGGCGTAGTGGCCGACGAGCGCTCGTGTTTCCTCCATCGGTGCCTCGCTTGAGATGTGGGGTGTTGCGGAGTGCGTGAGGTTACGCTGTTGATCAACACGGCGGAATACGCAATTTTGCCCTGCTCGGCAGGCCGGTGCACCGGGGCGTGAGTGGCGATCGCGACCATCGCCACCCACGACCCCCGTGGTTCACCAGACCAGCGTGCCGCCGGTCTGGTACTCGGTGACCCTGGTCTCGAAGAAGTTCTTCTCCTTGCTCAGGTCCATCGACTCGGACATCCAGCCGAAGGGGTTCTCGCTCGCGCCGAACAGCGGGGCGAGGCCGAGCTGCGCACACCGCCGGTCGGCGATGAACCGCATGTACTGCTCGCAGGAGTCGGCGGACAGCCCGAGCATGCCCCTCGGCAGTGTGTCGCGGCCGTAGGCGATCTCCAGCTCACAGCCCTCGGCGAGCATGGCCCGCACCTCGCCGGCGAACTTGTCGGTCCACAGCCCCGGGTTCTCCGCCGCCACCTGGTTGATCACGTCGACGCCGAAGTTCAGGTGGATCGACTCGTCACGCAGGATGTACTGGTACTGCTCGGCGATGCCGACCATCTTGCCGCGCCGGCCCAGCGCCAGGATCTGGGCGAACCCGGTGTAGAACCACATGCCCTCGAACACCACGTAGAACGCCACCAGGTCGCGCAGGAAGGCCTGGTCGGCGGCCGGGGTGCCGGTCCGGAACTCCGGGTCCTCCAGGCTGCGGGTGTGCTGCAGCGCCCACGCCGCCTTGTCGGTGATCGAGGGCACCTCGCGGTAGGCGTTGAAGAGCTCGCCCTCGTCCAGCCCGAGCGACTCGCAGATGTACTGGAAGGTGTGCGTGTGCACGGCCTCCTCGAACGCCTGGCGCAGCAGGTACTGCCGGCACTCCGGGTTGGTCAGGTGCCGGTAGACGGCCAGCACGATGTTGTTGGCCACCAGCGACTCGGACGTGGCGAAGAAGCCCAGGTTGCGCTTGACCATGTGCCGCTCGTCGGCGGTCAGGCCGTCGGGCGAGCGCCACAGCGCGATGTCGGCCTGCATGGACACCTCGGACGGCATCCAGTGGTTCGCGCAGCCGGACAGGTACTTCTCCCACGCCCACCGGTACTTCAGCGGTAACAGCTGGTTCACGTCGGCGCGTGCGTTGATCATTCGCTTGTCGGAGACGTCGACCCGGGAGGCACCGCGCTCGATCGTGCCCAGCCCGGTCGGGTCGGCGTCCGTCGCCGATACCGGCGAGCTGGTCGGGACGTCGGTCGAGGCGTCGGTCGGGGCGTCGAAGTTCAGGGTCACTGGCAGGCCTCGCAGTCGGGGTCGTCGATCGAGCAGGCCGCGCCGGCGACCAGGTCCGGTGCGGTCAGGTTGGGAGTGGGAGCGGTCGGGGCGGGAGCTGCCGGAACGGGGGCCGGAGCAGCCACGGCGGCGGAGGCGGTGGGGGCCACGGCGTTGAGGCGGCCGTCGGTACCGGTCAGGGTGGACTTCTCCACGCGGGTGGCCGCCTGCGAACGTAGGTAGTACGTCGTCTTCAGGCCGCGCACCCAGGCCAGCTGGTAGAGCGCGTCCAGCTCGCGGCCGCTGGGCTTGGCCATGTAGAGGTTCAGCGACTGCGCCTGGTCCAGCCACTTCTGCCGGCGCGCCGCCGCCTCGATCAGCCAGCGGCTGTCGATCTCGAACGCGGTGGCGTAGAGCTTTTTGAGCTCGGCCGGCACGCGCTCGATCTCACCCAGCGCGCCGTCGAAGTACTTCAGGTCGCCGACCATCACCGGGTCCCACAGGCCGCGTTCGGCCAGGTCACGGACCAGGTGCTCGTTGACGACCGTGAAGTCGCCGGACATGTTGGCCTTGACGTAGAGGTTGCGGTAGAGCGGCTCGATCGACTGGTTGACGCCGGTGATGTTGGCGATCGTCGCGGTCGGTGCGATGGCCATCACGTTCGAGTTCCGCATGCCCTGCGCGACCACGCGGGCCCGCAGCCCGTCCCAGTCCAGCCGCTTCGTCCGGTCCAGCTCCAGCTCGCCCTCACCGCGCGTCGCCGCGAGCAGCTCCACCGAGTTGATCGGCAGGATGCCCTGGCTCCACAGGGAGCCGTCGAAGGAGGCGTAGCGCCCGCGCTCGGCGGCGAGGTCGGAGGAGGCCGCGATGGCGTGGTAGCTGATCAGCTCCATCGACTCGTCGGCGAACTCCACGGCCGCCTCCGAGGCGAGCGGGATACGCAGCGTGAACAGCGCGTCCTGGTGCCCCATCAGGCCGAGGCCGACCGGGCGGTGCCGCAGGTTGGAACGCCGCGCCGCCGGGATCGTGTAGAAGTTGATGTCGATCACGTTGTCCAACATCCGGACGGCGGTGCGGACCGTGCGGGCCAGCCGTTCGGTGTCGATCCCGACCGTGCCGTCCGGACGCGGGCCGACGTGGCGCGCCAGGTTCACCGAGGCCAGGTTGCACACGGCGACCTCGTCGGCGCTGTTGCGGCCACCGCCGCCGCCGTAGGTGTTGAGGGTGATCTCCGTGCACAGGTTCGACGAGTGCACGACGCCGGCGTGGCGCTGCGGGGAGCGCACGTTGCACGGGTCCTTGAACGTGATCCACGGGTGCCCGGTCTCGAACAGCATGGTCAGCATCCGCCGCCACAGCTCCACGGCGCGCACCGTGCGGAAGACCCTGCGCTCACCCCGGGCGGCCGCCTCCTCGTGCGCCCGGTACGCGGCCGCGAACTCGTCGCCGTAGAGGTCGTGCAGGTCGGGCGCCTCGTCCGGGGAGAACAGCGTCCACTCGGCATCGGCCCTGACCCTGCGCAGGAACTCGTCCGGTACCCAGTTCGCGGTGTTCATGTCGTGCGTGCGGCGCCGGTCGTCGCCGGTGTTCTTGCGCAGGTCGAGGAACTCCTCGACGTCGATGTGCCAGGTCTCCAGGTAGGCGCACACGGCGCCCTTGCGCTTGCCGCCCTGGTTCACCGCGACCGCCGTGTCGTTGGCGATCTTCATGAACGGCACCACACCCTGGGACACGCCGTTGGTGCCCCGGATGTGCGCCCCGATGCCGCGCACCGGCGTCCAGTCGTTGCCCAGCCCGCCCGCGTACTTGCTCAGCAGCGCGTTGTCGCTGATCGCGCCGAAGATGCCGGGCAGGTCGTCCGGGATGGAGGTGAGGAAGCAGGAGGAGAGCTGCGCCCGCGTGGTGCCGGCGTTGAACAGGGTCGGCGTCGAGCACATCACGTCGAACACCGACAGCAGCGCGTAGAACTCCTCGACGCGCGTCTCCCGGTCGATCTCACGCAGCGCCAGGCCCATCGACACCCGCAGGAAGAACGCCTGCGGCAGCTCGTAGCGCTTGCCGCCGGAGTGCAGCAGGTAGCGGTCGTAGAGGGTCTGCAGGCCGAGGAAGCCGAAGTCCAGGTCGCGCTCGGGGCGCACGACGGCGGCCAACCGGTCCAGGTCGTAGTCGGCCAGGTCGGGGTCCAGCTGGCCGAGCTCGAGGCCCCGGCGCAGGTAGGCGGCCAGGTACTCGGGGTAGCGGCGGGCGGTCTCGGCCTGGTCGGCCGGCGGGGTCAGCCCGAGCGCGGCGAAGGCCTCGCGGCGCAGCAGGTCCAGCAGCAGCCGGGAGCTGACGAACGAGTGGTCGGGATCGATCTCGACCAGTGCGCGGGCGGCCAGCACCGGAGCCTGGTCCAGCTCGTCGACGCCGATGCCGTCGTAGAGCAGCTTGCGCGTATCGGCCAGCACCCGCTCGGCGTTCGCGCCGGGCAGCCCGGCACACGCCTCGTTGATGATCCGCTCCAGCCGGGCGGTGTCGATCGGGGCGAGGCTGCCGTCGGCAAGGCGGACCTTGGGCTGACCCGGGTCCACGACGGCGGTGTCCGCCGCGCGCGCCCTGGCGTGCTCCTCCCGGTACAGCACGTAGGAGCGGGCCACCTGGTGGTGCCCGCCGCGCATCAGCGCCAGCTCCACCTGGTCCTGGATCTGCTCGATGTGCAGCGCGCGATCCGGGCCCGCGTGCCGCAGCAGGGCGAGCTCGACGGCCTCGGTCAGCTCCGCGACGACCGCGCGGACCCTGCTCGAGGCGCCGGCGTCGGTGCCCTCGACGTCGAGGAATGCCTTGGTCAGCGCGTTGGAGATCTTGCTCGAGTCGAACGGGGTGGTCTCGCCGTTGCGCCGGACGACCGGCACCTCGGTCCTCAACCCCGCGCCCGCCGGTGCCTGCGTAGGCGGGGCCTGGGGACGGGTGGGTGCCTGCTCTTCGGTGACGGTCATCAGAGCGCTACTCCCTCGCGAGTTCGCTGCCTGCGGGATCGGCGGAGCCCGGCGGGTGGACGCTCACGTTAGGGGTGCTCACCGACAATTCCGGTCGGTGTCCCCGTCCGCTGCGGCCCTCCGACGAAGCCACGGACCCGAGCGCGCCGGCGGCGCGCCCACCGATGGCAGGTCTTCGGACTCACGGGCTCGGCGGGCGCCGCTCTGCGCTCGTCACCTACTGGCCGTCGCTTCCCAGGTGCTCGCGCACCCAGTGCTCCATGACGGCTGTCGTTCCCGTTCACCGCTGCGGGGCAGTCCCGGAGTCTCACCGGGTTCCCTGTTGCCACGTGGCTCACCCAGGTGTGTGAACCACGAACCATCGACGACGCAGACCCTACATGTTGCGCTTGCTCCACTACCGGACCACTACATGGAGGGCGTGTCGCAGATCGTGACCACCCTGGTGGGCGCTTGCGTAACACGGATCATCACAGAGGGGAGTCGGCAACCGGAGCGACCCACTCGGATGAGTAATGCTCCCCGATTTGGTCATTCGGCCCCGTCACGCGGATCGGTGGCTCACCATGGCTGTGCGTCGCACCCTGTCCCGGGGCAGCCGTGATCGGCGCATGAGCGGAGGTGAGCGGTGTCCGGAGTGCTGGCCGGCGCGCTCGCCGTGATCGTCATCGTGCTGCCGGGGCCACCGGGGTCGACGGGACCACCCGGGGCCCCCGGGGCTGACGGGAGCCAACAGACACCGACCAGCGGGGACTCGTGGGTCTCGCCACCCGGGGCGGTGTCCCCTTACGCCGCGCCACCGCAGGCCGAGTCGCCACAAGCCGAGTCACCACAGGCCGAGCCACCACAGGCCGGGCCGGCGCCGTCGGAGAGTGCGCTGCCGAACCTCGGGCACGCCGTCGGCGGCGTGACCAACGGGCTGGCGAACGGTGTGAACGGGGTGACGAGCGCGGTTCCCCTTTCCGGGTGGAAGCTCACCCTGCCCAAGGCCAGCGAGAAGGGTACCGCCGCCAGCATCAACCCCGCCGACAGCGCGCCCCCCTGGCTTACCCGCGACAACTCCGGCTGCCTCAAGTTCTGGGCACCGGTCAACGGGGCGACCACACCGAACTCGGAGCACCCGCGCACCGAGCTCGTCAGCCTGAACAACTTCAAGGCCGGCAGCGGCCAGCACCTGCTGCGCGCGTCGCTCGCGGTGGCCCAGGCTCCGTCCACGAACCAGGACATCATCATCGGCCAGATCCACGGCGCCGACGACATCAGCTCCGTGCCGTTCGTGATGCTGCACTACGACAGCGGCACCATCAAGGTCGTCGTGAAGCAGGCGCAGAGCGGGTCAACGGCGAACAAGTACCCGCTGATCAGCGGCGTGCCGCTCGGTGCCCGGTTCGACTACGCGATCAGCGACAACGGCGACGGCAACCTCACGTTCGCGGCACGCTACGGCTCGAAGTCACCGCACGTGACCATCCCGATTCCGGCCCCGTTCCACGGCGCTACGGTGCGCTTCCAGGCCGGCGCCTACCAGCAGGGCGAGGCCGGCGGAGGCGGCGACGGCGACGGTGCCCGGGTCAACTTCTTCAGCCTCGACGAAGGTCCGGGCGGCCGGGCACCCGCACCCTGATCCTTTGCGTGGCCGCCGTAGAGGCGTCTCTGCTCGCGGCGTCTCCGTGGCGGCGTGTCTGCTCGCGGCGTCTCTGCTCGCGGCGTCTCCGTAACGGCAGCGGCAGCGGCTAACGGCAGCGGCTAACGGCAGCGGTGGCCTCGGCAGCGTCCCGTGGTGTAGGGCGGCAGCCCCAGCAACCACCGCAGCAACCGCTCCCACCGGGTGAGCGTCAGTGCCTCGTCCATCTCCCCCACCACCCTCATCGCCGACGAACCCCGCGTTCGTTCCCCCGTCCCGCGGTGCGTACGTCCAAGATCGCGCAGGCGGCGCGGCCGAGCCATGGTGCGTCCCCCACGCCGCGCTGGTGACACCGCCAGTGCGGAGGTAGGGCCGACCCGCCCCCGCACAGACCGTGCACCTACAGCACAGACCATGCACAGTCTGTGCTGTAGGTACACGGTCTGTGTGGACGGGCGACCTCGCGTATCCGGTGTGCACTCCGCACGCCCTGCCGCGTTGACTTCGCATACCGGGCTGTCACTTTGCATACTCCGCACACCGTGCGAAGTGCAGACACACCGTGCGAAGTGCAGACACGCCGTGCGAAGTGGCAGCGCGGTATGCGAAGTGGCGGCGCGGTATACGAAGTGGCGGCGCGCGGCGGCCAGCCGGTACAACGCCGGCCAGCTGACACGGCACTGATCCCCACGGGCCCGGCGAGCTGCGCAATCTCCCGGTCGCGTGCCCTCCGCCGAGTTCAACCTCGCCGGCGTGACATCCATGATCCAAAGCCGCTCTGCTTGAGCTCGACGCACGGTCCGGGACGCAGCGAGCAGCGCAGTGCTCTCAGCGGCCCGGTTCGCTCCGCGTCGGAGTGCCGGACGGCGGGTGCGGCGCGAGCAGGCTGGCCAGCAGGCTGATCGCCTCGGCCGAGGCCGAACCCGGTACGGGGGTGTGCACGATCAGCATCAGGTGCTCTGGGCCGGGCACGTGCAGCGTCTCGTGGTCGAGCTCGAAGTCGCCGACGGCCGGGTGGTGGAACCGTTTGCGGCCGTGCGTCTTCTCGTACACGTGGTGGCTCGCCCACAGCTCGCGGAACACCTCGCTGCGCAGCGACAGGTCGCCGACCAGCTCGGCCAGCCCCGGTGCGTCGGGGTCACGCCCGGCCGACAGCCGCAGGATGCCGACCGTGTCGCGCACCGAGGTCTCCCAGTCCAGGTGGCGCGCCGCGACGGCCGGGTCGAGGAACAGCAGTCGGGCCATGTTGCGCCGGGTCGGGGGCAGCGCGGGGAAGTCGGCGAGCACGGCGGCGGCCAGCGCGTTCCAGTGCAGCACGTCGGAGTGCTCGTTCATGATCACCGCAGGCCCGGTCAGGATCGAGTCGACCACCCGGACCAGCTCGGCGCGGACCGCCCGGCGCGGCCGGGTCGGCGGGCGGCGCCCGGGGCTCGCGGCCAGGTTGTAGAGGTGGGTGCGCTCGGCCTGGCCCAGGCGCAGTGCCCTGACCAGCGCGTCGAGCACACTATCCGACGGTCGTCCGACCCTGCCCTGCTCCAGGCGCGTGTAGTAGTCGGTGCTCACCCCGACGAGGGCGGCGACCTCGTCACGGCGCAGCCCCGGCACCCTGCGGTACCCGGCGGGGCGCAGGCCGGCCGCCTCCGGTGAGACCAGGGCCCGCCGTGCGCGCAGGTACTGGCCGAACTCACGATCGGACACCCCACGAGTATCACCGCCGCCGGGCCGCTGAGGGTGGCCCTGCCATGTCCTGGGAGAGCGGTGTCCGGGGAAAGGCCGGCCCATTGTCGCGATCGCGGACCGCTCGCAGAGTCGGAGCCGGCCGGGGCAACAGCCGCCGACCACCCCGACCGGCCAGGAGTCCCCGCATGTCGCCAGAGAGCCCAGCCCGCACGCCGACCCGGGACACCCCCGCCCAACCCAACCCCGTACCGCCACCCGCCGCCGCACCGATCACCGCCGCCGTACCAACCGCACCAGCACCAGCACCAGCACCGGCACGGGCACCGGCACCGGCACCGGCACCGGCGAACGACAGGAGCCGGTTCGCCTGGACGCTGGTCGCGGTGGCGACCGCGAGCGCGGCCCTGCCGTTCTCGGTGACCGGGGCGGCGGTGGCGCTGCCCGAGCTGTCCGCGAGGCTCGGCTCCTCGATCGGCGCGACGCAGTGGGTGCAG
>DATAYB010000612.1:0-10591 GCA_036272795.1 Pseudonocardia sp.
GCAGGCCCTTGCCGACCAGGCTGAGCGCCTCCTCGGCGGCGGCCAGCCGGTCGGCCTCGCGCTCGGGGCGCCAGGTCGCTCGCAGGTAGCTGTTCAGTGCCTGGCCGCGCAGCGCGGTGTCGTCCAGCTCGCGGGCGATCTTCACACCGAGCCGCGCCAGCCGCTCGACCTCGTCCGGGTCCGCGCCGCCGAAGGTGAGCCGCTGGGCGAGCGCGCCGAGCAGGGTGGACCGCTGCTCCGGGTGTAGCGGCGCGGCCAGCAGCTCGCGCAGCGCGGTGATCACCCTGGCCTCGGTGGGCGCCGGCAGCTGCCAGGTCCACAGGGTCACCGACGCGAACCGCTCCGCCGCCTCCCGCACGGTCCCGCCGTCGCCGGCCCGGACCCCGTCGGAAGTCCCCTTGCCATCGCCAGCCCGGTCCCCGCCACCCGCCCGGTCGCCGACCCCGTCCCGGTCGCCGGCGCGGTCGCTGTCGCCGCCGGCGGCCCCAGCTCCGTCCCTGGCCAGCGCCAGTGCGAGCGCGTCGGCGATGGCCGAGGCGCTGCCGCCGTTGTCGCCGGCCATACCGCGTTCCTCGCTCAGCGCGAGCAGCGTGCGGTAGCGGCGGTCGGACTGCTCGCCGGCGGGCAGCACGGCCAGCGCGCGCTCGCGGTGGCGGGCGGCTCGGTCCGGTGCGAGCCACGCCCTGGCCTGGTCGGCGGCGGCGCTGCAGGCGACGAACGCGCGCTCGGACCCGGTGCCGTGCGCGGTGTGGAACAGGTGCTGGGCGAGGTCGTCGAGGTGGTCCGCCGAGTCGGCGCCGTACAACTCGTCGATCGACTCGGCGAGCACGCCGTGCAGCCGGGCCCGCTCGCTGGGGCCGATCCGCGAGACCAGCGCCTGCCGCGCGATGTCGTGCGCGAAGTGCCAGCGCAGGGTCTCCTCGTCGCGACGCAGCAGGCCGGAGCGCTGGGCGGGTTCGAGCGCGGCGACCACGGCGGCGGCGTCCAGTGCGGCGGCGTCCAGTGACTGGGCGTGCGCCAGTACGCGCAGGTCCAGATCCTGCCCGCCGAGCGCCGCCAGCCGCAGGACCCGCCGGGTGTCTTCGGGCAGCTGGTCGTGGCGCTGCTCGACGACGGCCTGCACCGAGCTCGGCACCTCCTCGCCGACCCCCGCCCTGCCCTGATAGAAGCGCACCAGCTCGACCAGGTAGAACAGGTTGCCGCCGGTGCGCCGGTGCAGTGCGGCCGGGTCGACGCCTGCGCTGGAGGCGTACCGGCCCAGCAGGGCGGCGACCTGGTCGGGGGTCAGCGGCGGGATCGGGACCCTGCGCACGGTGTGCTCCCGGTCCAGGGCGGCGACGGTGGACTCCACGGTGGGGTCGACGGTGCTGTCCCCGGTGCGCCGGGTGGTCACCACGACGCAGCGGTGCCGGTTCAGCTGCGCCGCGAGCAGCCGCAGCACGTGCAGCGACGGCGCGTCCGCCCACTGCATGTCGTCGAGCACGATGAGCAGCGGCTGCCGCCGGCCGGCCTCCAGGATGGCGTCGGCGATCCGCTGGCAGAGCCGGAACCGGGCGGCGGCCGGGTCGTCGCCGGGCTGTTCGATCGTCGGCGCCGGCAACCCGAGGGCGCGCAGGACCTGCTCCCACGGCCACAGCGGCGGGGCGGTCATGTCGCGCATCGCGCTGGACCAGACCGTCCGGATGCCCTGCGCCTCGGCCAGGTCGCGGGTGGCCTCGGCGAGCCGGGTCTTGCCGATGCCGGCCTCGCCCTCGAGCACCATGAGCCAGCCCGTACCGGCGGCCATCGCGTGCAACGCGTCCTGGATCCGGGTCAGCTGCGTGTTGCGGCCGATCAGCGTCTCCAGGCCTACGGGTGGGTCGGTCGGACGAGTGGCCGGGGACCGCACGGTGACGGGCTCGGGCAGCCCGGGGCGCAGTGTCGGGTCGCGGCGCAGGATCGCCGTGTGCAGTGCCTCGGTGTCCGCGTCGGGTGACATGCCGAGCTCGTGGTCGAGCACCCGCCGGCACTCCGCGTACGCGGCCAGTGCGTCCGCCTGGTGGCCGTCGCGGTAGGTGGCCAGCATCAGGTGCCGCCAGTACGGCTCACGCAGCGGGTGCTCGCCGACCAGGGCGCGGGCCGCGGTGGCCGCCGGCGCGGTGCGGCCGAGCTCCAGCAGCGCGCCGATCCGCAGCTCGAACGCCCGCAGGCGCAGCTCGACCAGCGGTTGGGTCAGTCCGGCGAGGTCGGGGGACTCTCCGAGGTCGACGTACGGGGCGCCCCGCCACAGCGCCAGCGCCCGGTCCACGGTCTCCAGCGCGGCGGCCGCCTGCTCCGACGCGGCGCGCTCCACCAGCAGCTCGAACAGGGAGGCGTCCACCTCGGCAGGGGCGGCGTGCAGCAGGTACCCGGACCCGGTTGTGGAGATCACGCCGCTCGAGGCGTTGCCCCGGCGGTCCGGGTCGAGCAGCTTGCGCAGCTGCGAGACGTACGCGTACAGGGTGCCCACGGCGGCGGGTGGCGGCTCGTCGCCCCAGACCCGGTTGATCAGCCGGTCGACGGAGACCACCCGGCCGGCCTCGGCGACGAGCGCGCAGGTCAGCGCCCTCGGCCGGGGTCCGCCGACAGAGACCTGCCGGCCGGCCGAATCCCGGACCTGCACCGGCCCGAGCACCGCGAACTTCGGATCCATGGCTGTCTTGTCGTGGTCGTCCGACGACCACTGCCCGACGATCGCGGCGGGGGCGAACGGCCGCGAACGGCACTGACCACCTGACGCGACCCGCTGGGGCACCCCTCCCGTCGCGTTGCAAGTTCACCACAAGGCCGTTGCAAGCTCCGATTGCCATCGTCGAGGCCGGTCGGGGGACCGCTGTGTTGGCGATCGCAAACGAGGGGACGATGGCGGACAAGGGGCTCCTGGCTGGCGAGTTCCGGATAGGCGCGACGATCCACCTCCCGGCCGAGCCCGGTTACGAGGAGCGGGTGGTCGCGTGGAACCGGCTGGTCAGGCATGCCCCGGCGCTGGTCGTCGCCGCGCGGGACGCCGCCGACGTGGCCGTTGTGGTGCGGCTGGCGGCCGCGCTGGGTGAGCCGATCCGGGTACAGGCCACCGGGCACGGCGCGCTGGCCCCGGCCACCGAGGGGGTGCTGATCGACACGTCCGCGCTGGACCAGGTGCGGGTCGACGCGGTGGCGGGCACGGCGGTGATCGGTGCGGGCGCGCGCTGGCGGGACGTCGTCGAGGCGGCCGCCCCGCACGGGCTGGCCCCGCTGTCCGGCTCGACGTCCCAGCTCGGCGCGGTCGGCTTCTGCCTCGGCGGCGGCAAGGGCTGGCTGGTCCGCCGCCACGGGCTCGCCGCGGACTCGATCCTCGCCGCCGACCTGGTGACCGCCGACGGGCGGGCGCGCCGGGTCGACGCCGACACCGAGCCGGACCTGTTCTGGGCGCTGCGCGGCGGCGGCCCGAACTTCGGCGTGGTCACCGCGCTGACCATCCGGCTCGTGCCGGTCGCCCAGGTCTACGCCGGCGGGCTGTACTGGCCGGCCGCGCAGGTGCGGCCGCTGCTCGCCGCGTTCCGCGAGCTGACCTCGGCCGCCCCGGCCGACCTGACCTCGCAGCTCGACGTGCTGCACCTGCCGCCCGAGCCCGCGATCCCGGAGCCGATGCGGGGCCGCTCGTTCGTCAGGGTGGCGCTGTGCAGCGTCGGCGACCCCGAGGAGACCGACCGGCTGCTCGCGCCGCTGCGCGCGGTCCCCGGCCTGCTGATCGACGAGGTCCGCCCGATGCCGTACCGGGAGATCGACGCGGTGGCGCTGGAGCCGGTCGAGCCGATGCCGGTGGAGGTCTGGACCGGGGTGCTCGACGAGCTCTCCGACGACGTGCTCGAGCAGCTGGCCCGCCGCGCGCCCCGGGACGGCGCCGCCTACCTCGTGCTCCAGCTGCAGCACGTCGGCGGTGGGTACCGCCCGAGGAGGACCGCGCCGGGCTGGCCCACTGGACAGGCGACTTCGTCCTGCACCAGGTTGCGGTGACGCCGGTGTCGGAGGCGCGCGAGGCGGCCGTGGCCGCAGGTGCCGACCTCGGTGAGGCGCTCGCCGGGCACCTCACCGGTTACGTGCCATTGAACTTCCTCAGCGCAAGGGACCGCATCGAGACGGCGTTCCGGCCGGACCACCTGGCCCGGCTGCGCGAGGTGAGACACCGCTACGACCCGCTGAACCTGTTCGGCGGGGACCGTGCGCTGGCCGGGCGCGCGGCACCGGCACCAACAGAGGGGGATCCACGATGACCACACCACAGCCGGGCTACCAGGGCCCGCCAGCCGAACAGCAGGGCCCGGGGCCACAGGGTCCGCCGTCGCAGGGCCCGCCGCCGGGGTACCAGCCCCCGCCGCCGCCCGGCTACCCGCCGGGATATCAGGCCCCGCGGCCCGGGTACCAGGCGCCGCCGCCGGGCTACGGCCAGCAGTACGCCCAGCCCCAGGGGCCGCCCGCGGACTACGGGCAGCAGCACGGCCAGCCCCAGGGACCGCCGCCGGGCCACCTGGGGCAGCAGGCCGCGCCCGGCTACCAGCAGGGCGGCGCGCCGGCCCCGGTGCAGCAGCCCGACATCGCCGACTGGTGGCAGCGGCTGGTCGCCCGGATCATCGACGGCGTCGGCTTCATGATCGTGCAATGGACCCTGACCTCGATCTTCTACGCGCTGTTCGGGCCGTCGTTCGACGCCGACACGTTCCAGTTCAGGGGGAGCTGGATCCTGCCGGCCGTGCTCGCCGGTGTGGTGTCCGGGCTGCTGTACGCCGGCTACGACTACTACATGCACGGCAAGTTCGGCGCGACCCTCGGCAAGATGGCGCTGAAGCTGAAGCTGGCGCAGGTGGACCGGTCGCCGGTCACCCAGGCCGTCGTCCTCAAGCGCGCCCTGCTGTACCCGGGCGTGTTCGCGCTGACCGGGCTGATCGCCGGGCTCGGCCTGTTCGCGCTCAGCCTCGGCAGCTGGCTGCTGGTGCTGGTCACCGTGGCGGACGGCATCTTCGTGCTGATCGACCAGACCAGCCGGCAGTCCCTGCACGACCGCCTCGCCGGCACCGTGGTGCTCAAGACCGCCGGTAGCCCGACCATCGGGTGACCGGGGAGCCGAGGTGACCGGGGCCGTAGCTGGAGCGGACCCCGGCCACCTCGGTGAAGATCGCCGCCGACGTGTGGAGCTCAGGCGGGGCGCGCGTCCGGTACCGGCGCCGGGTCGGCCGGCACGGTGAGGCCGCCCGGCAGGCCGGTGCGTGCCGAGGCGCTCAGCGCGGCCGTCGCCGCCTTGGGCAGGTGGATCCGACCCGTGCGTTCCAGCCGGGCGAGCTCCTCGCGCGCCTTGGCGTACGCGGCGAGCCGCTCGGCGTCGTTGCCGCTCTCCTTCGCCACGGTGAGCAGCTTGATCACCCGCTGTACCGAGGAACGCTCCTCGGGCGTGAGCCCGGCGAGCTGGATCCGCTCGGCGGCATCCCTGGCAGCCTGCCAGGCGCGGATGGCGTGCTCGACGGCGTGCCGGAACGAGGTGGCGTGCTGCGCGGGTGGCAGCGCGTCGGTGTCCAGGGCCTGTGCCTCGGCGAACGCGTCCACGAAGCGGGCTGTGGAGGCCACCGTGACATCGGCGAGTGCGGGCAGCCGCAGCACCGCCAACGGGTCGCACTCGTAGCCGCCGTACTCACCGCGCAGCGCCGCGAACCGCTCGTGGGCGGCGAGCCAGTCGGCGCGCCAGTCCGGCGTGGGCCGGGGTACCGGGACCGGCACGGGCGCGCTGAACCGGGGCGCAGGCGCCTGCCAGAACTGCCGCCTGCCGGCCGCACGCGCCAGCCGGACCAGGCTGATCACCCCCGCGAGCACCACGACCATGGCCATCATCGGGAAGCCGATCGCGACGGCCGCGGCCATCGGTTCCCAGCCGCCGACCAGCAGCCCGACGACCAGGGCGAAGATCAGGACCCGGCCGATGCGGAACCGCCGGTGGTGGTAGGCGCCTCGGGGGCGGTAGCCCATGTGGCGGTGCTGCCTGCGTGTGTGGCATCGGGTCATCGCGGGATGGCCTCCGTGCGGGCCGTGGCGGCATGTGATGAGCTACCTCCAAGGTAGCCCGATCGGCCCACCTGGAGGAGACATGTTTCGCAAGGTACTGGTGGCGAACCGGGGGGAGATCGCGATCCGTGCCTTCCGCGCCGCCTATGAGCTGGGCATTGGCACTGTTGCGGTGTTCCCGCACGAGGACCGCAATTCACTGCATCGGCTCAAGGCCGACGAGTCGTACCAGATCGGTGAGCCCGGTCATCGGGTGCGGGCGTACCTGTCGGTGTCGGAGATCGTCCGGGCGGCGCGGCGGGCCGGCGCCGACGCCGTGTACCCCGGCTACGGCTTCCTCTCGGAGAACCCCGAGCTCGCGCAGGCGTGTGCTGACGCGGGCATCACGTTCGTCGGCCCGCCCGCGCAGGTGCTGGAGCTGACGGGCAACAAGGCGCGCGCGATCCAGGCCGCGCGGGAGGCCGGCCTTCCGGTGCTGGCGTCGTCGGCGCCGTCAACCGATGTGGACGAGCTGGTCGGGGTGGCCGAGGACATCGGGTTCCCGGTGTTCGTCAAGGCGGTCGCGGGCGGTGGCGGGCGTGGCATGCGCCGGGTGGAGTCGCCGAAGGACCTGCGTGAGGCGGTCGAGGCCGCGATGCGGGAGGCGGAGTCGGCGTTCGGGGACAGCCGGATGTTCCTGGAGAAGGCCGTGGTCAACCCCCGCCACATCGAGGTCCAGGTGCTGGCCGACGCGGCCGGTGAGGTGTTGCACCTGTTCGAGCGGGACTGCTCGCTGCAGCGCCGCCACCAGAAGGTGGTGGAGATCGCCCCGGCGCCGAACCTGGAGCCGGCGGTGCGCGAGCGGATCTGCGCGGACGCGGTGGCCTTCGCGCGTTCCATCGGCTACCGCAACGCCGGCACGGTGGAGTTCCTGCTGGATGAGAGCGGCCAGCACGTCTTCATCGAGATGAACCCGCGGATCCAGGTGGAGCACACCGTCACCGAGGAGGTCACCGATGTCGACCTGGTCAGCTCGCAGCTGCGCATCGCCGCCGGTGAGACGTTCACCGAGCTGGAGCTGAGCCAGGATTCGATCGTGCTGCACGGCGCCGCGCTGCAGTGCCGGATCACCACCGAGGACCCGGCGAACGGCTTCCGTCCGGACACCGGTGTGATCAGTACCTACCGCTCGCCGGGCGGGTCGGGGGTGCGGCTGGACGGCGGCACGGTGCACACCGGCGCGGAGGTCAGCGCGCACTTCGACTCGATGCTGGCGAAGCTGACGTGCCGGGGCCGGGACTTCCCGACCGCGGTGCGCAGGGCGCGGCGCGCGGTGGCGGAGTTCCGGGTTCGGGGCGTGTCGACGAACATCCCGTTCCTGCAGGCACTGCTGGCCGACCCCGACTTCCAGGCCGGCCGGGTCACCACGTCGTTCATCGAGGAGCGGCCGTACCTGCTGACCGCGCGGCAGTCCGCGGACCGGGGCACGCGGATGCTGTCCTACCTGGCCGGGGTGACGGTGAACAAGCCCAACGGCACCCGCCCCGCCGTCGCCGAACCGGTCGACAAGCTGCCCCACGTCGACATGGCCCAGCCGCCGCCGGACGGCTCGCGCCAGCTGCTGGCCGAGCTGGGCCCTGAGGGCTTCGCGGCCCGGCTGCGCGAGCAGACCCGGGTCGGGGTCACCGACACGACCTTCCGGGACGCGCACCAGTCACTGCTGGCCACCCGGGTGCGGACCAAGGACCTGCTCGCGGTCGCGCCGCACGTGGCGCGGATGGTGCCCGAGCTGCTGTCGGTGGAGTGCTGGGGCGGCGCGACCTACGACGTGGCGCTGCGCTTCCTGTCCGAGGACCCGTGGGGTCGGCTGGCCGCGCTGCGCGATGCGGTGCCGAACCTGTGCCTGCAGATGTTGCTGCGGGGGCGCAACACTGTCGGCTACACGCCCTACCCGACCGAGGTGACCGACACCTTCGTCGACGAGGCCGCGCGGACCGGGATCGACATCTTCCGGATCTTCGACGCGCTCAACGACGTGGCCCAGATGCGGCCGGCGATCGAGGCCGTGCGCAACACCGGCACCGCCGTCGCCGAAGTCGCGCTCTGCTACACCGCCGACCTGTCGAACCCCGACGAGAAGCTCTACACGCTGGACTACTACCTGCGCCTCGCCGAGCAGATCGTCGAGGCCGGCGCCCATGTGCTCGCCATCAAGGACATGGCCGGGTTGCTGCGCCCGCCGGCGGCGCGCACGCTGGTCGCGGCGCTGCGCGAGCGGTTCCCGCTGCCGGTGCACCTGCACACCCACGACACCCCGGGCGGGCAGCTGGCCACGCTGCTGGCCGCGATCGACGCCGGGGTGGACGCGGTGGACGGCGCGGTCGCCTCGATGGCCGGCACCACGTCGCAGCCGCCGCTGTCCGCGCTGGTGGCGGGCACCGACCACACCGAGCGCACCACCGGGCTCGACCTGCAGGCGGTCTGCGACCTGGAGCCGTACTGGGAGGCGGTCCGCAAGGTCTACCGGCCGTTCGAGTCCGCGCTGGCCTCACCGACCGGGCGCGTCTACCACCACGAGATCCCCGGCGGGCAGCTGTCGAACCTGCGCCAGCAGGCCATCGCGCTGGGCCTCGGCGAGCGCTTCGAGAAGATCGAGGACTACTACGCCGCCGCCGACCGGATGCTCGGCCGGCTGGTCAAGGTCACCCCGTCCTCCAAGGTCGTCGGTGACCTGGCGCTGCACCTGGTCGGCGCCGACGTCGACCCGAAGGAGTTCGAGGCCGATCCCGGCCGCTTCGATGTGCCCGACTCCGTGGTCGGCTTCCTGCGCGGCGAGCTCGGTGACCCGCCCGGCGGCTGGCCGGAACCGTTCCGGGGCCGCGCGCTGGTGGGGCGGTCGCCGGCCAAGGAGGTACCTGAGCTGTCCATCGCGGACCGCCGTGGCCTGCGCGACGAGCCGCGCACGACGCTCAACCGGCTGCTGTTCGCCGGCCCGGCCGCCGAGTACCAGGCGCACCGGGAGGCCTTCGGCGACACCTCGGTGCTGTCCACGAAGGACTTCTTCTACGGTCTCGAACCGGACCGCGAGCACGAGGTCGAGCTGGAGCCCGGGGTCACCCTGCTGATCGGGCTGGAGGCAATCTCCGAACCCGACGAGCGTGGCTTCCGCACCGTGGTGACCACGATGAACGGGCAGCTGCGGCCCGTGCAGGTGCGCGACGACTCGGTCACCACCGACGTGAAGGCGGCCGAGAAGGCGGACCGGTCCAACCCGGGGCACGTGCCCGCGCCGTTCGCCGGGGTGGTCACGCTGGCCGTGGCGGAGGGCGACAAGGTCACCGCCGGGCAGACCGTGGCCACCATCGAGGCGATGAAGATGGAGGCCGGCATCACCGCACCCAAGGAGGGTGTCGTGGCCAGGGTGGCCATCGGCTCCGTCCAGCAGGTGGAGGGCGGCGACCTGCTCCTGGAGCTGGAGTGAGGTGACGTGACCAGGATCATCGCCGGCACCGTGGGCGGCCGCCGGATCGCGGTGCCGCCCAGCGGGACCCGGCCGACGTCCGACCGGGTGCGGGAGGCGCTGTTCAGCGCACTGCAGGCGGGCCCCGGGCTGGTCGGTGCCTCGGTACTGGACCTGTGCGCCGGCTCGGGCGCGCTGGGCATCGAGTCACTGTCGCGCGGCGCGGCGCACGCGCTGTTCGTGGAGTCCGACCGCCGGGCGGCCGCCACCCTGCGCGCCAACCTGGCAGACCTCGGCCTGGCCGGCGTGGCGACACTGAAGGTCGCCTCCGCCGGCTCGGTGCTGGCCGGTCCGGCGCCGCGCGCCTTCGACGTCGTGCTGATCGACCCACCGTACGCCGTGCCGAACGCCGAGATCGCCGGCTGGCTGCGGGACGGCTGGGCCAACGGCTGGCTCGCCGGCGCCCTCGAGGGCACCGACCCGCCCGCCGGCCCGGACGGTGACCCTGACGGGTTGCTCGCGGGCGCGACGGTCGTGGTCGAGCGCCCGGCGAAGGCAGGGACGTTCGAGTGGCCGGAGCCACTGCGGGCGCGGCGTGATCGTCGCTACGGTGACACCGTGCTGCACATCGGGCTTTGTTACGGTTCGGGATCATGAGGCCACGGTGGTGAGGCGGGCGGTCTGCCCGGGCTCCTTCGACCCGGTGACGAACGGCCACCTGGACATCATCGAGCGCACGGCCGGCCTGTTCGACGAGATGGTCGTCGCGGTGCTGGTCAACGAGAAGAAGCAGGGCCTGTTCACCGTCGAGGAACGGATGGACATGCTGCGCGGGGTGGTCGCGCACTGCCCGAACGTGTCGGTCGCGTCGTTCCACGGGCTGCTGGTGGACTTCTGCAAGGAGCACGACCTGCACGCCATCGTGAAGGGCCTGCGCGCGGTCACCGACTTCGACTACGAGTTACAGATGGCGCAGATGAACCGCCGCCTGTCCGGGGTGGACACGCTGTTCATGTCGACCAACCCGGAGTACAGCTTCCTGTCCAGCTCGCTGGTCAAGGAGGTCGCGAAGTACGGCGGTGACGTGTCGCACCTGCTGCCGGG